>JBOHAY010000159.1:0-11136 GCA_050697935.1 Gaiellaceae bacterium | reverse complement strand
CCGCGACACTCCGGAGGGCGTTCGTATCCGCGCGCGATTGCCTCGCCAGGAGATTCCACGATTTGCGAGCTTCCTCGTGTCGGGAGATCATGAGCGGGAGGCCTCCCGCTCGTGATCGACGTACCAGTGCGCCGCCTGCGCGACGATTCCGTGCTCCCGAGCCAGGCTTACACGGGCGACGCCGGTCTCGATCTCGCGGCGTGTGAGGGCGTCACGCTCGAACCGGGTGAGCGCGCCACCGTGCCGACCGGAATCGCAGTCGAGATCCCCGTCGGGTACGCGGGCTTCGTTCAGCCGCGCTCCGGGCTCGCCGCGCGCCACGGAATCGGTGTGGTGAACTCACCGGGGCTGATCGACTCCGGGTATCGAGGCGAGATCCGTGTTGTCCTCCTGAACACCGATCCGCGGAACGCGTTCACCGTGGAGCCAGGCATGCGAATCGCCCAGCTCGTCGTCGTGCCGATAGCGTCAGTGCGCCTGGTCGAGGTTGACGAGCTGGCCGTCAGCGAGCGCGCTGGCCAGGGCTTCGGGTCGTCGGCGCACTGAACATGGAGCCGCGGATCCGTGTCTCGGCGATCCTCCGCTGGCGCGGGCAGATCTTGTTGATCCGACACGAGAAAGGCGCGGACGAGGTCTGGCTTCTCCCCGGAGGCGGTGTTCGCGTCGGCGAGAGCTTGATTCACGCTCTCCGCCGGGAGTTATGGGAGGAGACGGGCCTCTTCCCTGAGGGCGTCGATGTTCCACTCGAAGGCCCGGTCGCACTGGTCGACTCGATCTCCCCGGAGAAGTGGCCGAAGCGCAAGCACGTCGTACATGTGATCTTCGCTGCGGACGTGTCCGGGTCACTCGAGGATGTGACATCTCAGGACACCGCGGTTCGCGGGCATCGTGCCTTTCACGGTCACGAGCTCGACTCGATCGCTATCCACCCGCCCATCCATCGGTTCCTGCAGCGCTGGCAGCCAGGCGACCCGGCGGTCTACCTCGGTGAGATGTGGGTGCAGTAGACCGCGTCAGCTGGCACGCTTTCGACACGATTTGCGTCCCACACGTCCTTTTCTCCTCGATACGCTGATAGCGGGTGGTGGGCCGGGGTGCCCCTCGAGAATCCCGCTCTTAGCGACGACCACCGCGCTTACGAGCTCGCTCCGCAGCAACCCTAAACGCCTCGTGTTCGAGCTCGTCCGGGAGCGGATCCAGTGGTGGGGTTGTGCCATGCGCTGCATGCCCGAGCGCCTGCCCCAGGAGCCAGTCGGCCAGCCACGGGTTCCGCGGAAGGAGCGGGCCGTGCAGGTAGGTCCCGATCGCGCGACCGATCCGACACCCTTCCAAGCCCGACTCACCGTCGTTCCCGAATCCGAAGAGCACCCGCCCGAGCGGTGTCGCGCCGGAATCGAGAAGCGTTCGTCCGACGTGATTCTCGAAGCCCGCGAGCTGCTGTCCCTCGCCAGGCTCGAGCTCGCACTCCAGCAGCACATCCCCGATCATGCGCGACGACCCGGCCACTGTCTCGTGCGGGAACAAGCCGACGCCGGGCATGAACGAGCCGTCGCGGCCACGGTAGCTGCGCCCGAGGAGCTGGTATCCGCCGCAGACTGCCAGCACTGCCACGCCGGACGCGTGCGCAGTGTGAACGGCCTCGCTCTTCTCGACGAGATCAGGAGCCACGAGCGCTTGCTCCCGATCCTGCCCACCGCCGACGTAGAGGAGGTCGTGCGCGTCGGGATCGAGCGGATCTCCGATGCCGACCGAGCGGACCACCAACTCGTGGCCGCGAAGTGCGGCGCGTCGGGTGAGGACTGCGATGTTCCCACGATCCGCATAGATGTTCAGATAGCCCGGGTAGAGGTGGCCGACGACGATCTTCACGGTTGCTCGCCCTCCCAGTAGGGGCGCACGAGGCCCCGTGCTGAAAGGATCTCTCGCAGCGCCAGCATCGCCGTGTAGGTGGGGAGCACGACGAGCTCCGTGCCGGCATCGACCAGCGCCAGACCATGGTCGAGTGCCCGCTCGAGCGAGGGCTCGACTTCGAGCCTGTCGTCGGGAAGCCCGCCGTACAGCAGCCGTAACCCGAGCTCCGCCGCGCGATCGCCGCTCACCACGACGCGACCGACGTGCTCGAGGATGGGCTCGAAGTCGACGTCCCAGATCCACGAGACGTCCTGTCCATCGGCAATCGCGTCGTTGAGCGCCAGCACGAGGACCGGCGGCACGCCCGTCTCGAGGGTTCGCAGGACCTCGTTCGCTCCTGCCGGGTTCTTCACGAGGAGGACCACGACCGTCTTTCCACCGGTCGGGACTCGCTCGAACCTCCCGAATGCCGCGCTGAACGCCTTCAGGCCTGTCTGGACGTCGCTCGGCGATGCGCCGAGGGCAAGCGACAGAGATGCGGCTGCCGTGGCGTTGTAGACGTTGTAGAGGCCGGGTAGGCCGAGGTCGATGTCCACGGCTCCGGCCGGCGTATCGATCCGGAACCGGGACGCAACCAAGCCCCGCAGCTCGATCTCTCGCGCCGCGACGTCGAGCGTGGGTCGCGCGTGGTCGCAGGCCGGGCACCGGTAGTCACCGAGGTGTCCGACGTATACCGCCGCGTACTCGTACGGAGTCCCGCAGCGAATGCAGTACTTCGAATCGGCAGCATGCTGAAGCGCCCGGCGTGCGTGACGCGGATCGTCCACTCCGAAGCGAAGCGCACGTCCACGCCCCTCCGCAAGACTCGCGACGACTGGATCGTCTGCATTGACAACGAGCGTGGTCTCGTCGGGAAGCGCGCCAACGGCTGCCCGCCATCGTTCGGCCACGAGCTCGAGCTCGCCATAGCGGTCGAGCTGATCGCGGAACAGGTTGGAAAGCGCGACGACCCGGGGTCGCATCCGAGCCGCAGCCTCGGGGAATGCACCTTCGTCCACCTCGAAGAGGCCGAGCTCCGCTCGCCGCGCGGCGACGAGCTCGGAAGCGATCCCGGAGAGGAGATTCGCGCCCGATCGGTTCCACGCAAGACGTAAGTCAGCACCGAGAATCCTCGCCGCCATCGCTGTTGTCGTCGTCTTGCCGTTGGTCGCCGACACGAGAGCGCTGCCCTTGGACAACCGTGCGGCGAGAGCGTCGACGGATCCCGGATCGAGCTTCCACACGAGCTTTCCGGGAAGCGTCGTTCCGCCACCGCGTCCCGCGGCGCGTGACAGCGCGCCCACGCTGCGAGCAGCCAGCGTCTCGATCGCGAGTCGAACCCCCATCGCGGCGAGCGTACAGAGTGGGGAGGAGCGGCCGCGCGCTCTGGAGAGCTTGCAGATTCTGCAGAACGCTCTAAGCTACTTGCACGTATGGCTCGACCGCGCCCACGAAAGCGTGGACCGCTCCGAATCGACGAGGCTGAGCTCGCGGCATTTCGTGCTGGTCTGCGCCGACGCTACTCGGACGCCGAAATACTCGAGGAACTGCGTGCCGCTGCGCAGAGGCTCGGACGCTCTCCGACGATGCGTGAGTTCGCGCAGGATCCGGAGGCGCGCGTTCATCCGCAGACGGTGATCGAGCACTTCGGGACCTGGAACGCAGCGAAGCGATCAGCAGGCCTCTTCCCGCGTCGCTTCCTCACCCGCGACGACCTCCTCGAGCAACTCCGCACGCTTGGTGTCGAGCTTGGGCGTACCCCGACTGCACGTGATCTCGCGGCGCGTCGCCGAGCGCTTCCGTCAGCGTCGCTGTATGCGCATACGTTCGGCTCGCTTGCGAACGCGCTTCGCGAGGCGGGATTCGAGGTGCTCCAGGGTGAGGAGCGTCTCGAGCGCGCGATCGAACAGGGCGCCGAGCTTGCGCAGGCCATCGGCCGGCTCCCGAAGATGTCCGATTGGGCGGATGCCCGGCGAGAGAACGACGCGCTGCTGTCCGAATGGCAGGTCTACCGACTGCTCGACGTGCCCCGCGGTGCGTGGACCGCGTTTCAGTTCCTCGTCCGCGAGCGCCTACGGGACGAAAGCGTCGACGTGCTACCGGACGGGTCGCTAGACAGCGGCGGCTGAAGCGAGCGCTGCGAAGCGCTCGAGGCAGGAGACAGCCTCCCGCGGAGCGCGTACCGGCGGCAGGTAGCCCACTTCGCGATACCGGCGATCGGGACGGAACCGCTGCTCGCGGACGATCGCTCCCTCGGAGACGCGGAGGAGACGACCCTCGCGCACCTCGTGCACGAGAAGCCGCGTCTGCAGCGCCGCTTCGACGATCCTGAGCGCGCGGCGTGTCGAGGCGAAGTAGAGCTCGTGGCTGCTCCGGCCGATCCATAACGGTCGCAGCCGACCGCGCGCGAGGTAGAGGGTAATCGAGTCGCGCTCGTCCATCCAGGCGGCCGCCATCGCGCCACGCAGCTTGGTGAGCGCCCGCGCGTCGTGGCGGTGATGCTCCACGAGCGCGAAGATCGCCTCGGAGTCGACGGTCATGTCCGGCTCCTCGCGGTCGATCCCGTAGGCCGCGAGCAGCGCATCGTCGTTCTCGATGATGCCGTTGTGGATCCCGACCACTGATCCATGCCGAATGGGATGGTTGTTGGCCGCGATCTCGGGATGTCCCTTCGTGAAGTCGCGGACGTGGATGAGCGTCTGTTGCGCTGAAGAAGGGATGGCGATCTCGTCCAGGAGCGCACTCGCCCCGCCGCGCAGCTTCGTGACGTCGACTTCTCCCTGATCGGTGCGCCACGCGTATCCGACCGCGTCGGCTCCGCGCTCCGCGATTCCCGCGAGAAGCGCCTGCGCCGCGAGTGTTCGCTCGACGGTCGAGTCAGGACTGAAGCTATAGCCCGCTATGCCGCACATGAACCGTTCGTCGACTCCCGGGGTCGGACGCCACTAGAAACCGTAGACGACGGACCTGAAGACACTGTTTGTGAAGAGCGCGTTGCACACGTCCGATCGGCTTCTCGCTCGAACGCCCGATCCCTCGTCGGAGGATGTCATCCCTCAAGCGGGGCAACCTCGCGGTCGATACCTCCGCCGTGGAAGGGAACGCCGCTGAGCATCTCTTCGATCCTGCGGAAGAGGAAGCACCCGTCGCAGCCGACGAACCGGCGTCGCGGGAGCGCCCCGATCTCGCTGGGCCGAGCCCCGACGACCCGCTCAAGCTGTACGTCCGCCAGATCGGCGACGGACGCCTCCTCACGCCGGCGCAGGAGCGCGAGCTCGCCCGCCGCAAGGACGCAGGCGACGAGGCCGCGAAGCGCAAGCTCATCGAGTCGAACCTTCGCCTCGTCATGTCGATCACGCGCAACTACACGCGGGCCGATGTTCCTCTCCTGGACCTGATCCAGGAAGGAAACCTCGGGCTCATTCGCGCGGTCGAAAAGTTCGACTACACGATGGGGTTCAAGCTCTCCACGTACGCCACTTGGTGGATCAAGCAGTCGATCTCCCGGGCGCTCGCGGAGCAGGGCCGCACGATTCGACTCCCCGTCCACGTCGCCGACCAGGTTCGCAAGGTCACGAAGACCCGGCGCCTGCTCGGACAGAAGCTGAATCGCGATCCGTCGCTCGAGGAGATCGCCACTGAGATCGGCATCACGCCCGAACGTGTCCAGGAGCTGCTCGAGCTCGTGCTCGACCCGGTCAGCCTCGAGACGCCGATCGGCGACGGTGACTCGAGCGTCGCAGACCTCATCCCGGACACGAACGCCCAGCAACCCGAGGCGGAGACTGCCGACCGAGCACGCTCGTCAGAGCTCCTCGACGCACTCGCGAAGCTCCAGCCTCGGCAGCGGCGAGTCGTCATCGAGCGCTTCGGCCTCGACGGGGTTCGCCCGCGGACGCTCGAGGAGGTCGGGTCGAACCTCGGCATCACGCGCGAGCGTGTCCGCCAGCTCGAAGCGCGAGCGCTACGAGAACTGCGCGCGGTCGCGCCAGGGCTCGAGCTGTACCTCCGTACCTGAGCGCCGCAGACGCCAGCCTGGCTCGCAGGGGCGACCTGCGGTTGTCAGGTCGCGTCGACGGCCTGCATCTCACGCAGACCGGCAAGGCGTCGAAGCGATTCGAGCTCGATCTGCCGGACGCGCTCGCGCGTGAGCCCAAGCCGTCGCCCGATCTCCTCGAGCGTCTGCGGCTCGGCGCCCGTGAGGCCGTAGCGCATCACGACGACCTCACGCTCGCGCTGGGGCAGAGCTGCGAGCGCGTGCCTCAGCGCCTCGCTGCGCAGATGGAGCTCGACTGCCTCCTCAGGGAGTGGCTCGTCGCCGGCGACGAAGTCTCCGAAAACGGCGTCCTCGCCGTCGCCGACCGGGGCATCGAGACTCGTCGACGCGCGCGCGGCAGCCCGCACCTCGAGCACCTGTTGCACAGTCAACGACGCTTCGTCCGCGATCTCGTCGAGGGTCGGCTCCCGCCCGAGCTGCGTCCACAGGAGGCGATCGGCGCGGTTGATCTTCTGCAGCCGTTCGACGATGTGCACCGGCATGCGGATCGTGCGCGCCTTGTCGGCCAACGCACGGGCGACGGCCTGACGGATCCACCACGTCGCATACGTCGAGAACTTGAACCCGCGACGCCAGTCGAACTTCTCGACCGCTCGAATGAGCCCGAGCGTGCCTTCCTGGATCAGGTCGAGGAAGGGAAGCCCCTGATTGCGGTAGTTCTTAGCGATCGAGACCACGAGGCGGAGATTCGACTGGATCATCCGCTCCTTCGCATCCATGTCCCCACGCTCGATCCGCTTCGCGAGCTCGACCTCCTGAGCGGCGGTGAGCAGCTGGTGACGGCCGGCCTCGCGCAGAAAGAGCTGGAGCGCGTCCGTGGTCGTCTCGACCGGCGCGGTCAACGCCACGACCGTCTCCGAGTGGGGCGGTTGCTCGACGATCTCGATGCTTCGCTGGTCGAGCTCTCGCAGGAGCACGTCATGTTCGAGCTCGGTGAGCTCGTAGGCCTCGGCGATCTCGGCCAAGTCGGATGCCCTGATCGTCCCGACCTGCTCGGACTGCTCGAGCAAGAGCCGGATGTCCTCGAACGCGAGGATGTTGTCGATGTCGACTTGGGTCACGCGCGGCGGGGGAACGAATCGAACGCGGTAGGTGACACTCTCTCGCGTCCGCGCCCTCGTGTCTAGGGGGTATTCGACGAAATCCCTCGCCCTGGCCATCCCGGCCGGTCGGACCGCTCATACTCCGCTTCGTGTCCGAGCCTGGCGCGGGCGGTCGCGGTGGGCGTGCATCGCCTGAGGTACCGCTCGAGCCAGCGCAGCGCGGCTTCTCGCGGCCGCGGGCACGCCCACGCCTGATCGGACGATGACTCTCGGGTCTGTTACTCGGGGACGCACGACGGCTGCAACGAGGAAGTGGACCTCGGCGGAGGGATGCGCGACGGCCAAGGAGTTCGAACGCACGATAATCGGCGTTATGTCAAGTTGACGGAGAACTCGCTCTCGGACTCTGTCTCCACAGCGGTGACCGTGAAGCCCCTCCCACATCGAGCGCACCGAAGATCGACTCCGACGACGCCGTCGAGTTCACGGCCGCAGTACGGACAGAAGCGAACGGCGCCGGTCTCGGTCTCGGCCACAACGAGCGCCGCGCGATCGACCCAATGTAGAACCGGCACGGTCACGGTGAACGCGGCTAGCACGATCATGACGACGCCGAGAGCGCGGACGTAAGCGTCAGGAGGGTCATCCCCCAGCCACGGCAGGAGGCTCACAATCGCTGCGCCGACGACGAGCAGCGCGAGTGTTACGGTGAACACCCACGCGTGCCGAGGCGCGAGTCGCGCGAGCGCAACGAGGCTTGCGACCGCACATGCGGCGGCCACCGTGAAGATGCTTCCCATCATCTTTCCCCAGAACTCGCTCTGCGGCTCGGGTCCAGATGCCGATGACCGCGAGCGTGAACCCGAGCGCTCCGAGGACGGCCCCGACCGGTGCCACGGGTCCGAGCAGCCGTCGCTCCCACGCCGGCTCACAGGCGAGTGCGAGGACTACCGCGCCTGTGACACAAAGCGAGGTCCCGAGGATCTTGCCCTGAGCCTCGCCGAAATCCGGTGCGAGCACGGCGTAGATTCCGATGGCCGCATTCACCCCGACCGACACGAAGAAGATCCCGAGGCCGAATCGCCGCATCTTGCCTCCGACAGGCCGCCGTCCCGACGAGCGCGAAGCGAACCCGGGCTCCACTTCCGGACTGAGAGTTGACACCACCGCTCCTCTCTTCAAGTCAAGGATGGCCGCCGGCACGTCCGCACAGCATCGGGGTACTCCCTGATCCGGCGCCGGATCAGGGCACGGCACTCGACAAAGAGCCTTACCGCAGTTCGCTAGAACGTCGCGTCCCGCACCCCGCCGACGATCGCGAGCAGCACGAGGGCGGCGACGACGAGTCGGTAGACGACGAAGACGCCGTAGGTATGGCTTCGCACGAAGCCGAGCAACCAGTCGATCGCGAGCAGGCCGCTTCCGAGCGCCGCGAGGGTTCCGACGACGAAAGGTCCCTGCCAGCCGTCGGGAAGATCTCCGAGAAGGACGTCCCCCACTCCCTTCAGCAGAACGGCGCCGAGCACCGTCGGGAGCAGCAGCAGGAACGAGAAACGCGCCGCGCCGTCGCGATCGAGCTTCATGAAACGGCCCGCGGTGATCGTTATTCCGGAGCGCGAGACTCCGGGTGCCAGCGCGAGCGCCTGGGCGAAGCCCATGACCAGTGCCTGCCGCAGGCCGAGATCGCCCATGGCGCGGCTCTGCGGCGAGCGGTCTGCCCAGAGCAAGAGCAGCGCACCCCCGGCGAGCAGGACGAGGATCTGCCACGGCTCGCCGAGATTGTCCGCGATCAGGTCTTCGCCCAAGACGCCGGCCAGCCCTGCGGGAATCGTGGCGACGAGCACGAACCATGCAACTCGCTCGTCGGAGGACTGGATGCGCCGGCGCCCGATCGAGCCGAACCACGCGCGGACGAGCCGGACGACGTCGCCCCAGAAGTACGCGCCCACCGCGACAAGCGTTCCCAGATGAAGCGAGACGTCGAATGTCTGATTGAAGCGATCGTTCTCCTTCAGATACGTCCAGTCAGCGCCCCAGGGGACGAGAATCAGGTGACCCGACGACGAGACTGGCAGGAGCTCCGTGAGGCCCTGGACGACACCGAGAACGAAGGCCTGCCCATTTGTGAGAGCTGCGGGGTCGTCGCCCAGTCCGAGCAGCGTCAAGAGCACGGCAAGCCCGAGCGTCGCTCCCGCGACGCTGTACACGAGGGAGCGGCGCACGATCGGATCCTACGTTGAGGCGCCGACGGTGACGCAGGAAGAAAACGAGCGCAAATTGCGGCAATCCGGTGAACGGGAGGCTTGACCGCTTCGGCCGCGTCCAATAGCTTCCTCCATGCACCGAGCACGGAGCGCGATTAGGTCGAAGCGCAGCTCGCAGGCTCTACGCGGAAGCGGACGGTCAGCGGGCTGAGTGGACGAAAGCGCCACCGGCTCGGTGAATTTTTTTGGTCCGGTATAGGATCGCCTCCGATGCACCTTCGAGCTCCGAGCATCGACCAAGGCGTGCACGCGTTCGGCTGGTCGCTCGTCTTCTTCCTCTACATGTGGCTGGGCGCCCTCGCCATCGACGTGCCTGGAGGCCTGGCATTCGTCGTCTCGCTCGTCGCGGCGGGCGCGATCTTCCTCTTTGTCAGGACGCGCGGCGGAGCCAGCCCGGGCCGACGCTAGACGGGCGCTCAGTCGCGAGACGCGACGCGCTTGTCGCTGAGTGCGGCAACGAGGCGATCGGCGAAGTCGCGGCCGATCGCAGCCTCGAGGCGGTCGAGAGCTGGCGTCTTGGCGACTGCACCTTTCCCGGCGATGGCACTGACATCGGCGAGAAGGCGCCTCGAACCGGCAGGGGCGACGGTGGTGAGGACGGCGGCACTCATGAGTCGAGCATCGGTCGCAGATAGCTGCATACCGATCCCTGGCGGGAGTGAACCTCTCGAGCGAGCCGGTTGATCAGAGCTCGAGATCGAGTCTCCTCTCGTCGAAGTGCGCCGAATCGAGCTCGGCTCGGAAGTCGGCCAGGGCGTGAAGGGCGTCGCGCTCGAACACGTGTGGTACCACGCCGACGTTTGCATCGTTCCAAAACGGAACGTCGACGTGCTCGCGCGTCACGAGATTGACCGAGACCGACGAGCACGCCGGGCACTGGACAGCGACGCCGAAAGCACGCCCACCCGGAGCGATGAGGGTGAACGCGGACGGTGTGACGGGACGGGCGCGTCCCTCGAGAAAGCAGAAGAAGCTCCAGGGCCACTCCCCCGCCCCGATGCGGCCCGCGGAGAGATCGACGAGCTCCGCCGAGATCGGGTCGTCGTGGGCGGTCATGAGGTTCCTGAACGTACGGTCGATCGTCGTTCCGAGATGGGCCCAGTCGAGGTCGTCGTGCGCGATCAATCCTGGGTGCTCGCCGCCGCACCAACACGCGAACTGGATTCGATACACCGCCGGGTGCGCGGCGCCGGGAAGGCGTTGGAGCGTCCGGAAGGCCGACAGCGGCAGCTGCGCTCCACGGCCGTGCGGACATGAGAACGAGTACGTGCTCGTCAGCGGGTCGTACATGGTCTCGTTGTAATCGGCGGCTCGGACGCCGCGCTCGTCACTCAGTAGGTGACGAGCGAGTACACGTCGTAGCCGGCGAGCTTCTCTCGCCCGCCGAGGAACGTGAGCTCGAGCACGAACTCGATCCCCACCACGACTCCTCCGAGACCCTCGACGAGCTCCACCTTCGCCTTCGCCGTTCCTCCGGTCGCGAGGACGTCGTCGAGCACGATCACCCGTGATTCGGCCGGAACGGCATCACGGTGCACCTGAAGGCTGTCCGAGCCGTACTCGAGTGCGTAGAACGCCTCGACGGTCTCGCGTGGAAGCTTGCCGGGCTTGCGCGCGGCGACGAAGCCCGCCCCGAGTGCATATGCGAGCGCCGAGCCGAAGATGAATCCCCGGGCCTCCGCACCGAGGATCAGGTCCGGCTCACGGGGCCGCGCCCAGTCGGCAAGCCGGCGGATCGTCTCTGAGAAGTACTCCGGATCGGCGATCAGGGGCATCAGATCCTTGAAGAGCACTCCCTCGGTCGGGAAGTCCGGTACGTCCCTGATTCGATCGCGCAAGTCGAGGGTCACGGGCCGGCCTTCGGCCCGTGAGTGTGGAGGAA
>JBOHAY010000158.1:0-4411 GCA_050697935.1 Gaiellaceae bacterium | reverse complement strand
CTGCGAGTCCTACGACAACGGCGTTGTCTACCTGAGCTACCGACCCGAGGCGTGATGTCGATAGCCGGACCAGCGCGGGAAAGGCGTCCGATCCTGCAATCGGGGGTGCTGCCTGTGAGCGACATAGCGTCGGAGTGGCGGGCAGAAAACGTCCGAAGTGGCTCCGCTCAACCATGCGGTCTCGCCAGGACCGTCAGCCGGGAAGCCGGATGAATCGAGCGATTCCGACCCCATCGTCGTCCACGTCGCGATCCTGGAAGTGGCCTGTCACGCCGGAGGTCGCGGGTTCGAGTCCCGTCGCTCCCGTCTCGATTTGCAGGGATTTTGTGCGAGCCGCATGCACGCTGCAATTCATCATCCCGCACTGATCCCCGCACCAGTCACGATGTGACGGCTCGTAAGTGTCGATCCAGAGCCGCCGCAGCCTCACGCGGCCACCGGGATAGTCGTGGCCATACCGCTTCTTCTACCTGCTCGACGCGGGCACCTGGGTCCGGCGCAGCTCTCGCCTCCCGTCGCGGCTCATATCGTCGGTCGTCCAGCTCAGGTCCGACTCAACCGATACGACGCCCGGCACACGAGCGACGAGTCGCACGAGCAGAGACGCGTCACTGCTCGTCTGCAGGTGGCCGCTCAGCCGAACGGCACCGCGCTCGATGTCCACTCCAATGGCCTCCGGAGCCTCGATCCAGAGAGTCCTGCGAATCAGGTCCTCCCCGATCTCGCGACGGATCTCCTCGTCCGATCGCACGAACGCACGAACGAGGTCCGTGCGCGTGACGATGCCGACGAGCTCGGCGCCCTTCACGACCGGAAGTCGGTTGATGCCGTGCTCCGACATCAGCCTGGCAGCCTCGGCCACCGAGCAATACGGCGAGACCGTGATCGCCGGAGTGGTCATCGCCTCACTCACCTTGACCGCACGTGTCTTCTCGAGCTCCTTTAACGCCTTCCCGCCCAAGCGGGACAACATGGACTGCCCGCGCGGGCCTTGCTCCTTGAACAGGATGTCGCCTTCCGAAACCACCCCGAGAATCTCGCGCCGCGCACCGCAGACGGGCAAGCCCGAGATGCCGCGCTCGACGAAGATTCTGGCGACATCGCGGAGCTCGGCCTCGGGCCCGATGGTGAGCACGTCGGACGTCATGATCTCCTGCACCTTCATCTCGCTTCCTCCTTTCGGTATCTCAAAGTCTCGCCGCCTCGCGCAAGCGGGGCATCGGGAGTCGCGCCGATCGGGCTGCGGCGAAGTACGGATTCATGAGAAGAGGGCGGCTGAGCCGCCCTCCTCGTGCTCCGCGAGGTCGGAGCAACCGTTCGATCCGGAAGCCTCCCGGCACTACCGGATCAACCCGTCACCGCCTGCGAGCCGAGAGGAGCCGTCTGACGTGTTCGCGGTCGACATGCCGGCCTTGATGACGCCCACCCGTTGAAGAGCGACGCCGCGTTCGTGTCCGCTCAGGGCGACGCGGCTCCCACCCTCTCCACCCTGACGTGGGAGCGGTTCGTCGGAGCGAATCTGTCCCAGGGACCACCGGGACATCATCAGCAGCGCGGTCTTGGTCAGCGCGATCTACTGGTTCGTGTATCTGCGCGAGCCGGGCGACGACGTTCCGTCTGCCCAGCCGCTTCCTGCGGACGACAGCCGGTAGCTATCCCGCGGCGCTCGCGGGCGCAAGCTCGTCGTCCGGGACGTCGAGGGCGGCGTGGCCGTCCAGCATCCGCACGACACGGTCGGCGAGCCGGGCAACGTCAGCGTCGTGCGTCACGAGCAGGAGGGTGAGTCCTCGCGTTCGGCGAAGCTCCTCGAGCAGTTCCAGTACGCGCCGCCCCGCTTCCGAGTCGAGGCTTCCGGTCGGCTCGTCGGCCAGCAGAATCGGCGGGTCGTTGGCCAGGGCGCGCGCGATCGCTACCCGCTGTCGCTCGCCCCCGGATAGCTCGGGCGGACGACTGCCTTCGCGGCCGGCGAGGCCGACGGCGTCAAGCAGCGCCCTTGCGCGTGCACGGCGCTCGCGGCGCGACAGGCCGAGTTCGAGCATGGGCACCTGGACGTTCTCCTCGGCGGTCAGCGTCGGAAGCAGGTTGTGCAGCTGGAAGATCATGCCGACGTGGCGAGCGCGGTAGTGCGTCAGGTCATGCCCCGAAGCGAGCTCGTGCCCTGCAACCTCGATCGACCCGTCGTCCGGCTGGTCGAGCGCCGCCACGAGATGGAGCAGCGTGGACTTCCCACATCCCGAGGGCCCCACGATGGCGACGAACTCGCCTTCTGCGACCTCGAGGTCCATGCCGTCCAGCGCGACGATCCGTCCTTCGTCGAACGACTTGCGGACAGACCGGACGCGGACGACGGGATCACTCATAGCGGAGTGCCTCCATCGGGGAGAGGCGGACCGCTCGGACAGCCGGATACAAGGCGCCGACCAGCGCCACGACGACACCTACCGCGACGGCCCGCAAGAACACATCTGGCGCGTACGCGGGGACGAGGAACGAGGAGATCGCGGGAATGAGCAACACAGCCCTGCTTGCCAGGACGCCGAAGACGATGCCGAGCGCCGCGGCGATGAGACAGAGAGCGAGCGACTCGAGGAAGATCATTCTGAGGATCCTCGAGCCGCGCCAGCCGACCGCGCGCAGAACTCCGATCTCGCGCGTCCGCTCGAAGACGGACATGATCATCGTGTTCATCACGCCGATCGCACCGATTCCGAGGGCGAGCAGCGAGATCGCGAGGTTGGCGGCGTCCAGGATCTTGAAGCCCTGGTCGACGTCTCCGTAGTCCCCCGGCTCCTCGAGCGCGGCGAGTTGAGGATGCTCTCGCTCGATCGCCACTGCGACCTCGTGCGCGTCCGTGCCGTCGACGACCCACACATGAACGGCCGTCACGACGTCCGTCTTGCTGGCGATCCCTTGCGCCGTCTGGAGCGGCACGATTGCGCCGGAGTCCCGCCACTGCTCGCCGGTGCGGTAGATGCCGACCACGTCGAAGCGCGTGCGGTCGAGGTCGATGGTCTCTCCGACGTCGGCGCCCAGGGCATGCGCCCCATCGCTGCCGAGCAGCGCCTCGTGTCGAGCGCCTGGCGCGAGCAGCCGCCCTGCTATGAGCTCGATCGGCTCGTCCGGAAGTGCCTCGGGCTCGTAGCCGAACAGGAGGAAGAACGGGTTCGAGCCGACGTCCGCGACCTCGAGCAGGAACCCGGTCGCCCGATGTACGTCGGGACGAGCTGCGATCAAGCGCCAGTCGGCCTCGGAGACGGCGCTGAAGCTGAGATCGGACGCCCCTTCCTGGGCAACCATGAAGTCGGCTCCCCCGGCGCGAATGAACTCGCCCGACGAGCCCTTGAGGCCTTCCGTGATCGAGCCGAGGGCGACGACCGTCGCGACGCCGATCGCGATTCCGAGCACGGTGAGGAGCGACCGCACTCGCTGTCGGAAAAGATTCTTGAAGACGAGCGTGGTGAGCGTCATCGCCCCGAGTGTCGCCGCCGCTAGGGCGAGTCGCATCCGGGCGGCTGCTGAGTACGCGGTGGCAAAGTACGCGCGCTGCCATTCGGGGGAGTGTCCGTAGAACCCGGAGGCACGGGTCAGCGTCTGCCCGGATGGGCGAGCTCACCGGCGGAACTAGGGTAGATCCCCGAAAGGAGGACGATGGCGCGCCACGTTCGGCACGGTGGTCGTTGGGACCTTTCGGATGGATCTTGACGGCTCTCGGTGTGCTCTTCGCTTAGATCGAGTCCGAAAGCTCGGGGCACTTTTCCCCGTCGCCTGGTTGCTGCTCCTCGTCCTCAGCTCATTCCCGATCTCGGCCGCGATGGGGTCGGACCTCTGCCGCGCTGATCGTCGGCCAACGTGAAGAGGGGAGCCGCGGCAACCCTAGGACTGTGGCGGCTTCTCTGAACACGTTCGAGCCTCCTATGTCGTACGCACGATCGAACTCCACGGCGCCGTTCAGCTCGAGGACGACGTAGCCGCTCGAAGCAGGTAGAAGATCGACGCCGACGAGGTCCGCACCGATCAGCTCGGCGGCCCTCACCCCGAGCGCGCAAGCCTCCCTCGATGGCCGCGTCGGCCGTCTCGTCCCACCGAGCGCGACGTTCGTTCGCCACTCACCGGGTCGCGCCACCCGCTCGGTCGCACCGACCACACGACCAGCTGCAACGACGAGCCGCAGGTCATGTCCGGACGGAGGCACGAGCTCCTGGACGAGAGCGCCATGCCGTATGAACCAGGGCCTCGAGCTGACCTCCGCGAGCGTTCGAACGAGGCCGTCTCGCGTCTCGCACCGGAAGACGTCGGTGCCCCAACTTCCGAAGCGGGGCTTGACCACGACGGGCGGCTCGATCTCGGCCACCTCGTCCGGCGCGGTGACGTGAGCAGTCTTCGGATGCGGCAGGCCAGCTCCGACGAGCAG
>JBOHAY010000157.1:0-4031 GCA_050697935.1 Gaiellaceae bacterium | reverse complement strand
GGCGGAGGCGCTGGTCAAGACGTGTCCTCCGAACATGAGACGTGTGATCTAAGGCGCCAGCGGCGGCGAGGCGACGGACATAGCGATCAATACGGCGCGTCACACACGACATCGACGCAAGATCGTGTCCATTCTGAAGGGGTACCACGGCCATACCGGTCTCGCAGTCGCCACGGGAGACGATCGCTTCTCCCGGCTTTTCCTGGCCGACCGGCCGGACGAGTTCACCCATGTGCCCTTCAACGATCTCGATCAGATGGAGGGGGCATTGCGCGGCGGGGACTGCGCCGCAGTGCTGATCGAGACGATCCCCGCGACCTACGGGTTCCCGCTTCCCGAGCCCGGCTATCTCCAGGGCGTGAAGCAGCTGTGCGAGCGGTACGACGCCCTCTACATCGCCGACGAAGTGCAGACCGGGCTGATGCGCACCGGGGAGATGTGGGGTGTCGCAAAGGCTGGGATCGAGCCCGACATCATGGTCATCGGCAAGGGCATCACGGGGGGCATGTACCCGATCGCCTGCGTCGTGGTGTCCGACGAGTGCTCCGCCTGGCTCGAGCAGGATGGGTTCGGCCACATCTCGACCGGCGCCGGTGCGGAGCTGGGTTGCATCGTCGGGCTGAAAGTCCTCGAGATCTGCGGGCGGCCCGAGGTGCGCTCCATGGTGCACTACATCGCGGACCGCTTCGGCCGAGGCCTGCACGCGATCCAGGAGCTCTATCCGGACTGGTTCGTCGGCATCCGTCAGGACGGAGTCGTAATGGGTTTGGAGTTCGACCATCCCGAAGGCGCCAAGACCGTCATGAAACACCTCTACGAGAACGGTGTGTGGGCGATCTTCTCGACGCTCGATCCACGGGTGCTGCAGTTCAAGCCCGGCATCCTGCTCGGACCTGAGCTGGTCGACGAGGTGCTCGATCGCACCGAGATCTCGATCGGCCAGGCGCTGGTCGAGTTGCGCGGCGAGCGCTCCTTGGCGGCTGTCCGATGAGGGACGCTGCGCCCGAGGCCGCAGGCGTGCCGCGCGCGCGGATGATGCTCCAGCGCGCCCACTGGGCCGCCACGGCATTCGCCGAGTTCGATCTCGATCGCACTCGCAGAATCGTCGACGCGGTGACCGAAGAGGCATACCAAAATGCCAAAAGGTACGCCGAGTGGGCCGTCGAGGAGACGGGCATGGGCGTTTCCGAGCACAAGCTGATCAAGAACGAGGCGTGTTCGAAAGGAGTCGTCGACTGGTGGGGCGACGGCGACTACGTCAGCGCCAGAGTCGATGCGGAGGCTCGTATCGTCGAGATCCCGCGCCCTGCAGGAGTGGTGCTTGCGTTGACGCCGTCGACCAACCCCATCGCGACGGTCTACTTCAAGGTGCTGCTTTCGCTGATGACCCGAAACGCCGTCGTCGTCAGCCCACATCCCCTTGCCCGAGAGGTGTGCACGGACGCTGTGAGCCATCTCGCCCGAGCAGCAGTAACTGCTGGCGCGCCCGACGGCTGCGTGCAGGTCGTGGAAGAGCCGACGATCCCGCTGATCGAGGCGTTGATGAGTGATCCGACGACCGATGTGATCGTCGCCACGGGAGGCACGGCAGTCGTCCGGGCTGCCTATCGCTCGGGGAACCCCGCCTGGGGTGTCGGGCCGGGAAACGTGCCGGCGCTCGTGGATCAGACGGCCGATCTCGCCGCAACGGCGAAGCGGCTGATGGACTCGAAGAGCTTCGACAACTCCATTCTCTGCACCAACGAGTCGTGCGTCATCGTGGAGGAGCGGGTTGCGGACGCTCTCGAGAAGGAGTTCGAGCGGCACGGTGGTCTCGTGCTTTCGTCGGAGGATGTCGCCGCGGTGCGCGCGGCGCTCTATCCCGAAGGTCGCATGCGTCTCGACATGGTCGGGAAGGACGCTCAGACGCTCGCTCGGGAAGCCGGCATCCGTGCACCCGCCGGCACACGCGTGCTGGTGGCTCCCTTCTCGCCGGTCGTTCCCGAGGAACCTCTCGCGCGCGAAAAGCTCTTCCCGCTGCTCGGGCTCGTGCGCGTTCCTGACGCACGCCGCGGCATCGACGCCGCCCGCGCTGTGCTGCGGATCGGGGGCGCCGGTCATTCAGCGGCGATCCACTCGCGCGACCCTCGAACCGTCTTGGCCTACGGAGCTGCCGTTCAAGTGCTGCGGGTGGCCGTCAACGTCGGCGCCAGCACCGGCTCGGCGGGTATCGGCACGAACCTCGCCCCGACCATGACGATCGGCACCGGGTTCTTCGGTCGTTCGGCGCTCGGAGAGAACCTCGAGCCCCGGCACCTGATCAACCTCACAAGAGTGGCGTACGCGTCCGACTCCGCGGAGCCATTCGGCGATTTCGACGGCCTGCAGCCGTGGAACACTGTCCTTCACGCGGAGCCTCTCCCGACACCCGCGATGCCCGTCGAGGCCCAGCTTGCCCGCGAGGACATCCGGCGCGTCGTACTCGAGGAACTCCGAGAGTTGGTGCGTCGTTAGTGGTCGCTCCGGGAAGTACGCCACCCCTTCGCGCGGCTGCGAACACATCGCATGCCGTCGTCCTCAGTCGGCCACGTACCTTCTGGTACGCGGCCTCCCTGCGTCCTAGGCCTGCTCGGTTCTCGCCGGCGAACGGGCATCGGACTTCCCGGAGAGACCACTGATGGCCGAGCTCAGGTCCTTCATCTTCATCGACCAGCTCCAGCCGCAGACGATGTGCTACCTAGGCACCTGGATCCGTGGCCGACTCCCGCGCGCGAACATGGCGGCGCAGGTCATCGAGATCGCGCCGGGCCTCGACATCGAGCCGCTGACCGATGTCGCGCTCAAGTCGACCGATGTACAAGCCGGCATCCTCATCGTCGAGCGACAGTTCGGCTACCTCGAGATCCACTCCCGCTCTACGGCGGCAGTGCAGTCAGCCGGCGCCGCCGTACTGGACGCCCTGGGTGCAACGCCGAAGGATGCGATGCGCCCGCAGATCCTCGCGTCCGAGCTGATCTCGCGGATCGATCATCAGCACGCGTTCCTGATCAACCGCAACAAGATCGGGTCGATGGCGCTTCCCGGCGAGTCGCTGTTCGTCCTGGAGATGCAGCCGGCTTCGTACGCCATCCTGGCGACCAACGAGGCGGAGAAGGCCGCGCGGATCAAGGTCGTGGACTACCGGATGATCGGTGCCACGGGCCGCGTGTACCTGACCGGCGTCGAGGCAGACGTTCGCGCCGCTGCGGAGTCCGCCGTAGCGGCACTTGGAGGCGCTGCACTGGGAGAGGCGGCATGAGCACAGGGAACGACGACGTCCTGCGCGATGTGGCCAAGGAGGTGCTGGCCGAGTTGCTCCCGACCCTGCTCGAGGAGGCGCTCGAGACGTCGATTTCGAACGGAAACGGCAACGGGCATGGAGCCCAAGGGGCAGCAGGAGTGACCGAGGGCGATCCCGTCGTGCCTCAGGTACCCGCGCCGCCGATCGCGAAGGTCCATCGTCCCAGCGGTTGGCGCGCGCCGACCCCGCCCGAGACCGTCGCCGATAGCTCGACTCCGGCAACAGCGCCGGACGGTATTGCGATCGAGCTCGTCCACCTTCGAAGCGACGCCGATCTCGACGCGTTCGTGCACACGCTCGCACGCCGTCTCGAGAATCCGCGCAGCCGGACGGCGATCCTGTCCGGCAAGGTGCGTTTCCAGCTTGCTGCAGCACCCGGCGCGCCCGCCGCGAGTGTTTCGGGAGAGCCGACGATACGGGTCGAAAGGGGCGCGGTCACCGAGCGTGCAGTGAAGGACGCCGCCAAAGCGGGAGCGCGGCTGGTGCTGTCACCTCACGCCGTCCTCACGCCCATGGCGCGGGATCGCGCGCGGAGCCTTGGAGTCGAGATCGAGAAGGAGAAGCCATGTTGAGAGCAACCGTGACCGGCTCCGTTTGGGCGACCAGGCGGATCGAGAAGATCCCCAACGGGGCGTTCCTCGAGGTCGAGATCGAGAGCGGCGGCCGACTCGTCGCCTTCGACGTGCTCGGCAGCGGCGTCGGCGAGCACGTG
>JBOHAY010000156.1:0-3431 GCA_050697935.1 Gaiellaceae bacterium | reverse complement strand
CTGCCACCTCTAACCTCCCTGCGGGCGCAACCGTCAGTGACGTTTCTCTTACGATTCCGAGCCCCTGGAGCGCGAATGGGCAACAGATAGCAGGAGCGTCAAACATTGCTTTCACGGCGCCTGCCGCATCCACCACGTACACGGTCAAGTGGAAGGTAAAGAGCGGACCCACGTGCGTGACAGCCACGGGCAATCAGGACTGCTTCAACATGAGCGGGGCGTTCACGATCAAACTGACGATCACCACACCGGCGTCAAACCAGTCGCCGACTGCGAACGCGGGCGGCCCGTATTCCGGCGCAGAGGGTTCGTCGATCCAACTCGACGGCTCCGGCTCCAACGACACAGACGGGACGATCACCTACGACTGGACGATCAACACGACCGGCATCGAGCCCGGCGGCTCGTGCTCGTTCGACGACAACACGCTGGAAAACCCTCAGGTCACGTGCACTGACGACGGAGTGTTCACCGCAACGCTGACGGTCACCGACGACGACGGCGCCATGAACGACGACGATGCGACCGTCACGGTGGGCAACGCGAACCCGTCGGCGACGCCCAGCGTCCCGAGCTCCGTCAACGAAGGAAGCAACATCAACCTCTTGCTCGGTAGCCCGTCGGACCCGGGCGCGAACGACACGTTCACGTACCAGTTCGACTGCGGAGACGGGGGTGGCTACAGCGCGCCGAGCGCGACTGCCAGCCGCTCGTGCCTGACGATGGACAACGGCTCGCGCTCCGTGAAGCTGAAGATCATCGACGATGACGGCGGCGTCGCCGAGTACACGGATACCGTCACCGTCAACAACGTCGCGCCGAGCGTCGTCATCACCGGTGACAGCCCAGTCAGCGAGAGCGGCGATCTGCACACCTACGCCTTCAACACGACCGACCCGGGCACAGCCGACACGTTCACGCACGGCACTGCGAGCTGCGGCGCGAGCGGCGTCGTCGTCGGCGCGGTCACCTTCAGCTCCACGACTGGCGACGGCAGCTTCGATTGCCGCTTCGCCGACGACGATCCGACAAACACCGCCTCGGACACGAGCACCGTGAGCATCACGATCACCGATGACGACACTGACGCCGGCACGGGCTCGAAAGATGTCACCGTCAACAACGTCGCCCCCGCGATCACCGGCGTCGCTGGTCCGAGCGCACCGATCGCGCTCGGTGGAGTCGCGATTGTAAGTGCCTCCTTCACCGACGTCGGAAGCCAGGACACGCACACATGCGTGTTCTCGTGGGATGACGGCTCGCCGAACACGACCGTCAATGCACCGGGCAACGGCAACGGCACCTGCTCCGCTTCACACATGTATGCGGGAGCCGGTGTGTACGGCGTCGACGTAGCCGTGACCGACGATGACACCGAGTCCGCGACCTCGAAGTTCGAGTTCGTCGTCGTCTACGACCCGAGCGCTGGATTCGTGACCGGCGGCGGCTGGATTGACTCACCAACCGGCGCGTATAGGACAGATCCGAGTCTCAATGGCAGAGGGACCTTCGGATTCGTGTCGAAGTACAAGAAGGGCGCGACCGTTCCGGAGGGCCAGACGGAATTCCAGCTCCACTTCGCAAGCTTCAACTTCCACAGCTCCTCGTATCAATGGCTCGTCCTGTCGGCCAACGGCACGAAGGCCCAGTACAAGGGGAACGGAACCATCAATGGAGCAGGGTCCTACGGGTTCCTGCTCACCGCATACGACGGGTCTCCCGACAGGTTCCGGATCAAGATCTGGAACACGGCCACGAGCAACGTCGTCTACGACAACCGCATCGGCATGTCAGATGACATCGACGCCGCGGATCCGCAGGCGATAGGCAGCGGGAGCATCGTCATCCACACGCCCAAGAAGTAACGAGGAGCACCTCGGGCAGGTCGGAGGGGCGCCACGAGGCACCCCTCTCACTACCCAGCCGGCTCGGGCGCGACAGCAGGCGGCCGGCGGGCGAGGAGAATCGCAAGCGCGGGTGCCACAACCGCAACCGTGGCCCCGACCGCGATCGCGGCGACGCCCCACTCCGTGTACGCCAGCCCGCCGAGGAGCGCGAGCGCGGCGGCGAGAAGGCCGGCTATGAGATCCGTGAACCCGACGAGACGGCCTCGCTCGACCGGAGTGGCATGCGTGACGAGCTCCGCGGTCGCAGCCACGTACGAGACGTTCCAGCCGAGCCCGAGCAGGAGGAGCGAGAGCGACATCGCCGGAATCGACACGACCCACGCAAGCATCACCGTCGACACGGCCATGATCGCGAGCCCGGCGATCATCGACGGTCGCCGTCCCACGCGGTCGACGAGCTCTCCCACGACGAGGACGAGGCCGAACATCCCGACGATGTGGAGGCTGATGACCGTGAACACGTCGGCCTGCTCGTGGTGGTGCCCGACAACGATGTAACCGGTCAGGTTCATCACACCTGCCATTACCGCGAAGCTGGCGAGCGCAGCGAGAACGGCCGTGGAAACGCCCGGGCGCCGCAGGATCTGCCCGAGCGGAGCGGCCGGCTTGCTCGTATCGGGCTCCCCCTCCGCGAGCCCAGCTCGCTGGAGCTCGAGTGCGATCGTTCGCGGGTCCGGCCGGATCAGAAGCGCGATGCCAAGTCCCACCACGCACATCGCAGCCGCGGCGAACCAGGGGATGACGAGGGTTTCGAGCTCGAGATCCTTTCCCGCGAAAAGCGGTCGGAACACGAGCGGGCCGAGCGCGGCTCCGAAGAGCGCGCCGAAGAGGACGTACGAGATCGCGCGCGCCTTTTTTTCCTGCGGGTACATGTCCGCGGCGGCCGTGCGCGCGAGAAGAACGCCGCCGTTCATTGCGCCGACGCCGACGAAGCCGAGAATGACGAGCGGCGCGCTGTCGGCAATGCAGCCGAGTGCCGTGAGCACGCACCCGACCATTCCGACGACGAAGCCACCTGCGATTACGGGAACACGCCCGACGCGATCCATGAGGCGACCGGCCGGGAGCGCGGCGAGAGCCCCGGCCGTGAGGAAGATCGCCGGTCCGAGGCCGAGGATCGACTCGATCCCGGTGACGAGGACGAGCGTGATCGTCGCGACCGCCACGGCCAGCTGCAGCACGCCCGAGAGCAGTACGAGGCTGACGCTCAGCAGAAAGGTGTTACGCCGGATCGGGTAGGAGGTTGTGGCGATCGAGCAATTCAACCAGTCCCGCCTCGAACGCCCGCGCGCCTCCGTGCGACGGATGCCGGACAAGTGCTCCCCCTAGCGCGGCGTGCGCAACCCGACCAATGGAGACGATTTGCCGGCCGCGCGCGAGCTCCCAGACGAAGGGAAGTCCTGCCCCGACCTCGTCGCACGTCGGCCTGCGGTTCGAGAGCGGTGTTCCAGGGTGGGTGGGAACGACGTTCCAGAGGAGCACCTCCCCGCCGAGCCCGAGCTCGGCGAGCACGCGGTGCACGAT
>JBOHAY010000155.1:0-4319 GCA_050697935.1 Gaiellaceae bacterium | reverse complement strand
GAGCGATGCATCGATCGCGAGTCCCGACGCGTCGACGACGGCTTCCGACTCGTCGGCGTTGATCGTGCACACCGAATAGACGATCGCCCCGCCGGGTCGTGTGCGCTCGGCTGCGGCGCGCAGCAGCTCGAGTTGTAGCTCCGGAAGCGCTTCGGAACGCCAGCGCAGATCAGGTCGCTGGTTGAGGACGCCAAGGCCCGAGCACGGCGCGTCCACAATCGTACGGTCGAAGTCGGCCAGCTCCGAAGGAAGGGCGCGTCCGTCCGCAACGATCACCTGCACGTTGGTCGCACCGAGCCTGCGCGCTGTCGTCTCGAGCTCCCGCGCGCGCGCCTCGTTCACCTCGACCGCGACCACGTCCCCAGCGAGCATCGTCGCTTTGCCGCCGGGAGCAGCGCACACGTCGAGAACGCGATGGCCGTCCGTCGCGCCAACTGCGAGACCGACGAGCTGCGATGCGCTGCTCTGCGGCCAGATTCTTCCTTCGGCGAGCGCCGCGTCGTCGACGCGATCGACGTGCCACGCGCCGGGGATCGTCGGATCGGGCGTTCCGTCGATCTCGCCGCGAATGACCCGCACCACTGTCCGCGCAGGTTCGTTCTGAGCGCGCATGAGCGCCACCGCATCCTCCGCGCCGAGGTCTCGCCACCACGTCTCAGCGACCCAATCGGGATACGAGTGTTTGAGAGCGGCGTCCGCGACTCTTGCCTGCGGGAGGGCGGCAAGCAACGGCTGGATTCCCTCGGCGAGACGACGCAGGACGGCGTTGGTGAACGCAACCGCCCGCTCGAGCCCCGCGCCGCGCACGAGCTCGACGGATTCGTTGACCGCGGCGTAGCGCGGAACACCGTCGACGAATCCGAGCTGGTAGGCCCCCAGCCTCAGAGCCGCACGCACGGGTGGATCGAGGCGAGCCACGCGTCGCCGGCCAAGGGCCTCGATCGCGTGATCGAGCGTTCGCACGCGTTGAACTGCCCCGTATGCGAGACGTTGCGCGAGCGCGCGATCCCGCTCGTCGAGCCCTGCGACCGCAGATCGGAGTGCGCGATCGGCGTAGGCGTCGTCCTCGAATACCCGCAGCAGGACCTTGAACGCCGCCGCGCGGGCCGGTCCTACGGCCGGAGCCCGCGCAGCCATGCCTCGTAGCTCATGCGACGCCCACCGTCCGGCTGGATCTCGACCGGGACAAAAGCCCCGTCGTCGCCTACGCGCCCGCGCCAGACGGTGACATCTCGTCCGTTCAGCACGGCTCGCGCGCCGATATGCGGAGACAGCGCTCGCACGACGTCGACAAGCTCGACAGGGGATCTCGTCAGGTCGAGCAATCGGTCACGGGCTGCGATCTTCTCTGCATACGTGGCCTCTCCGGTCTGGTCCCGGAACGCAGGCGTGGGATCCCCAAGCACGTCGTCGAGGAGCTCGACGGCCACGGCAGCGGCTTTGGAGAAGACGCTTCCGGCGTCGTCGCCGGTATCGATCGCGAACGCGCGCTGCTCCGCGATCGGGCCGGCGTCGAGCTGGTTCGCGAGCTTGATGATCGTGACGCCTGTCCGCGTGTCCCCCGCCATGATCGCGCGCTCGACGGGCGCTGCGCCGCGCCACCGCGGAAGCAGCGAAGGGTGCACGTTGAGCCAGAGCCGCTCGTCGAGCACCGGCTCGGGGACGATCAGCCCGTAGGCGACCGCGACGACGGTTGGCGCGCCCAGGTCGAGGCCGGGCGCGAGGCGCTCGGGCTGGAGAACCGGAATGCCGAGTCGCTCGGCGACGGCTTTCGCCGGGGGCGAGGCTAGTCGGCGTCCGCGTCCTGCGGGGGAATCCGGTCGGGTGAGAACGCAGCTGATCTCGTGGCGCGCGGCCAGCCGCTCGAGCACGTCGGCTCCGAACGGCGCCGTCGCGGCGACGGCGAGCCGCCGGCGCATCTAGTGGCTTGATGTCGGTTGGAGGTGCGTTCGAGGAGGGTATGCGCCAAGCAGCGTGGCCGGAGCGGTCGGTGCCAAGTCTGGTGGCCTTGGTGCCGACCGAACCGGGTGCGATGCGCCGTGCGCAGACCCCCAACCAGACGTGCTCCTAACGCGCATCAAGCCTCTAATTCATCTCGCCCCGAGGACGGGCTGCGGCCTCAGCTTGCCGAGCGCGGCTCGACGCGACGCTTCGTCGGTGCGGTCGATGATCAGGACGCCGTCCAGGTGGTCGAGCTCGTGCTGGACGACGCGCGCCGACGGGAGCTCGAGCTCGAGCTCGACCCTCTCGCCGGAAGCGTCGAGCCCCTCGATCGTCACCGCCTTCGCACGCTCGACCGGGACGAGAACGTCCCGCAGCGAGAGACAGCCTTCGTCGTCGATCTCGGTGTCGGAGGAGCGCTTCGTGATCACCGGGTTCACGAGCACGCGATCCTCATCTTCGTCGACGAACACGAAGAGACGCTGCAGCACGCCGACCTGCGTCGCAGCGAGCCCGACGCCGTTCGCTTCGTGCATGAGGGCCGTCATCCGCTCGACGAGCCGCCCGAGGTCGTCCTCGAAGAGGTCTATCTCGCGGGCTTTCATTCGCAGCACGCCATCGCCGTACTGACGGATGCGGGAGAGCGCGACTAGGCGTCGCGCCTCCCGCTCCAGTTGCTGGTCGTCGTTCTCGTGTTCGTTCTCATGTTCGTGTTCGTGATCGTGCTCCGCCATCGCGCCGGCGAGTCTAGCCGCCGTACGATGGCCGCACTCATCAGCTTCCGATGCCCGTCGACTGCCTCGCAATCTCGGTGCCTGCCGCAGCTCGTGCGATCACTGCAGTAGGGCCGACGCCTCCTCGAAGGTCCGACTTCTTGAAGCGGTACCCGAATGCCCGGTACTCGTACGACCCGAGCATGGCCTTTCTCAAGCGCACTTCACGCTGGGTGCCATCGCTCATCAACACCAGCACAGTCGCGACCTCCCGCGAGACCAGTCCGATGAGCCGCGCGTCCTGTACGTCCTCGACCGCCGGCCCGCCCTGGTAGGCAAGGCTCGCCGACAGCGCACTGCCACCCAGAGGGTCATCGACCGAGTTGCACCCGCCCTGCCGTTGTTGCGACGACGCCGACGGCGCGTCCCACAGGCAGAACTGCCCAGTGTCGGTCGTCTGCACGAACACTCCGCGACCGGGAAGCCCGTCACCCGCTGCGATGTCTGCGACCCGCGTGATCTCGCCTGTTGCAAGACCGGCATGGAACGCCTCCGGATCCGCGCCCCGAAACTGGCCGGCGACCACGCTGCTCGCCAGAATCGCCGCCGCGACCGTGGAGATCGAGGCCACGATCGCCCACCGACGGCGCGTCATTCTCACTCCGACCATGCCTCTCTCCTCTCAGTTGACGACCACACAGCTGCCCCAGAAGTACGCGCTGTTCGCGCGGCAGTGCCCGCGCTTCACGTTCGAGACGAACCAGTACGTGTATGTCGTCGACGATGTGTTCCGGACCGTCGCGTGCCACGAGTACGTGACGTTGTCGATGAACGTGACGGTGGCGTCGTGCCCGGAGCCGTTCTTGAAGAAGTAGTTGTACCGCCAGCCCGAGCTGAACGAGCTTCCGGCACTCTGGTTCTGCCACCACTCCTTCGGGCCCGCGTACGTCGTGGGGCCTGCGAGCGCGGCACCTGCCAACGCGAGCGCGACCACGACAACGACCAACCCCGCACCAAGCCTCTTCACATGACTCTCCTTCCCTTCGTAGCTGTCACGAGGCGTGGTACTCGAGGGATCGAGTTGTGTCAATTGCCACAAAACGCCATGGCTGAAACGGACAAGCTCGCTACAGCGACTGCGGATCGACGTCCACGACGGCCGCCAAACCGTCCCGCCTCATCGCGGGAGCGGCGGCCGCGAGAAGGGCGGCCGCCTGTGACGCGAACGCCCGCGGGGACGTGGTCTTTGCCAGCAACTGAGCGCGATAGCGCCCTCGTAGCCGGAGGAGCGGTGCCGGCCCCAGCAGCCGTACGCCGGGCAGTCCGAGCTTGGCACGCAGCTCCGCAAGCGCGCGGAGCGGATTCTCCTGGTCGGGTCCCGAAACGACGAGTGAAACAAGATTGTGAAATGGCGGGTAGTCGAGTTCCTCGCGACGGGAGAGCTCGCGCGCGAGGAAGCCGGCCACGTCGTGGCGCATCGCGTAGGTGAACGGGACCGCGTCCGGCTGGAAGGTCTGGACGATCACCTTGCCCGGTGCGTCGCGACCGGCTCGCCCGGCGAGCTGCGTGACGAGCTGGAACGTTCGCTCTTCCGATCGGAAATCGGGGAACGAGAGGCCTGCGTCCGCGTCGACGACCGCCGCGATCGAGACACCAGGAAAGTGG
>JBOHAY010000154.1:0-3255 GCA_050697935.1 Gaiellaceae bacterium | reverse complement strand
GTCCTCGCCGTTGTCGATCGTCACGAGCGCGACCGGGCCGACGCGGGTCTCGATCCGCTGAAGCTTGAACTGGGTCGGGGCGCTAGCCACCGTTCTGGAGGTTCTCCCAGAGGATCGCGGCGCCCATACCGAGGCCGATGCAGAGCGCCGTCAGGCCGTAGCGAGATCCGGGACGGTCGCGGAAACCACGCGCGAGCTGAGCCATGAGGCGCACTCCGGTCGCTGCCAGCGGATGGCCGCACGCGATCGCTCCCCCGTACGGGTTGAGGCGCGGATCGTGGGGTGCGACGCCGACGCCGTCGCACCACGTCAGCACCTGGACGGCGAACGGCTCATTCAGCTCGAACAGGTCGATGTCGTCAACCGCGATCCCCGCCCGCTCGAGCACCTTGTGCGTCGCCGGGACCGGGCCAAGCCCCATCAGCTCCGGCTCCACGCCTGCATATGCGAAGCCGACGAGGCGCATCTTCGGCTCGAGGTCGAGCTCGTCCGCCGCATCGGCGGAGGCGATGAGCGCGGCTGTCGCCCCGTCGGTGAGACCCGCAGAATTGCCCGCGGTCACGCGACCTCCCGCGCGGAAGGGCGTCCGAAGCACGGCGAGCGCCTCCATCGTCGTGTCGGGGCGAAGGAACTCGTCGCGCGCCGCCACGGTCCAGCCGTTGTCCGTGAACACGGACATGGGGACGACGATCTCGTCCATCACGCCGGCGCCCCATGCCTCTCCCGCTCGGCGCTGCGACTCGACCGCATACGCGTCCGCGGCCTCCCTCGTCAGGTGCGGAAACGCGTCGTGGAGGTTCTCGGCGGTCTGCCCCATGACCGCCGCCGAGTCGTCGACGATGCGCTCCGCGATGAAGCGTGGGTTGAAGTCGACGTCCGCTCCCATCGGGTGGTGGCCCATGTGCTCGACGCCTCCGACGAGGACGACGTCCGCGGCGCCCATGGCGATCTCTCCCGCGCCCGCGGTCGTCGCAGTCAGAGCGCCTGCGCACATGCGGTCGACGGCAAATCCCGGCACCGTCTTGGGGAGGCCGGCCAGGAGCGCGACGTCTCGGCCCAGCGTCAGCCCCTGGTCGCCGACCTGTGCAGTGGCGGCGAACACGACATCGTCGATTCGCTCGGGCGGCAGCTGTGGGTTGCGCCGGAGGACCTCGCGCACGGCCTTGACGGCCATGTCGTCGGCGCGTGTCTTTGCGAAGTAGCCGTCCGGGGTGGCGCGGCCGAATGCGGTGCGAACGCCGTCGACGTAGACCACTTCGCGAAGCTCGGCCACGGCCAGACGATACTTCCGGAGCGATGGTCGACTGGGAGGAACGGATGGCGCGAGCCGCCGAGCGCTACGAGGACGGGTTGGCTCGGCTGCCCGAGGAGCCGGACGAGCGGCAGCGCCAGCTCACGCGGATGGGGAACGCGGCGTGGGCGGCGGGGTTGTCCCTGCTCATGCTGGGGCGGCGGCAAGAGGGCGATGCCTGGCTTCTGCGGGCGGCGGATCGCTACCGCGAGAGCTGGCCTGACGCGCCGCCCGGCAGCTGGGGGCGCCCGATCGGAGCGATGAAGTCGAGGCTGATCGCGGGCGACTGGGAGGGAGCGCGCGACGATGCTCGCTGGGCGCTCGACGCTGGAGCCGCGGAGTCGGAGAGCCCGATCGGCCGTTACGCGGCCGCGCTTGCACATCTGGTGCTCGGAGAGGATGAAGCCGCTTCGGCGCTGGCGACGACGCTCCGTGGAATCGTTGGATTTCCAGTGACTGTCACTTATACCGTCGCCGCGCTCTCAGCCGGCAATGCAAGCGCGTACGAGGCCGCGGTAGGGGCGCTCGTGGACGACTTCGAAGGCAGAACGGAGTTCCTCGAGGACACTCCGGTCGCAGACACGGTGCTCGCGCTTCAGGTGCTCGCCATCCAGAGAGGGATCGGCGTGTCGCTTGGTTCAGGTCTCCTACCGGCGTGAGGGACAATCGCGCCGTGGAACCTGAAACCCGAATTGCGCCTGCCAGACCGTGGGAGGGGCCGGCGATGCCCGCCGACCCCCTCCGAAAAGGCAACGAATCAGGCTTGCGGGAGCTTGATCACGGGACACACGAACGACGGGCCGCTCCCGGAGACGTACGCCTTGTTGACGGTGAACGCGCGGTGGAGCTCCTCGTCGCTGTCGATGTCACCGCTCGCGTTCGTGTCTGCGGCGATGACGGCCGCCGCGTAGCCCATCGGGAACGCGAGAACCTCGACTTGCCAGCGTCCCCCGTTGTAGCCCTTGTCGCCGGGTGCCGCTGTGGCGACGTTCGGCTGAAGCCCTCCGAACGCGTAGATCGTGTCGAAACTGTGCGCCGGAGCACCGGTTCCGCTCAGGTCTGTCGGCGTTCCGACGGTGCGGTAGAGATCCCCGTCGACGAAGAACGCAGGGCCCGTTACGCCGCCCGAGCCGACTGCCGCCGCTGAGCCGGTAGCAATCGCGGACACGAGGAGAGCGAGTGCGAGTGGAACGAGTCGAGTCATGACGCCTCCTTGGATGGATGACGCCTCTGACAGTGCCTCTCGAGTCTTGCGTCCGTCTTTCCGGTGTCTTAGCGGTTCCTGAACTCGCCGTGCAGCGGTTACTGCTCGCCGGCGGCGAGCTCGCGCGAGCGCACCATGGCAGCCTGGATCGCGTTGAAGAACGCCGCTCGCACGCCTGCCATCTCGAGCTCGCGTATCGCCGCGATCGTCGTCCCGCCCGGTGACGTGACCATCTCGCGCAGCTCGACAGGGTGCATTTTCTCGTCGCGCAGCTGCTTCGCCGTGCCGAGCATCGTCTGGACGACGAGCTGAGTCGAGATCTCGCGAGAGAGGCCAAGGAGGATTCCCGCCTCGATCATGGCCTCCGCGAGAAGCGCGAAGTACGCAGGCCCTGACCCGGAAACCGCCGTGATCGCGTCCATCGACGCCTCCGACACGCGGACGACACCACCGAGGTGGGCGAGCGCCTCCTCGGCGAGATCGGCGGCCTCATCCTCCCCGAGCAGACGGTGCTGTCCGTCGCAGCCGCGATCCCGACGGCGAGGATCGAAGGCCGGCTCTCACCGGGAGTTCCCGTCGTCCGCGCAATGCCGAACACGCCTTCGACGGTGCACGAGGGGATCGCGGGTCTCTGCGCAGGAGCACACGCGGGAGACGAGCACCTCGACCTCGCCGAGGAGGCGCTCGCCCACCTCGGTGGTGTCGTCCGCGTGTCGGAGTCGTCGATGGACGCGATCACGGCGGTTTCCGGGTCAGGGCC
>JBOHAY010000153.1:0-6236 GCA_050697935.1 Gaiellaceae bacterium | reverse complement strand
GTGAGGAAGCGGAGGAGCGCGGGTGGATTCCGGCCCAGGACGAGTGCCGCGAACCACGCGGCGATCGCGGCCAGGAACGCGGCGATGGACCAAAGCGTCAGCCAGACGAGGTGGGGGATCACGAGGAACGCGCGAAAGAGGACGGTGAGGCGTGGGCGCGCCAGGTCGTCCGTTACGACGACTCGCACGGGATACTCCGGGAGGTCGGCGTACGACTCGGCGAGCTTCGGATCGGACGTCGGGTAGCGCGGGGTCAGGAGCAGGAGGTACCCGCCGGCCTGTGCGCCGTAGCCGATGGCGAACGCGGTGAGGTCTCGAAGACCTCTCGGCGCGCTGCCACGAGCGAGAATCGCGAACCAGGCGAGAAACGCGGCCGCCGACGCCGCACCACCGGCCGAGAACGCGAACCAGGCTGCGTCGTACTCGTCTCCTCGGCTCGACCACTGCCACGTCGACGACTGACTGGGGGATCCGCTCGAGAAGCCGCCTCCGAGCGCCGCCGCGAGGAGCAGGGCGGGAAGCGCCAGGATCAGGCGGAAGAAGCCGGCCCAGCGGCCCTGGCGCTCCGGCGGGTCGATCTCGACGTCGACCGGATACCCGGGCGCGCCACGGAACTCCGGATACGGGTTTGCAGCCAGGAGGACGTACGCCGCGACGTGTGTCGCGTAGCGGACGTAGCCGGCGACGAAGTCGTGGAGGTTCCCCGGTGCCCTTCCTTCGATCAGGACGGCGAGCCAGAGGATGAAGGCGACCACGAAGGCCGCGATTCCCCACAGCGTGAGCCAGATGAGGTGCGGAATCGCAAGGAAAATGCGGAAGACGACCGTCAGTCTGGTTCGCCGCAGGTCGTCGTCCCGCACGAAGAGCCTGATCGGGCGCGTGTCGGGAGAGGCGACCATCGCCGCATTGTGATCTGTCGTGCGCGACGACGCTGGGATGTCAGGGCTCGAAGCGGCGCACGTCCGAGCCTGCGAAGCTCGTCACCCACATCGCGTCGCCCACGCGCGCGAGCGCGAACGCGCCTGGGCCCGCCGGGAACGAGTCGACGACGCGGTCGCCGTTGGGCGTAAGTCGGTACACGATCGAGTTCTGCTTGTCCGTGACCCAGACGAGCCCGTCCGGGCCCGCGGCCGCGTTTGCGAGGGTTTCGCCGAGGTGCAGTCGGGAGAGGATGCGCCCGCTCTCGGGCTCGATGCGGATCACGGAGTCGACCGTCGTGACCCAGACGACCCCGTGGATGCACTCCGGCGACCTGGGCGCGGTCGTGCCGACGTCGATCCTCCGCATGCGATGCGTGAGCGGATCGATCGACGTGAGCCAGGTCGTCGCTCGTCCGTATCCGACCCAGACGCGGCCGGCGCAGGACGCGAGGCCGGTCGGATGCGAGCCGTCCTCGTAGAGGCGTTCGAGACGGAGCGTGCTCGGCTTGGTGCGAACGACCGCGGCGTGGTCGAAGCTCGTCGTCCAGACAGAGCCGTGCGCGAGGAGTACGTCGTACGTTCCCGTCGCGACGTCCGTGCGCGCGACTCGGCCGTTCCGGCGCGAGACGCGCACGAGTTCGCCTGCCCGGTCGCGCGCGACCCAGACGGCGGCCGGGCCAGCGGCGACTGCGCACGCCCATGGCCCGACGGCGACGGTTGCAGTGCGGCGGCCGGTCCGCGCGTCGAGCCGGAGCAGCTGCCCGGTCTCGTAGACGCCGATCCAGATGCTTCCCGCCCGCGCCGCGATGCCGCACGGCGCTCGGCCCGTTGCGACGGCATGGGTCTGCACCGGGTCGGGAGCGCTGCCGGCGAGCGCCGCCGGCACGATCAGAAGTGCAAGGACGAGCAGTCGGAGACGGTGCATCGCTGCTCATACACGAGAGAAGGGCCGAGGGTTCCGTCTACGATCGCGAGATGATCGACCGCGACGACATCGGGCGTGCCGTCGAGGTCGTTCGCGGCCGCCTCCATCGCACGCCGCTCCTCTCCTGCCGCACGCTCGGGCAGAAGGCGTTCCTGAAGGCCGAGCTCTTCCAGAAGACGGGCTCGTTCAAGCCGCGCGGGATGCTGACGAAAGTCGCTTCGCTCTCACCCGAGGAGAAGTCGCGCGGAATCGTCACCTGGTCGGCCGGAAACGCTGCACAGGGCGCGGCCTTTGCCGCCGCGGTCGAAGGAATCCCGTGCACGGTGTTCATGTGGGCGAGCGCGAATCCGCTCAAGGTGGCGGCGACCCGCGGATACGGGGCCGAGGTCGACCTCACCGCCGAGAGCCCCGCAGAAGCGCACGAGCGCCTGCTCTCCTACGTGGAGGAGACCGGGCGGACCTTCGTCCACCCATTCGACGACCCGGTGCTGCAAGCGGGACACGGAACACTTGGGCTCGAGGTGGTCGAGGATCTGCCCGAGGTCGCGACGATCGTCGTTCCCGTGGGCGGCGGAGGGCTGATCGCTGGCGTCGCCTCGGCCGTCGACTGCCGCGTCGTGGGGGTCGAGCCCGAGCGCGCGCCCTCGCTGTCCGCGGCCCTCGAGGCGGGCGAGCCCGTTCGCATCGAGCCGGCCTCCGTGGCCGACGGCCTCAACGCACCGTTCACCGGCGCCGGCACGCTCGAGGTCTGCCGGGAGCGTGTCGACTGCGTCGTACTGGTAAGCGACGACGAGATCGCGGACGGCATGCGCTTCCTGTACACGCGCGCCAAGCTCGCCTGCGAGCCGGCCGGCGCCGCTGCCGTCGCGGCCTTGCTCGCGGGCAAGATCGCAGTCGAACCGGGCGCTCCGGTCGTCGCGGTCGTTTCCGGCGGCAACGCTGATCCGAAGATCGCGGCTGGTATCCTGGCAGGCCGATGAAGACCGAGATCCATCCCGACTACGTCCTCGCGCACGTCACCTGCTCGTGCGGCAACGAGTTCTGGACGCGCTCCACGAAGCCCGAGCTGCATGTGGAGATCTGCGCCGAGTGTCACCCCTTCTATACGGGGAAGCAGAAGCTCGTCGATACGGGCGGTCGGGTGGAGCGCTTCCAGCGCCGCCTGGAAAAAGCCGGCTCCCGCCGCGGCGACTAGTGATCTCTCCAGGAAGTCCGGTGCCCATTCGCCGGCGAAAACCGAGCAGGCCTAGGACGCAGGGAGGTCGCATACCGGAAGGTATGTGGCCGACTGAGGACGACGGCATGCGATGTGTTCGCAGCCGCGCGAAGGGGTGGCGTACTTCCTGGAGAGACCACTAGATCCCTAATGGCCGTCAGCTACGGCGGACAGGCCGTCCTCGAAGGCGTGATGATGCGCAGCCCGTCGAGCTGGGCTGTCGCCATTCGCACTCCCGAGGGCGACATCACGGAGGTCGTGAACGAGATCTCGTCGCCGATGCAGCGCAGGCGGATCTGGCGTCTGCCGGTGATTCGCGGCGTCGTTGCGCTGGGCGAATCGCTCGCGATCGGGTTCCGGGCCCTTGCGATCTCGGCCAATGTCGCCACGCAGGAGCGTGACGAGGACGGGGAGATCTCCACGCAGATCAGTCGGGGACAGATCATCTTCTCGTTCGTGATCGCGATCGGCTTCGCGCTCATGCTCTTCAAGATCGGTCCCGCGCTGCTCACGAGCTGGCTCCCGGTCGAGTCCACGGAGCTCTTCGTCATCGTCGAGGGCCTGATCCGCGTCACCGTCTTTATCGGCTACATCCTCGTGATCTCGCTGCTTCCCGACCTGCGTCGCGTGTTCCAGTACCACGGCGCCGAGCACAAGGCGATCAACGCACTCGAAGCGGGCGCCGAGCTGACTCCCGCCAATGTGCAGAAGTTCAGCTTGATTCATCCTCGTTGCGGAACGGCGTTTTTGCTCTGGGTGATGGTGATCGCGATCTTCGTGTTCGCTTTCGTCGGACGCCCGGTCTGGTACTGGCTGATCCTGAGCAGGATCCTGCTCCTGCCGGTGATCGCCGGGCTGGCGTACGAGCTCATCCGCTTCGCGGGCAAGCACCAGGACAACCGGGTGCTGATGACCCTTCTCGCTCCGGGGCTCTGGCTGCAGCGACTGACGACCCGTGAGCCGAGCGACGACCAGGTGGAGGTCTCGATCCGCGCGCTGCGAAGCGTGCTCGATCGTGAGGCCGCGGAGACGCCGGAGCAGCGGCGGCTCGAGTCCCGCGTCGAGGTGATGGCCTAGGTGGTCGCTCCGGCAACAACTGGCACCCTCTGTTACCGGAGCGACCACTAATGCCGCGAATCGTCCGCGAGGCGAATGTCATCTGGGAGGGCACGGTCTCGCGCGGGGCAGGCGTGGTGAGTGCCGTGAGCTCTGGCGCCTTCGATCTTCCGTTCACGATCGCCTCGCGCGTCGCCGATCCCGAGGGAAAGACGAGCCCGGAGGAGCTTCTCGCGGCCGCCCATGCGACGTGCTTCGTCACGTCGCTCGGCAGCGAGCTCGCGAGAGCCGGGACGCCGCCCAAGCACCTCGAGGTCCGGTGCACGATCGTGATGGACGAGGTCGAGGGGATGGGGCATCGCATCGTCTCGTCCGCGATCTCGGCACGTGGCGCTGCGACCGGAGCCGACGCGACGTCGTTCGCCCGGGCTGCCGAGGCCGCGGACGCCGGCTGCCCGTTCTCCGCGCTGATCAAGGCAAGCGCGACCGTCAGCATCGACGCCAGCCTCGCCTCGTAGGGGCGAGATATATCTCGCCCCTACTACCATCGTCGAGATGAACGGGATAGAGCGTCTCGTCGACGAGCTCGACCGCTCCTACGCCGAAGCGCAGGAGCGTCTTGCCGACCCCGCGGTCTACAACGACCACCGTCAGGCTGCCGAAGCCGGGCGGCGGCTGAAAGCGCTGGAGACGCCGAAGAAGCTCGCGGACGCATGGCGACAGGCACGCGCTGACCTGGACGACGCGCGCGGCGACGCCGATCTCGCAAGTATGATCGGTGACCTCGAGGCCGAGGTGGAGCGGCTGGAGGACGAGCTGAAGCTCGCCCTCGTCGAGCGCGATCCGGCCGACGCGAAGGACGTGATCGTCGAGGTTCGCCAGGGAGTCGGCGGCGACGAGGCGGCACTGTGGGCGGGTGACCTCTACCGGATGCTGACGCGTTACGCGGAACGCCTGCGCTTCAAGACGGAGACGCTCTCGATCAGCGAGAACGAGACCGGTGGGTTCAAGGAGATCGTGTTCGCGGTCAAGGGAGAAGGGGCATTCTCGGTCTTCAAGTACGAGGGCGGGACGCATCGCGTCCAGCGCGTTCCCGAGACCGAGTCGCAGGGGCGGATTCACACGTCGACGGCGACGGTTGCAGTGATGCCCGAGGTTGAAGAGGTCGAGGTCCCGATCGAGGACAAGGACCTCAAGGTCGATGTCATGCGGTCGACCGGGCCGGGCGGCCAGAGCGTCAACACGACCGACTCCGCCGTGCGGGTCACGCACCTCCCGACGGGGATGGTCGTGACCATGCAGGACGAGAAGTCGCAGCTACAGAACAGGCAGAAGGCGATGCGAGTGCTTCGAGCTCGGCTCAACGAGGCCGAGCGCGAGAAGCAGCATGCCGCGCTCGCGGCCACGCGCCGGTCCCAGATCGGAGGAGGCGAGCGCGCCGAGAAGATCCGCACGTACAACTTTCCGGAGAACCGGCTCACCGATCACCGGATCAAGCTCACGACGCATCGGCTCGACCAGGTGCTCGGCGGCGATCTGGACGAGTACACACAGGCTCTTCGCGCCGAAGAGCAGCGACAGGCACTCGCCGCCGCATCGGCGTGACCCGGCTCCCGGTCGCGGTTCGGGCACTGCTCGAGCCGATTCGACGCCGTCTGCGACCGACGGAGATCGAGGCGCGCGTGGCCGCCGTCGGCCTCCGGGAAGGAGACATTGCGATCGACTGCGGTGCGAACATCGGTCTCGTGACGGCGGCATTCGCCCGCACCGGTGCAGACGTTCACGCGTTCGAGCCGAACCCTGACGCGTTCGCCGTGCTCGAGGAGCGCTTTCGCGACGCACCGAACGTCCGGCTCCATCGCGTGGCCGTGCTCGATCGGCCTGGCGCGGCTCGACTGCATCTGCACGTCGACGCCGCTCGCGATCCGGTCGGAGCTTCGATCGGCTCGAGCGTCCTGTCGCTGAAGGGCAACGTCGATCCCGAGAGCTATGTCGAGGTCGAGGCAATCGACCTCTCGCAGTTCGTGCTCGACCTCGACAGAGACGTTCGAGTTCTGAAGATCGACATCGAGGGCGCCGAGTGCCCCGTCGTGCATCGCCTGCTGGACACCGGCGCGAT
>JBOHAY010000152.1:0-9768 GCA_050697935.1 Gaiellaceae bacterium | reverse complement strand
CTGCCGACCCGTCTTCGAGACGCTGTCGGGGTGGGGCGCGGCGATCGAGAACGAGCTGCCGGGGGCGGCGCGGGCTTACATCTCGTTCGTCGAAGCAGCGCTCGGGGTTCCCGTCACACTCGTCGGGTCTGGCGCTGCTCGCGAGCGTGTGCTCGCCCTCGGCTGACCTCGAGTGACCTGCTACGGCCTCTTGCGCTCGAGGTAGAGCTCCGTGAACTCACTGCAGCGTCCGTCGGCATCGAAGCGGCAGAGGAACACATTGTGGAACTCACGGTCGACCGAGTTGCCGTCCGCAGCGAGGTAGCGCGACGTCCCGATCGCAACCGCCCGATCCCCCTCGACTGCCCACGGCCGATACTCGGCGTTCCAAGAATTCGCGTCATCGCGATCAGCCAGCCAGTTGGCGACGATCGCCTCGCGTCCGAGGACCGCGTCGTCGCCCTCATCCCACGGGTGGTACCGGTAGCAGGCGTCGTCGCTGAATAGCGCACCGATGGCCCCGTCGTCGTACGTTCTCCAGGCGTCCACGTAGTCGTCGAGCCATCTGTGGAACGTCGCATGATCCATGCGCTGAACTCTACGAGCCCTCGGCGCTCATCTGCGGTTCACGTCCGCACTTAGACTCGCGCGATGCGTGTTCTCCTCGTCGGCTCCGGTGGCCGTGAGCACGCGCTCGCCTGGAAGCTCGCGCAGTCCCCGACGCTGACCGAGTTGCACGCGGCGCCCGGGAACCCGGGGATCGCTCAGCTCGCCGACTGCCACCCGATCCGTGCCGAGGACGCCGAGGGGTTGCTGGGTCTCGCGCGGTCGCTGGACATCGAGCTCGTCGTCGTCGGCCCCGAGGTCCCGCTCGTCATGGGCCTCTCGGACGTGCTGCGTCGATTCGGCATCCCCGTCTTCGGCCCGGGGAAACGAGCGGCCGCGATCGAGGGGTCGAAGTCGTTCGCGAAGGAGGTGATGGGCGCAGCAGGGGTGCCGACCGCCGGGCAGCTCGCGATTGCGCGGCCTCCCTGTGTCGTCAAAGCCGACGGGCTCGCGGCTGGGAAGGGAGTTCACGTCTGCCGGTCCCAGGAGGAGTTGGACGCTGCACTGCGTGCAGTCGGCGGTCATGGAGAGAAGGTCGTCGTCGAGGAGCTCCTCGAGGGCCCCGAGGTTTCGCTCTTCGCGATCTGCGACGGGCGAGAGGTGGTTCCGCTCGTGTCGGCGCGAGACTTCAAGCGAGCCCGCGACGGCGACGACGGTCCGAACACGGGCGGTATGGGTGCGCTCGCGCCCGTTCCAGGCATGGGCTCCTCGGAGGTCGACGCACTCGTGTCGAGCATTCACCGTCCGGTCCTCGAGGAGCTCGAAGTGCGGGGCGCGCCCTTCATTGGACTGCTGTACGCGGGCCTGATACTGACGAAGGACGGCCCGCGCGTTCTCGAGTTCAACTGCCGATTAGGTGATCCTGAGACGCAGGCCGTGCTCCCGCTCCTCGAAGGCGATCTCCTCGAGGTGCTTGCGGCCGCAGCATCCGGGGAACTCGGCGGCGTCGCGATCGAAGGCAGTGTTGCCGCAGCCGTGACCGTCGTGCTGGCCGCGGAGGGATATCCTGCGGCGTCGGACCGAGGGAGCCCAGTCTCCGGTGTCGACGCGGCTGAGGCCGATGGGGCGCTGGTCTTCCACTCGGGCACGGCGCTTCACGGTGACCGGTTGGTCACGAACGGCGGAAGGATCGTCAGCGTCACCGGCGTCGCTGCAACGCTCGCGGCGGCCAGAGCTGCGGCGTACGAGGCCGCGAGCAAGATCGAGTTCGCGGGCATGCAGTACCGCACGGACATCGCCGAGGCCGCGGCGGCCGATCGTGCGTGACTCATTTCGCGATTCGAGGGGGCGGACGCGCGCGACGCGTCTGGGGCCACCCCTCGCCTCCACCCACCTTTGAGCCTATCGTCGAAGGTGGAACGAGTCGTGATCGGGTTCGTGTCGAGAGGGTGACGATTGGCCCTCATACACGCTGACTAGAATCGACGTGGTGATCTCCCGCTACGCCAGACCGGTCATGGCGCGCGTCTGGTCGGAGGAGGCAAAGCTCGAGCGGTGGCTGGCCGTCGAGCTAGCCGCGCTCGATGCGTGGGCTCAGGTCGGGGTCGTACCGGTCTCTGCAGCCCGGGCGGTTCGCAACCGCGCCCGCGTTCCGAGTTCGGAGCGCGTCGCCGAGCTCGAACGGACGACGAACCACGATGTCGCCGCGTTCGTCGACGTGGCTTCCGCAGACCTCGGCCCGGACGGCCGCTGGCTGCATTACGGCCTGACGTCTTCCGACGTGCTCGATACCGCTCTGGCACTGACGGTTCAGGATGCCGGGCGGCTTCTGATCGAGGGCCTCGAACGCGCGTTCACCGCCGTGGCCGCGCGGGCGGCGGAGCACCGCGACACCCTCACCATCGGTCGCACGCACGGCATCCACGCTGAACCGACGACTTTCGGGCTCAAGCTCGCGGGCTGGGCATTCCAGCTCGCGCGGGACCGGACACGGCTGGAACGTGCACTGACGGGGATGCGGGTCGGAAAGCTCTCAGGTGCCGTCGGCACGTATGCGACAACAACTCCCGACGTCGAGCGAATCGCATGTGAGGCGCTCGGGCTCGAGCCCGCGCCCAGTTCGACGCAGATCCTGCAGCGCGATCGCCATGCAGAGCTCCTGTCGGCTCTAGCGCTCGTCGCGTCCTCGCTCGACCGCTTCGCGCTCGAGATCCGGCATCTCGCGCGGACAGAGGTGCGTGAGGCCGAGGAACCGTTCGCGCGGGGGCAGAAGGGCTCGTCTGCGATGCCGCACAAGCGCAATCCGATCGTGTCCGAGCGGATCTGCGGTCTTGCGCGCGTCGTTCGTGGATATGCCCTTGTCGGGCTCGAGAACGTTGCCCTCTGGCACGAGCGCGACATCTCGCACTCCTCGGCGGAGCGGGTCGTGCTGCCCGATGCGTTCCTTGCGGTCGACTACATGCTCGACCGCTTCGCCTGGCTTGCGGAAGGTCTCGTCGTTCGCCCGGAGCGCATGCGAGCCAACCTCGAGGCGACGGGCGGGCTGTTCTTCAGTCAGAGATTGCTGTTGGCGCTGGTCGAGTCCGGTCTCGACCGTGACACGGCATATCGCGCAGTACAGCGACACGCCATGCGCGCGTGGGACGAGGGCCTCGACTTCCGCGACCTCGTTCGCGCGGATGCGGAGATCGCAGGCCGCGTCGACGTGAGCGAGATCTTCGACATCAACGCCTTCACGCGACACGCAGACGTGGTGTTCACCCGCCTTCGAGCCCTCGTCGCAGAGACAGTCGCAGAGAAAGAGGAGGTGAGCGCATGACGGTCGACGCCGTACACGTCGCGAGCGGCAAGGTGCGTGAGATCTACGCACTCGGAGAGGACACGCTCGCGCTGGTGGCAAGCGACAGAATCTCGACCTTCGACGTCGTCCTCCCGACGCCGATTCCGGACAAGGGACGCGTGTTGACCGGGCTCTCGGCGTTCTGGTTCGCCCGGACGCGCGAGATCGTGCCGAACCATCTCCTCGAGATTCGCGAGGACGGACGAACGATGGTCTGCCGGAAGCTCGACATGCTCCCGATCGAGTGCGTGGTGCGCGGGTATCTCACAGGGTCCGGGTGGAGCGACTACCGACGAACCGGATCCGTCTGTGGCCATGAGCTCCCCGCCGGGCTCGATGAGTCGGCGCGACTCCCTACGCCGATCTTCACGCCTGCAACGAAGGCGACGGAAGGACACGATCTCAACATCGACGAAGAACACGCGGAGCGTCTCTGCGGTACGGAGCGGTATCTGGCAGCGAAACACGCGTCGCTCGCCCTCTACCGATTCGCCTCGGCGCATGCCGAGGCGCGCGGGATCATCCTCGCCGACACGAAGTTCGAGCTCGGCCTCGATCCCGACGGGACGGTAGTGCTCGGGGACGAGGCGTTGACGCCTGACTCGTCTCGGTTCTGGCCTGCCGACAGCTATGAGCCGGGACGCCCTCAGCCGTCGTTCGACAAGCAGTTCGTCCGAGATTGGTGCGAGGCGACCGGGTGGGACAAGTCCTCGCCCGGGCCGGAGCTTCCGCACGACGTCGTTGTAGGGACACGCGCTCGCTACATCGAGGCGTTCGAGCGGCTCACGGCGATTTCGTTTGCCGACTACCTCGCGCGACCGGACGTCGTCCTATGAGGGCATCGGTCCTGGTTCGGCCGAAACAGGGCATCCTCGACCCACAGGGCGACGCGGTTCAGCGCTCGCTTCGCAAGCTCGGCTTCGACGTCTCCTCCGCCCGCGTCGGACGTGTTATCGACATCGAGCTCGATGCCGAGGATGTCGGCGAAGCGCGGGCCAGGATCGAGCGCATGTGCGCGGACTTGCTCGCGAATCCACTGATCGAGAGCTTCGAGATCCAGGTCGACGGCTCGTGAGCAAGCGCCCGCTCGTTGCCGTGGTCGTCTTCCCAGGCTCGAGCGACGACCGCGACGCCGCATGGGCGCTCAGGTCCGTCGGCGCCGAGTCTGCCCTCGTGTGGCACGAGGAGCCAGAGCTCCCCGTGTGCACAGGCGCAGTCGTGCTCCCTGGCGGCTTCTCGTATGGCGACTACCTGCGAACCGGAGCGATCGCGAGCCTCTCGCCGGCGATGGATGCGGTCCGCAGATTCGCGAACGGCGGCGGTCCGGTGCTCGGCATCTGCAACGGGTTCCAGATCCTGTGCGAGTCGCGCTTGCTTCCAGGTGTGCTCCGTCCTAACCGGCAGCTCGAGTTCGTCTGTCGCGACGTCCGAGTTCGTGTCGAAAACGCGGACACGACCTTCACTCGTCGGTGCACGGTCGGACAGGAGCTCGTGATCCCCGTCAAGCACGGAGAGGGCGCCTGGTACGCGGACGAAGGAACGTTCGTCCAGCTCGCGGCTCGCGGCCAGATCGTGCTTCGCTACCAGGCGGACGTGAACGGCTCGCTCGGCAACGTCGCGGGCGTCGTCAACGAGGCGGGCAACGTCATGGGCCTCATGCCTCATCCCGAGCACGCCGTCGATCCGCTTCTCGGTTCCGCCGACGGAGGGTTCCTGCTCGCCGCTCTCGTCGATGCCGCCGCCGAGCACGTACTGGCGGCCGCGTAACGGTCGTTCCGGGCCGGGCATGCCCGGCCCCTACATCTCGCGGGTGACGAGCGCGCTTTGGGCGAGGCAAGCCTCGCCCCTACAGCCCAAGCTTCGCGCGATCGGCATCCGCGCGAGCGGATGCCGATCTTGCACAGTCCGGTGTGAGGCAACGCAAACGCAGCGGCCGCGAAGCGGACGCCTTCAGGGATCTTCGCGCGATCGGGATCCGCGCGAGCGGATGCCGATCTTGCGCACAGTCAGCCCAGCCCAAGCGCCTCCTTGAGAACGGGCGCGCGCTCGAGCGCCGCCCGCAGTCGCTCGAGGTCGCGCGCCCGCATCGTGACGGGACCGCGGCGGGCCGATCCCGCAGTCGCATACGCGTAGCGGATGAGACGCTCGCCGGTGCGCGTCTCGAGAAGCTGAACGACGACGGAGAACCGCTTGTCTCCGGCGCGCTGCGGCACCGCGACCTCCTCGATCAGGGCGGCGGTCCCCCACGGGGTCGCAGCAGTCCTACCACTCGCGGTCGCTGTCGCCATGTCACGAGCCTAGGCCGCGCACGGTCACACATGGGGAACACCTTCGTGCCAAGAGCGTCACAGTCGTATTCTCGGCGGATGCACGACGTCGTCATCGTCGGCGCCGGAACCGCGGGCTGCGTGTTGGCGTCCCGTCTCACCGAGGATCCCGAGGTCTCGGTGCTCCTCATCGAGGCGGGGACGCGCTCTCGCAAGCTCGAGACCAGGATCCCGGCGGCGTTCTCGAGGCTCTTCCGCAGCGACGTGGACTGGGGAGACTCGACGACGGCCCAGAGCGCGCTCGACGGACGGGAGATCGTGTTTCCACGTGGGCGCATGCTGGGAGGCACGGCTGTGATGAACGCGATGGTGGTGCTGCGTGGGCACCGGGCGGATTACGACGCCTGGGCAGCCAGGGGTTGCCCGGGTTGGTCGTGGGCCGAGGTCGAGCCCGCCTTCGCACGCAGCGCCGAGGCGGGGTTCCCGCTTGCCGAGCTCCGGGATCGACACGTGCTCACCGAAGCGTTCGTTCACGCAGCTCAGGCCGTTGGCATCCCGTTCACAGACGACTTGAACGCGGAGGACAACGCCGGTGTCGGGTTCGTTCCCGTCTCGCAGCGCCGTGGCCGCCGCTTCAGCGTCCTCGACGGCTACCTCGGCCCTGCGCGCAGACGCCCGAACCTCACGATCGTCACCGGAGCGCTCGTCACGCGGGTCCTGCTCGAGAACGGGCGCGCTGTCGGTGTGGCGTACCGCTCGGACGGAGAGGACGAAGTCGAGGACGAGGTGCTCGCCCAGGACGAAGTGATCCTCTGCGCAGGGGCCGTCGGAACGCCGCACCTCCTGCAGCTCTCCGGCGTAGGCCCGAGGACGGTGCTCGAGGGCGTGGGCGTCGAGGTCCGGCACGAGCTGGCCGGAGTCGGCGCCAACCTCATCGATCACCTGGCCAACGGCCTCCTTGTCAAGACAAAGGGCGTCGAGACGCTCGCGACCGCCGAGTCACTCCGCAACCTCGCACGCTGGGCAGTTCGAGGCCGTGGTCCGCTCACGTCGAATCTCGGCGAGGCCGTCGCTTTCATCCGCACGAAGCCGGGTCTGCCCGCTCCGGATCTCGAGCTGCTCTTCGCCCCCGTGCTGTTCGAGGAGGAGGGCCTAAAACAGCCCACCGAGCACGGTCTGACGCTGGCCGTCGTCCTCCTGCGGCCGGCGAGCGTGGGCACGGTTACGTTGCGTTCGGCGGACCCTGGCGTCGCGCCCGCGATCGACCCGTGCTACCTCACCGATTCCGAGGGCAAGGACATCGCGACGCTGGTGGAAGGCCTTCGGCTCGCGCGCCGCATCCTCGCCCAGGAGCCGCTCTCCGGCTTCGTCGAGGGCGAAATGCTGCCGGGCACCGAGGCGCGGTCCGACGACGACCTACGAGCGCACGTCCGCGCGCTGTCGCAGACGCTGTACCACCCTGCCGGCACCTGCAGGATGGGCACGGACTCCCTTGCTGTCGTCGATCCTGCGTTGCGCGTGCGCGGACTCCACGGCCTTCGGATCGCGGACGCCTCGGTCATCCCCGTGCTTCCGAGCGGCCATACGAACTGGCCCACGGTGATGATCGCGGAGCGGGCCGCCGAGCTGGTCTCCACCAGCTTGGCGACGCGCGGCTAGGCGGCCGGCTGCAGGAGCTGTCGCCAGCTTCGCAACAGCCCGTGCACGGCGGCGGCGCCGACGATCGGCTCGTCGGGAAGCGGGAGGCTCGTCGGGTGGAGGATGAAGGCGCGCGTCTGCGGCCCGCCCATCCCGCCGTGGAACGAGATGAGCTCCTCGAACGCGCAGCCCTCGTCGAGCTGCGGGTCGTAGAAGCTGCCGACCATGATGTCGGCGACGTCCGCGAAGCCGTCCGTTCGGCGGAGATGCTGTGACGCGTTCGGGGAGAAGTAAGCCAGCGGATCCTCGCCCTCGACCCTGCCGTCTGCGAGATAGCGCTTGCCTCCACCGCTCAGCGCGACCGGCCCGTGCTCGGACGAGCGGACGAGCAACCAACCCACGTGCGGGTGCTCGCTGAGCGCAGGAATGAGGCGCGGGTGCCGCTCCTCGATCTCCTCGAGTGTCAGCCGCCGCTTCTCCTCCATGAGGTAGATGAGGCCGAGGTTTCCCGACCCCATGACGACGACGTTCCGGTCGGAGACGTCGTTCTTGGCACGCTTCTTCTTCGACTCGTCGGCACCGGTGGCCTCGCTGAACGCGTGGCCGACCATTGAGCTCTGCTCGTCGCCACCGGAGAAGTCGGCGACATCACCGCTCATCAGCGAGCGCTCGACGAGATCGTCCAGGCCGTAGCCGTTTCGCTGCTTGAACGTCGCCCCCTGCGTCTGGCCATGGTCGGAGAGGACGACGATCTCGTATGGGCGCGGCGCGTAGCGGCGGGCTCGATCGATACGACCGAACTGCTGGTCGAGCTTGCGCAGCGCCTCCAACGTGTCTGCCCGCTCGAGGCCGGAGTGGTGTGCAACCTCGTCGTAGCTCGAGAACGTCGCGTACATCGCGGGCCGGCCCTTCATCATGTCCGTGAGCACGCCGTACACGATCAGGTCGCGGACGACAACGCACATGGCGGCGCGCATGAACGGGTAGAGACCACTTCGGTGCCCCCGCGGTTGCACGTCGCGCCTGGCCGCACGGCCCGCGGCCGACCACTCCAGCATGACCTCCCAGAAGAACAGGACGAGCACCCGCGTCACGTTGAACCCGTTCGAGAAGAACGCGCGGTACCCCGGATTTGCGCCTTTCTCCGCCTCGATGCGGCTCACCGTGAGGATGACGTGATCGGCCTCGCCCGAGAGGAGGTTGCCGCGGCTCGCTCCACCGTCCACGAGCAGCCCCACGCCCGTCCCATGACGTCGTTCGAGCTCGGCGCAGTCCCCCGGAGCCGAGCACGTCATCATCGTCCCCGTCGCCTTCTCGACCCAGCGGAAGGCGGGGATGTTCTCGTTGGAGCCGAGCAGGATGCCCGCCTGGCTCGCGCCCGTCTGCGACGAGAGGTCGGTCTCCCACTCGACGAAGCGGTGGTTGCCGTCGGCCAGCCAGCGCGCCATGTTCGGCGCGTTTCCGTCTCGCATGGCCCGCTGGAGGACCGGCAGCGCAAGGCCGTCGATCTCGAGGTAGATGATCCCCGGCACATCCGTCTGCACGCGCTCGCCCGACTTCCGAGCGATCCGCTGAATAACGCGGATCGTGTACGTGTCGTCGTCGTTCGTGCCGAAGACCACGTCGAGGACGACCGTGACCGCGGCCGCCACGAGTGCGGTGAGCAACGCCCACCAGAAGTTGTCCACTTCGATCGTGTTCTCAGTGATCCGTGCCGCGCCGAGCAGCATCCATGCGTCCAAAATCAGCACGAGCAGGAAGCCGAGGACCAGTGTGAAGGGGAGCCGGAGGGCAGCCACGAGCGGCAGCAGGAGCGCGTTCAGGATCGCGATGACGAGCGCGACGACGAGCGCGCCCCAGAACGTCTGCACGTCGACGCCGGGGACGATCCACGCCGCGATGAAGAGCGCAGCGGCAGCTACGAGCCACGACAGCAGCAGCCGAAACGGCCGCACCTTCGGGCGCACGTCGGATCCCTTCACGGGCCGCGCGTAATCCGCTGGTGTAGCCATGCGAGCGGACTCTAGTGGTCGAGCGGGAGCCGCGTGGCGGCGACTCCCGCTTTGACACGAGAGCTACGAGGCGGCGAGCGCCTTCGACTTGATCGAGTCGAACTCGGCCTGTGTGATCGCGCCCGAGTCGAGGAGGCCCTTCGCCTTCTCGATCTCGGCAGCCGCGCCACCGCTTCCGGCGACGGACTTCACATACTGATCCATCTGCGCCTGCTGAGCCTGTGCCTTCTCGATGTTTCGCTCGGTCATCCCGTCGTGGTTCGCGATGAGATAGATGAAGACTCCGAGGAACGGCAGGACGATGATGAAGATCATCCAGAGCACTTTGGTGAATCCCGACGTGTCATGGCGGCGGAAGATGTCCGCGAAGACGGTGATCAGGATACAGAACCAGATGATTAACGCGAATATCACGAACATCGTCCACATGACTTCGAGGAACGGGTAAACGGCACCGAGCAGCATTCACGACCCTCCTGTTTGCAGG
>JBOHAY010000151.1:0-3814 GCA_050697935.1 Gaiellaceae bacterium | reverse complement strand
GTTTTGGATCAACGTGAAGATCTTCCTGATCGCCGAGGTCTTCATCCTCGTCTTCGCACTCGCGGTGGCCGTTCTGCGGAGTCTGCCCGGGCCCGTGTTCTTCCCAATTCGAGCGCTCGCCATCGTCTATGTCGACCTGTTCCGCGGGATCCCCACCATCCTCGTCATTTACATTCTCGGCTTCGGGGTGCCCGCCCTCGGGCTGCCTGGGGTGCCCGTCGACGTTCTCTTCTGGGGGATCGTCTCGCTCGTCCTCGTCTACTCGGCCTACGTCTCGGAGGTGTACCGCGCGGGCATCGACTCCGTACACCCGAGTCAGGCTGCCGCGGCGCGGTCGCTCGGCTTGACGCATGGCCAGGCACTTCGCTTCGTCGTCATCCCGCAAGCGGTGCGACGCGTGATACCGCCGCTTCTCAACGACTTCATCGGTCTCCAGAAGGACACTGCCCTCGTGGCATTGCTCGGTGTTGTCGAAGCGTTCCGGCAGTCACAGATCGACGTGGCAGGCAACTTCAACTACACCCCGTACATCGCGACCGCGATCATCTTCATCGCGCTGACGATCCCGATGGCGCGCTTCACCGACTGGCTCATCGCGCGCGACAAGCGGCGCCAGCAGGCGGGAAGGCTCGCGTGAACGGGTCACGACTGGTGCCTGACTTAAGCCAGGCATCTGCCGGTCCCGCGCTCGAGATCGAGGACCTCCACAAGTCCTTCGGGAAGCTCGAGGTCCTGCGCGGGATCAACCTCGCCCTTGCCGAGCACGAGGTCGTGTGCCTGATCGGAGCCTCCGGTTCCGGCAAGTCGACGCTCCTGCGCTGCGTGAACCTGCTCGAGCCGATCGACGCGGGTCGCATCGTGGTCGGCGGGCAGGAGATCACGGGTCATGGTGTCGACGTCAACGTCGTGAGGCGGGGGATCGGGATCGTCTTTCAGTCGTTCAACCTCTTCCCGCACATGTCGGTCGTCGGCAACGTGACGCTCGGCCCACGCAAGGCGCTCGGGCTCTCGAGACCGGACGCAGAGGCGCGCGCCGACGAGCTGCTCGGGCGCTTCGGTCTCGCCGACAAGCGCCAGGAGTACCCCGACCGCCTCTCGGGTGGCCAGCAGCAACGGGTCGCAATCGTGCGCGCGCTCGCCATGCAGCCCGCGCTCCTCCTGCTCGACGAGGTGACGAGCGCCCTCGACCCGGAGCTCGTCGCCGAGGTGCTCGAGGTCATTCGCGAGCTCGCGGCCGAGGGGATGACGATGCTGATCGCCACGCACGAGATGAGCTTTGCCCGCGACGTGGCCAACCGCGTGTGCTTCCTCGACGGGGGTTTGATTCTCGAAGAGGGGCAACCGGAGCAGATCTTCGGCGCTCCGCGCGAGCCGCGGACGCAGCAGTTCCTGCAGCGAATCGTCCAGGCCGGGCGCCTGTAGGCGTATCGTTAGAGCGTGATCGAAGAGTCGAGACGCATCGACGTCACGCTGGAGCCGCTCGACGAGTTCGTCGTCATCCAGCCGATCTCCGACGAGACCGAGATGCGCTCGGGGCTGATCCTTCCGGCCTCGGCTGCGGCTGCAGTGGCGTGCCGGACGGGAATCGTGACCGCTATCGGCGCTGACGTGACGGGCGTCGACGCCGGCGACAAGGTCCTGTATCCACGCGACGCGGGCTACGAGGTGCGGCTCGGCGGGATCGAGGTGCGCGTGCTGAAGCGCGAAGACCTCATCGCGCGCGTTCACGACTAGCGGCGGATCGACCATCGGAGCTCGCCGCACGCGTCCAGGTCGCGCCCGTCTAATTTCACGCGGTGAAACATTGAGCGCGCGCTGACGGCTTTCGAGACGGCTGAGATCTCCTTATTTGCAGCCGTTTCGGGGTCTCGTTCGCAGGCTCATCGCCCCGCTCGACGCCACGTCATCGCGCGGGACCGGCCGCAAGGACGCAAAGTGCGAAATTTGGTGTAAGGAATTCATCAATATTCCTTCTCCAATGAGTTACGTGTGCTTTTATCCCCCACTTCAATCCGGAATTTCGAGCGGCGAATCGTTGCGATAGCCACTCCGGGGGGTTGATTCCGCGAAGTTTCACGCGGTGTTCATGTTGGGCACTGTTCTTCGCCTGCTTTTTTCCCTCGATCGATGTACCCGGATAGAAGTAACTCATACACAGGTGTTTTGTCAGGAAGATTGCTGGTCGCGCCGACGTCAAACGGTGAGCGATGAAACCGCCAGCATCGCCGGTAAGGAGGCACACTTGAACCGAAGGGCCGCGCTGGATTCGACGAAGGGCCCGCGCGCGTAGTCGAGCAGCACAGGGAACTCCCACCGCTCTGCTTCGGAAGAGGCGTCGTGGACGAGTGGGAGACACGAGCGAGCTTGTCTCCATACCCGAGCGGCCGGGTGTGCCCTGCCCGAGCGCCGTCGCCCGTGCGTGACGGCGACCGATCACGAGAGGAGACACATGACCAAGAAGAGACACGTGGTTCGAGCTCTTGGAGCCGCCATCACCGCATTCGTTGTATTCGTCGCCCCCGCGTCCGCAGAGACGCGCGACGGGCTCTTCATCCTCAAGTGCGGTCCTAGCCACCTCGCCCAGGTCGATCCCATCGTCTCACCGGGTACGACCTCGGCGCACCTGCACGAGTTCTTCGGGAACCGCTCCACCAACGCCCACTCGACGTACGCGTCGATGGTGGCGGCAGGGACAACCTGTCCCAACCGCAACGACACGGCCGGCTACTGGTCACCCGCGCTGATCGGCCCGGGCGGCTCGGTTGTCAGCGCCGACGGGATCTCCGCCTATTACAAGAACGATCCCGTCTCTTACTCGACGACCGTACCGTTCCCGCCCGACTTCCGCATGCTCGCGGGCGGCCCCGGTTCGCTCGCCGTCGCCTTCTGGTCGTGCAAGAGCGAAGGAGTCAAGTACTCCGCCCCGCCGAAGTGTGATTCGAGCACGTTCCCACGCGCGATCGTGCACTTCCCTCAGTGCTGGGACGGGGTGCGCCTCGACTCGCCGGACCACAGAAGTCACGTCGCCTATCCACGTAGCGGTGCCTGCCCTTCGACACATCGCGTGAAGCTGCCGCACCTCAAGCTGTACATCCGCTTCCCGCAGTCGATCGGTGGGCCGGGCTACCGGTTCTCGGACGGCAACCTGATCCCGCACGCCGACTACTGGAACACCTGGCAACAGCCGGCGCTGGTGGATCTCGTACGGCGCTGTCTGAACGCAGGGGTGGACTGTGGGCAGGTGCGGAGCTAGCTAGGTCGGACTGCCCCTTGCTCTTCCTGCGCCTCGCCGGAGAGCCGAACGCTCATGACCGGACGCCACTTCTGTTCAGGGTGGCGTCCGGTCTCTCGCCTAGCTAGCGGTCGAAGGCCGCGGCGGCCTCGTCACGTGCCGTCCGTAGCAGTGCAGCCCGGTTGACCGCATTGATCACGGCCCTGAGCGACGCCGTGACGATCGACGGGTGGATCCCGACACCCCAGAACGCCTCGCTGTCGACGTCCGCCTCGACGTATGCCGCCGCGGTCGCGTCCTCCCCCTTCGACATCGCGTGCTCGTGGTAATCGCGTACCTCGACCGCGAGTGAGAACTGCGCCTCGATCCCGTGGACGAGCGCGGCGATCGGGCCGTTTCCTTCGCCGACGACCTCGACCTCCTCGCCGTCGACCCGCATCCGAGCGACGAGGCGATCACCCTCCTCCCCGCTCTCGTGAGAGTACGAGACGAGCGCGTACGGCTCCGTGACGTCCAGGTAGTGCTCGGCGAAGGCCCCCATCAGCTCCTGCGCGGTCAGCTCGCCGCCACGGGCATCGGTGA
>JBOHAY010000150.1:0-4360 GCA_050697935.1 Gaiellaceae bacterium | reverse complement strand
TCCGCGGTCGTCGCCGCCGACGTGATGGTGATGCCGCGCTCCTGCTCCTGCGCCATCCAGTCCATCGTCGCGGCGCCCTCGTGCACCTCGCCCATCTTGTGGGTGCGCCCGGTGTAGTAGAGGATCCGCTCCGTCGTCGTCGTCTTGCCGGCGTCGATGTGGGCCATGATCCCGATGTTCCGGACGCGGTCCAACCCGACCGGTGTCGCTACGGCGGACATTTCAGCGGCTACCAGCGGTAATGCGCGAAGGCTTTGTTGGCCTGCGCCATTCGGTAGATGTCGTCCTTCTTCTTGTACGCGCCACCCGGCTGGTTCAGCGCATCCATGAGCTCGCCGGCGAGCTTCTCCGGCATGCCTTTCTCGCGGCGATCACGCGCGTTCTGCACGAGCCAGCGGAGAGCGAGCGTCCGCGCCCGGCGCTGAGGCACCTCGACGGGGACCTGGTAGTTCGCGCCACCGACGCGGCGCGACCGCACCTCGAGCACCGGGGTCACGCTCTTGACCGCCTGCTCGAGCACCTCGAGCTGCGGCTTGCCGGTCTTCTCCGAGGCGATCGCGAGTGCGTCGTAGACGATCTGCTCCGAGACGGACTTCTTGCCGTCGAGCATGAGCCTGTTGACCAGCTGGCTGACGAGAACAGAGCCGTGAACGGCATCGGGCTCGAGCTGGCGAGGCTGGATCTCGGCGCGGCGCGTCATTTTCGTCCCTACGCCTTCTTCGCCCCGTACTTCGAGCGAGCCTGGCGGCGCTCCGAGACGCCGGCCGAGTCGAGCCCGCCGCGAATGACCTTGTAGCGAAAGCCCGGAAGGTCCCTGACGCGCCCGCCGCGTACGAGCACGACCGAGTGCTCCTGCAGGTTGTGACCCTCGCCCGGGATGTAGGCGCCGACCTCTACGCCGTTCGTCAGACGAACGCGCGCGACCTTACGGAGCGCCGAGTTCGGCTTCTTCGGCGTGGTCGTGTAGACGCGCGTGCAGACGCCGCGCTTCTGCGGCGCCCCCCTGAGCGCAGGGGTCTTCGTCTTCGCCTTCGGGGTTTTTCTCCCCTTGCGCACGAGTTGATTCACTGTGGGCACGCGCGGCTCCTGCTACAGGTCGAATGCTTTCCTCAGACAGAAAGGAAGGCGGGCCTCAAGGCCCGCCATCCGGGCCGCGAGATGGTAGCAGACAGCCAGTTCGGGGCGAGTAGCGAACCTAGCCGAAACGACCTGAGGGTCGACGGTAGCCAACCGCGGTCTCCCCGAATACAGTGAGCCACAGGGGAGTGGTTGGATTGAGATGGTGACTGCGGTTGTCGCCGCGGCTCTCGTCGCGGCAGTGCTCGTCGTGGCGGTCGTTCTGACCCGCTTGGCCGGCGCGCGCTCGCAGCGCCGATTCGAGACGGTCGTCGGCCAACTCGACCGGCACATGGAGGCGATATCGCAGAACCTGCAGCGCGCGGTCGAACGCTCCGACGACGCGCGCGGAAGGGGCCTCGGGGACCTCGGTCTCACGCTGGATCTTCGCGATCTCCTCCAACGACTCGCCGAGGAGGCTGCGACCCGGACGGGAGCCCAGGCTGCGACCGTGAGAGTCCAAGGTCCGGGAGACATGCCCGCAATCGCATCGTTCGGCACCGGTGACGGTGCAGCGTTGCTCGAAGCGAGTCTCGGTCCTCCCGACACGCGGCCGTTCCGGGCGCTGACGCTCAACTGGACCTACCCCCCCGCCCTCGAGGGCGAGGAAGTGGCCTATCGATCCGGGCTCGTGGTTCCGATCGTGGAGGACGGCATCGAGACGGGCGCGCTCGCCGCGTATGCGCGAGGCGCTGCCGCGTTCCGCCCCGAGCACGCCCGGGCGCTCCAGGCTCTGGCCGACGACGCCGCACCCGGGATCTCCAACGCGCGCCGCTTCGCCGAAGCCGAGCTACGAGCCGTCACCGACGGCCTCACGGGAGTTCGCAACCGCCGCGGGTACGACGAGGAACTGGATCGCGAGCTTGCCCGAGCCCGACGTACAGGGCGCCCGCTGTCTCTCCTCCTGCTCGATCTCGACAACTTCGCCGACGTCAACTCCCGCTTCGACTACCCGGGCGGCGACCTCGTGCTGCAGGAGTTCGCCGATCTCCTCGAGCGGGCCGCGCGCGCGACGGACACGGTCTGCCGTCGCGGCGGCGAAGAGTTCGGGATCCTCCTGCCCGAGACGACAGGCGACGAAGCGCGCCTGTTCTACGTCCGGCTCCGCGATGAGGTCGCGACGACCGGCTTCTCGAACGTCGGGCGCCTCACGTTCTCGGGTGGCCTCGTCGAGTGGCGCCCGAACGAGACGGTCGAGTCACTCGACGCGCGTGTCTCCGCCGCGGTCAACCGGGCGAAGCGCGCCGGCAAGGATCGCCTCGAGGCCGACTGGCCATGAGGCACTAATGCCTTCCGGCATTAGTGCCTAGAAGAGCAAAAGCGGCCTTACCTTCGCCGCGAGGACGCCCAGCGGGCGGCTTCGGCCTCGTGCAGCGAGAGAAACGGCGCATACCCCGACAGCATGACCACGCCAAGCTCGGGAAGCCGGTCGCGCTCGCAGACCAGGCGACTCTCGGCCGCCTTCTGGGCACGGATGGTCCAGGCGGCGTAGGCATCAGCGCGCCGCTCGCTACGCAACGCGTGCACGATCGTGGGTCGGGCGACGTCGTACGGATACGCACCGAGCGGCGCCGTCTCGTCGACCGCCTTGACGGAGAACACCCCTTCCGCGGTACTGACCGTCACCCGTTGGCCCCTCGCCATCCTGAACACGCTCTCGGGAGCAGACGTCGCGAGCGCGAGCCCGGATCCTCCGGGAAGCCAGCTGGGCGCCGGCGAAACAACGAGCCTGCGAGCAAAGACGGGAGCGTACGTCGTCCGAAAGCGCGCGATGTCTCCAGCCGACGGGCTCGGCACCGCAAGCCGATCCAGTACCTCTCGAGCTCTGAGCTCGTCTCCGATGATCCCGCGAGCGACGGAGAGGCTTGCACCGGCCTCGGCCAGTGCAGAGCGATACGCCGCCGCGCTTCCGCCGAAACGAGCCGCCACGATGCGGTTTTCCACCGCGAGCGCGTCGGTCGGAGACACACGCGCCCGTTCGCGCTCGATCGCCCGGACGACGAGAGCAGTCAAGGCGAGCTCTCGGTCCCTGGTCACCTTTGCAAGCGCGGCGACGCTCGAAGCGGTGAGCACGCTCGAGCCGTACAGGCAGCGTGTTCCCGACGGCAGGTCGAGCTGGCCCGTTTTCTGATCGACGTCGAGCTCGCGTCCGAGGACGTCCGGAGCGTCGCACAAGCTCGGATCACGCGCCCACAGCCAGACGCAGGCGGCGAAGGTCTTGTCCGGATCGTTCGAGCGCTCGTTCCGCTGCGCCCAACCCCACGACCAGAGATGAGCAAGCCGCAGCTCACGCGCGACCTGGCGCGCGGCGAGCGCGTGCCACTTCGCGACGCTGAACCAGCGGGCCCTAGGCGCCAGCCCCTCGCGTCCTCCGGTTCCCGGCCCCGTCTGGAAGCCGATCATGATCCCGATTCGCGAGGGTGGAATCCCGAGTGCGAGGAGCTTCGCCGCGGACTGTCGATGACGCACGCGGAGACGGCGCGAGCCGTCGACCGCCCCCTCGCGCCAGATCAGGTTCGCGTTGGTGTAGTTCTCGAGAACGAGGTCGGACACAGCGGCAACGGACTTCCACCACGCGGCCGCGTCGCCGCCTGTGTAGGGCTCGCTCGAGACAAGCACGGCGGGCCGGCCACCTCGAGCTGCGAGTCGGCTCACGAAGCGGAGGACGTTCGCGCGATAGCGCTCTGCCGTGGACGTCAGAGGAGTCGGAAGCGACGCTCCCCAGAGCTCGTTGAGAGCGATCAACGGCTGCTCACACCCGCTGACCGTCACGGCGTAGTCGAAGAGCTTGTCCGCCCGCCCGTCGATCAGTGCAGGGTCAGCGGGATCCGACGGCGTGCCGACCCGCTTCCGGAGGTACATGTCCCAGTGGACTGTTGCAGCACCGGCCGCTCGAGCCTCGGCTGCGAGCGCGGGACCACCTGTTGCGACAACGACGCCCGGACGCGCGAAGCGCTCGCGCCAGAAGGAGACGGAGGAATCGGCGAAGTCGAGCCAGACCGGCTGCGTCTCTGGGAGACCGCACGAGATGGCGGCCGAGCCGGTCGCGGGCCACGCGAGAATGGCGAGAAACGCGGCGACCACCGGTACGAAAGCCCTGCACATGAGTATCAGAGTTAGCAGAAAGTCGTTAGGAAGGGGTCAGACCGCGCGACGGAAAGTCGTTGCAAAGGGGTCACCCCAGCCAAAAGTCACGAAGCGCTCCGGCCCGTGGTTTCCAACGCCTAGACGTCAGGTCTCGTTT
>JBOHAY010000149.1:0-43064 GCA_050697935.1 Gaiellaceae bacterium | reverse complement strand
TTGCAGGCCCTTTCAGGTACACGAAACTCGCTGCAGCTCGTTCTCGTGGACTCTTGATCCCAAGGTCGAAGGTTCGAATCCTTCACGACCCATCGCCCACTGCCTTGTACGCGGGAACCTTGGCGCTCGACGGGCATGGAAGGGAGGGCGGGGGCAACGCACGGGGACTGGATCGTCGATCGTCACGGTGGCGAAAACGAAGTACCGCAACGCGCCTCGACTGAGCGAGAAGTCGAAGTTTCCCGACTCGTCTGCGAAGACGTAACGGTCTGCCATTCCGCACAGTCGCTACTGCTTGTAGCCATGAGTGGCGTCCGGTAACTACGGGCCGGTGAGGTGCAGGTTTTGGCCGCCATCGCCCGCTTCGACGTTCCGCCCGACCCGCCGCCCAACGTCGCCGCCGCGACCGCGCTATCCGTCGGGCCGAGCCGAGCCCGTCTCGATCGATTCGGTGGTCGCGGCGGTGTTCGTCGTCCTGGCGCGGGTCACGGGTTGTGGCAACAGACGTTATTGCCCGACCGCCTGATCCGGATCTTCGACTGGGCGCTGGTCCGCTCCCAGACGCCCCACAGCGCCGCTGCGCGGTCTGGCGTCCTGTCCACAATCGTCGTCAACGTGAGCCGCCGCGCGGAGACACGCCACCGGTAGAGGTTGGTCGTCTTGAAGACATCGTCGACCCCCGGACCGGCGTCAAGGATGTGGACGAGATTTGGCCCATCCGGGAGGATCCTGCCGGTGAGTCCGAGGTTTGTGCAGTCGAGATGGGCGGGGCCGCGCTTCCAGATGCGCAGCGTGCAGCCGTTTCCGGCGAGGAAAGACGTGGCTTGTACTCGAAACACGTCCGAGCTCGTGATCTTGCGGGTCCACTTCCCGACCAGCTTGGCGGGGACGGCTCTCACGTCCGGTGCCGCTGCGCTCCCGCCAGCCGGGACGGAGATCGCAGCGAGTCCGAAGACGATGATCGCGAACAAGAGAACGCGTCTGGCCGATACCAGCGATCTGAGTTGCATTCCTCCCCACCCCCTGACGTGAGTCCGACCGCCGCAGGCCGAACGCCCGCGCAGGAGGAGTGCGTCGCGCAGCCCCCGGGGGGTGTCCGCCCCACGTTGTGTCACGGCTGTCATCTCGGCTCCTCTGGGTAGACCGACTAGTTGGTACGCTTATAACAGACCGACTAGTCTGTTGGCAAGTCGGCTACCGTTACCCGAACATGGCAAGAAGCGGAACCGAGACGCGCGAACGAATCCTCGATGGCGCCCAGCGCCTCGTCCTCGAGAAAGGCCTTGCTGCGACCACCGTGGACGCGATCCTCGCAGAGAGCGAGACGAGCAAGGGTGCCTTCTTCCACCACTTTCCCACGAAGAACGACCTTGCACGCGCCCTCGTCAAGCGCTACGCCGCGGGCGACGTCGCGTTCCTCGAGGAGTTCATGGCGAACGCGGAGTCGTCGAGCGCGGACCCGGCGCTTCAGGTCGTCGAGTTCATCCGGCTCTTCGAAGGCGCCGCAGACGAGATGGCCTCACAGCAGCCGAGCTGCCTCTACGTCTCCTACATCTATGAGAAGCAACTCTTCGAGGACGGCACGAACGATGTCATCGTCGAAGCCGTGTTGGCGTGGCGCGAGCGCTTGGCCGCGAAGCTTCGCGAGGCGGCCGAGGCGCATCCACCGCGCACGCCGATTGATCCAGATGCGGTCGCCGACCACGTGTTCGCGACCTTCGAAGGGGCGTTCATGCTGACACGCGCGATGAATGATCGCGAGATCATGCGCCGCCAACTCGCGCTCGTACGCGAGTACGTTGCGCTGCTCTTCGATGTTCCGGCAGCCTAGGTCAAACGAGACGGGCACATCTCCTTCGCGCCCCCTCTCCACCGTAATCCTCTCGAACGAACTCGACTGGTCCCGAATGAGGGGGCAGGTGCGAAACGTCTGCGCGCCAAGATCGTCACCTCACCGGCGACATAAGGCGGGGTCAGCCGTAGCAGGCGAGTTCTCTGGCGTGGGGACAACAAGCTGGCAACCAGGTACACGGATACGGCACGAGACGATGGGACGTTGGGAAGCCGCGGAGCGCAGGCCGTGTATCGGCCGCTCTCGTCACCGCTGGCTCAACGAGCATCTCTTAACCCAAGGTCGAAGGTTCGAATCCTTCACGGCCCATCCGCCAACCGATGTCTCCGCGGAGCTCAGCGGAGGGACTCTGAGGGTACCGGGGGGCTCCCTGAGGAAGGGACGGAATGGCCGTCTAGGACGGCCGTCGTCCCTGCGCGGACCTAGGCAGGCCGTTACCGGTCGTATTTGAACTGGACGCCGACAGCGGTCGTCGAGCCCGGATAGAGAATCCACACGTCGCTTCGGTGCCTGGGGTTGGCGGGAACCTCTGCATTGACCCGGAGGACCATCGCACGGACGTCCGGCTCGCTAAGTCTCGACCTGAGCTCGGGAACCCTCTCACGGAGAACGCCGATCGGATCCCTGAGCATTTCGGCCCCGATAGCGGTGTCGCTCTTCACTTGCACGAGGAAGATCGGGAGATCCTCGTCGAAGAGTGGCTGTCCTTCGGGGACGTACCGCGTCACGGCGAAGTCATGTTCACCCTCGCCCTCGCCTTGCCCGCCCTCACTCATGGTCTTACCCTCCTCAGTTGGTAACGACGACTCTATGGGACCCGGGTGAACAGGTCAATCACGCACGCAACCTCGGATTGGCGCGAGGCGATGGGAGAGGACGAGAGGGTAGCGACAGTGTTGGTTTGCACTAAGTGTCACCATCAGAACGCTGACGACTCGCCCTTCTGCGGTCGTTGTGGGAGCTACGCTCGTTGCCCCCCGAGAGCAGCGGGAGTAGCGCAAGGTGATAACGGTCCTCTTCGCGGACCTGGTCGGCTTCACGAGTCGCGCCGAGCAGATGGACGTCGAGGACGTGATCGATCACGAATCGGGCGCGAGGCTCAGAGCCACCTCGATCGCCTCGTCGAGCGTCATTGCCGCACCCTGACGAGCTTCGGCCTCGTAGCCCGCGTCGCCGAGGGCGGCGCGGCCCTCAGCCTCTATTCGACCGAGAGAACGGACATCGTCCCTATCCAGAGAGCGTCCTTCGAGCTCGTGCTGGCAGCGGGCAAAGGAGGCCAGTCGCACCGCGGCGACATGATCCCCGAGCCGGCCGGAGACTGTTCCGATCGCGATGATGTCGAGTAGCACCCAGCGTCTTCCGGTGGTCGCCTCGAACCGAAGAGAAGCCTGCTGATGGGGAAGCGCCTCCTCGTATCGAGACAGGCCCAGGTACACAGCGCCTAGCTCGGCATGCGTTTGCGCCTCAATCGTTACGTTTTCCGCTTCAGCTGAGCGCTGAAGAAGCGATCCGGCAACCGGAATGCATCGCTCAAGTGCCCGCACGTCAGGCTCGTCGCGGTCGGTCCCCGCCATCCGCATTGCCTGAAGTTGCAGCCAACGTGCACCGATCTCCAGATCGTGAAAGCCGTGCGCTCGGGCTACACCGGCGGCGCCTATCGCCCATTCGGCGGCCTGTGCATAGTCACCGACGCGAATGGAACGGTATGCGCGCGAGTGCATGATCTTGTGCTCGAGTAACCGATCCTCGCAGGCTGCTGCGTATACGTCGGCCTGATCGAACAGGCGGTTCGCCTCCTCGTAGTCGTCGAGCTCGGCTGCAAGATCACCCGCTGACCTACATATGAAGCCTCGGTCGCGGTCGTCTCCGCCGGGCAGCGCGAGGACTGACCGGAGCAACGCATAGCTGTCGGCGAGCTCTCCAACCTGGTACCAGATCCAGCCGAGCGAGGCGGCGAGCGGAATCGCCGTCTGCCCGTCGGCGTTTGCCACCGCATCCAGGAGCACGATGCGGTAGTTGGCGCGGTCTGCCTTGAAGCGGTTTATCTCCGGACCCGGCATTGCCTCGGTGATGGCGAGATCGGCTCCTTGCCGCACGAAGTACTCACGGTGCGCGGTCCTGGCCAAATCGCTCGCACCAGCTTCTGCCAGCCGCATTGCCATGTACTCCCGGATCGTCTCCAGCATCCAGTAGCGGTCTTGACCTGCCTCGTCGACCCGGTGCCTGATCAGGCTCTTGTCGAAGAGCGACTCAAGGAGGTCGAGGTCAGCTCCGGCGGTCGCTTCGGCCGCTTCAAGCGTGCAGCCGCCGGCGAAGACCGAGAGCGCCCGTAGTGCCCGCTGTTCTTCGGGATGGAGGAGCTCGTACGACCAGGCGATTGTCGCCTCGAGCGTGCGCTGGCGTTCGTCGACATCGCGGTCACGCGAGCTGAGCAGGCCGAGGCGCTCCCCGAGGCGCTCGCGGATCGCTTGCGTTGAGAGCGAGCGGGCGCGCACTGCCGCGAGCTCAACTGCAAGCGGGAGCCCGTCCACGGCATCGCAGATCGCAGCGACGTTCTCGTCCGGCTCGAAATCACTGGCGACAGCAAGCGCCCGCTCGCAGAAGAGGAGCTCGGCGTCCAAGGGCGACATCGGCGGCACCGCGTAGACGCGCTCGGCGCGCAGACCGAGGCGTTCTCGGCTCGAGGCCGAGATTACGATCTGCGGACAGCCCTCACCGAGTTTTCGTAGGAGCGCCGCGGCAGCATCGAGGAGGTGCTCGCAGTTGTCGACGACGATGAGAGCACGCTTGCCCGCGAAGGACTTGACGATCGAGTCGGCGATCGCGATTCCCGGCTGCTCGCTCACCTCGAGTGCCTGGGCGAAGGTCGTCTCGAGCAGTGAGACGTCTCGTAGTGGTGCAAGCGGAACCCAGAAGACGCCGTCGGGGAAGCCATCAGAGGCTTCGGCCGCAGCCTGCAGAGCGAGTCTGGTCTTGCCCGTGCCACCGGGGCCGGTGAGCGTGACGAGGCGCGCATCCTCGCGCGCGAGCAGCTCGGCGACCTCGTGTAGCTCGCGCTCGCGACCGAGGAATGGGGTCGCAGGAACAGGGAGGTTCGTCCGGTACAGCGACCTGAGCTGACCGAACTCACCGTCACCGAGCTGGTACACGCGCTCAGGCGCGCCGAGATCCTTGAAGCGGTGCTCACCCAGGTCGGTGAGCTCGGTCTCGATAAGCGTTGCCGTCGAGGCGGAGACGAGCACTTGTCCTCCGTGCCCGGCCGCGACGATACGCGCGGCTCGGTGCACGTCGTGACCGACGTACCCCTCGTCGCCGAGGAGCGGCGTCCCAGTGTGCAGGCCGACGCGGACGCGAATCCGACCGGCTGGGTGAAGGGCCTCCGTGAGATCCGCCGCCGCCGCGAGCGCGCCTGGTGCAGTTGGAAAAGCGAAGAAGAAGGCATCGCCCTGGGTGTCGACCTCGGCTCCGCCATGCGTAGCGCATGCCTCTCGGATCACCCGCCGATGGCCGGCGAGCGCATCCGCGTAGGCCTCAGCGCCGAGCTCGCTCAGAAGGAGCGTCGAGCCTTCGATGTCCGTGAAGAGGAAGGTGACGGTGCCGGACGGTAGGTCGGAACGCACGCCTGGATCATCCCGCGCACGACGGGGCGCGAGCAAGCTACGAGGTCTGGAGGGGGCAACAGAGGGCAAGACGACCCACCCACGCACGTCTCCCGAGCTGCCGAGGTGCTCGAAGCCGTCAGCTGAGCCAAGACGTCTCGATTGACAGGAGGCGGGGGTGCCTTCCGTTGCGCCGCGCGCGCCCTTGCTCGCCGAGGTTCGAGGGCGGCGATGAAGTGGCTCGCGCGCGCTTCATCGTCGAAGGCTCGCCGCGACTGGAGTACTTCGCGGAGATTACTGAGAGCCTCGCGAAGCTCGAGCGCCGGTGGACCGTGGGGTCGACCGGGCAGTCGTCGTGAAGGACGTGTTCGCAGCCTAGGTGTTCGGGGCCAAGATCTTCACCGGTGCGAACCTGTGCGTGCGAGCGCCGCCGTACTCCGTGAAGGCGTCAAAGACCCCGTAGCGCCAGGTGCCCGCGCTCGGGAACACGACGCGTGCGCGGTAGACGCCTGTGCGACTCGTCGGTCGCGCGCTGAAGGTCAGCGGCTTGCGGATCGCGCTCGTCGAGCGCACCGACGCGACCCTGCGGATCGTCACGGTCGGCTTCAGGCAGCAGAGCGGCTGGCTGGCAAGGCCGTGCTGGAGCACGGTGATGTCGACCACCCACGGCTCGTCCGCGGTCAGACCCTTCGGTGACGAGTTGAGCTTCACGGTCGCCCAGCCCCCCGCGAAGGCTGTACTCGCACATGCAAGCGCCACGACGGCGGCGATGATCAGTGACTTCCGCATGAACGGACCTCCTCCTGTTTGGATGCTGCTGCGGATACACCGGCTCGCCGCCGCAGGTTCCCTGGGCCGACGACTTCAAAGCGGCCACACTTACTCGGCGGGTGAGCCACCCGCGACACGCAGGACGCCGAGGCGCGCGGAAAGTCGGGCGAGAGGGCGTCGTCGACTACCGCGTCAGCAAAGCATCGGGCGGCGCGTGTCACGGCTGCCATGGCTCTCTAACTGCCTTGCGGGCGACGAGGATCTCGTATTGCCGTCTGGACTCACGGCCCAGACGTTGAAGAGGCTGTAGTCAGACGTCGTCTTCCCTCCGGGCAGGTCCTCGAGCCGTCCGGTAGTGGAACGCCGACTGGAGCGGCCTCCGCCGTCTTGCTCTGGGCTCCCGGCCGCGCTCGTCGAGGTGCCCGCGCGCCTGCCGCGACAGCTATTTCTCCACGAGGAGCACCAGCGTCCTCTGCGACCTCGCGCCAAGTGCGTCCCTTGCCTCCACCAGCACGCGGTACGTTCCGATCCGACGCGGAGTCCCAGCGAGCGTCCCGAGTTTCTGCGAGAGCCGCACGCCCGACGGGAGCTTTCCGCGAACAACTCTCCATTTCAGGGGCGCGACGCCTCCGACCGTGACGAGCGCCGCACGGTATGGACGTCTCAGCTTCGCATCCGTCAGGCGGAGCGTCTTGATCGCAAGTCTCGGGGCAACAGTCAGAAAGGCGTTCACGGTCGCCACGCGCCCTTCGGCGTCTGTCGCGCTCAGGCCGAACGCGAAGTTGCCAGCAGCCTGAGGAGTTCCGGAGAGCGTGCCCTTGCTCGCATTGAGCGCGAGCCCCGAGGGCAACGCACCGGAGGACAGCGACCATGTATACGTGCCGCTCCCTCCCGTTGCCGTGACGGTCTTTCCAAAACGGATGCCAACCTCAGCGGTCGGCCGCTGTACCGGTGCGAACGGCGACTTCACCACGACGGGCTGCCGCACGGTGAGCGTGTATGTCTCCGTGTCAACGGGGCTGACGTTCTGAGCCTTGACGACGAACGCGTAGCTCCCCTCGGAAGCGGGTGTTCCGCTCAAGACGCCAGATGTCGAGAGGGTGATGCCTGGAGGAAGCGCTCCCGACTGCAAGGACCAGGTCGCCTGCACGTCGGAGCCGGTGAGCGGGTTCAGGCTCACAACCTGCTTCGCCACGAGTGTCTCGGTATAGGGCTGGCCACTGGTGGCCGGTTTGAGGGACGAGTTGATGATCGCGAGTCCGGGGTCGATCGGGATGCTGAACTCGCGTTCCGATCGATCCTCGCGTTCGCACCAGGAAGGTCCCCCTTGCGCCGCCGTCAGGTCGTGATTCCACAGCCAGAAACGCACCAGGCCAGAGCTCGTGGGGACGCCGGAGATGACACCGTCTCTCGTCATCGCGAGCCCCGCCGGAAGCGCACCGTTGACGACCTCGAACCAGTCGTACGGTTCGCAGCCCGAGCCCTCCTCGGACTCGATCACGATTTCATACGGCACTCCGACATACCCCGTCGGACATCGGAGCAGAAGAGCCTCACCAGGCGTTTCACGACACGCGCCGTTATCGCCTTCGAAGTCCGCGGCCGATGCTCCAGTCACGGCGACTGCCGCCCAGATGCCCATCACTACGACAGCGAGCTTCAATCGCATCACCTCGAATATTCGGCAGCGAAAGTGAGCATCCTGTAAGGCTTCCCGACCGGCGTGACCGACGCCGAACGCTGATCACCGAAGCTCGAGAAGGCGGCGCTACGCTGGTACGAGCAGTCGGCCAACGTCATCAACTCGGAGCTGGGCAGATCGGTCGCGCTCGAATCGGTTCGAACTGCTCCCGATCAGTTCGCCTTGCCGACGAGGTGATGCCACGGACGCCACCAGTGCGTGAGACGTGCGTGGTCACTCCCTCCTTCGCGGGCGATCGCCAGGATGTCTCGGTGCGTCGGCTGCCCGAGACGTTGATGCGTCCAGACGATGACGGCGTCGTCGCCGTCGAAGTAGCAGAACGCCCTCCCTCCCGGCTTGTCGGGGCCGTGCAGCCAGGTGCGCTCGCCGCCCCAAGAAAATGCGTTGCACTTTCCTTCGCCGCGCACGATGTCCTCGCGACGGCGCAGCTCTCCGGCGTATGCGGCCTCGAGAGCCGCGCCGCTCGGATAGCTCGAGATCTCCCAACGATCGGGGGCTCCGCTCGGCGGTAGGCACACCGCAGTCTCGGCGGCATCCGGCTCCGGGACCGTTTGCAACTGGCAGTTCGCCCAGAGCTCTGCCGGAACCACTGCGTCCAGCCCCGCCTCGGGCGAAAGAGCAGTCGGCACCTGAGTCTCGGTCGTTTCCAGCGGTGAGGCGGTACTCCGCTCGGTGTGATCGTCCGCCGTCAGATAGACGACGCCGGCGGCCGTAGCTGCGGCGATCAGCACGACGACGAGCCCAAGCTTCCAGCCGAGCGTTCGACCGGGCTTGCCGAAGAACATGAGCACCCACCGACTGGGAGGCGGCGTTTCGAGCTCCGAGTACGCCTGGAGGATGTGAATCGGGTCGGGAATGTTCTTCAGACGCACTCGGCCTCGGTCGGTGTACTCGACCCCGGCGAGCTGACCGGCAAGCCGGTAGGTCGCCTCGCTCACGAGCGTCTGGCCACCGTGGGCACGTCCGCAGAGACGGGCTGCGACGTTGAGCGCAGCTCCCCGGAAGCTGCCGTCCTCGAGTTGCACCGCCTCTCCCGAGTCGATGCCGATGCCGACCCGGAGCGGAAGCTCGGAGTTCACCACTGTCTGCTCGTCGAACTGCTCCTGGAGATCGATCGCCGCGCGAATCGCCTGACGCGCGGACGCGAAGACGGCGAGGGCTTCGTCGCCTCGCATCTCGACGATCTCGCCGCCGTGCGCCTCGGCGCCGTCGCCTACGAGCTCGGCGAACCTCGCAGCGAGGCGTGCAGCTGCCTCGTCTCCGTACTGCTCGGTGTAGCGCGAATACCCGCGCACGTCCGCGATCAGGAACGTGCGGGCGCCGGTGTGGCCGTCCTCCACGACAGTGCAGTATGCGGGATACGCGACCTACGGAGAGAGAAACGCGATCCGTCTGGGGAAGCGACGGCCGTTGTCCGACCGGAGCATCTCCATAGGCTTTCGCGCGTGAAGGTCTTCACCGTCGTCGGGAACCGGCCGCAGTTCATCAAGGCGGCGGCGCTATCCGCCGCGTTGCGGGCTGCTGGGATCGACGAGGTCGTTCTGCACACCGGGCAGCACTGGTACCACGTGCTGTCCCAGGTCTTCTTCGATCAGCTCGGCCTCGCAGAGCCGCGCTACAGGCTCGACCTGCACTCTTCCGACCCGGCGACGATGACGCCGGCTGTCGCGGAGCGGATCGCAGCGGAGTCGCCCGACCTCGTGCTCGTCTACGGGGACACGAACTCGACGCTTGCCGGCGCACGCGCGGCCGGCGACGTGTCCGTCCCTCTCGCCCACGTCGAGGCGGGGCTCCGCAGCGGCGATCTCTCCATGCCCGAAGAGCACAACCGGATCGAGACCGATCGCCTCTCGTGGCTCCTCTTCTGCCCTGATGATCGCTCGCGAACAACGCTGAACGACGAGGGTGTCATGGGTCGGATCTACGTCGTCGGCGACGTGATGGCCGACGCGAACCGCGTCTTCACGCCGATCGCGCGCGCGCGCTTTCCCGTCCCGTACGAGCCGCGCTCGTATGTCGTCGCAACCGTCCACCGCCAGGCGAACGTCGAGCAGCCGCGCCTCGGCAGGATCGTTGAAGGCCTGAACGGCATCGACGAGCTCGTCGTGTTTCCGGTGCACCCGCGAACGCGCGCTCGCATCCAGAGCGAGGGGATCGAGCTCGGCGGGCACGTGCGCTTGATCGAGCCGCTCGGCTACCTCGAGCTGGCGTCGCTCGCATCCCAGGCTCGCGTGATCGTCACCGACTCCGGAGGACTCCAGAAGGAGGCGTACTGGTACGGCGTGCCGTGCGTGACGACGCGACCCTCGACGGAGTGGATCGACACGGTCGTGCTGGGTGCCAACGTCCTCGTGGACGACGATCCGGGAGCCATCGCAGAGGCGGTTGAAACCGCTGCAATGCCGCCTCGGCTGCCGGTTCTCTACGGCGATGGGCACGCCTCCGAGCGGATCGCTCAGGTGCTGGTCGCTACGATCCCCGGCCGATGAAGCGAGACGTCGCAATCGTCGGAGCCGGGTACGTCGGCCTCCCGCTCGCACGCGTGTTCGCGGACGCGGGCAAGAGCGTGCTGCTCGTCGACGTCGACGCGGATCGGGTCGCGCAGCTGAACCGCGGGGAGAGCTACATCGAGGACCTCCCGTCGGAGACGCTCCGGCCGCTCGTGGAGGACGGCCGTGTCAGCGCCACGACGGACTACGACGAGCTCCGCGATGCGGACGCGATTCTCGTCGCGCTCCCGACGCCGCTCTCGCGCCAGCGCGAGCCGGACCTCAGGATCCTCGTCTCCGCAGCCGAGGAGATCGCCAAGCGCCTTCGGCCTGGGCACCTCGTCGTCCTCGAGTCGACGACGTATCCAGGGACGACGCGCGAACAGGTGCTCCCGGTGCTCGAGATGGGAAGCGGTCTCCGCGCAGGGCACGACTTCCACCTCGCATTCTCCCCCGAGCGAGTTGATCCCGGCCGCGAGGACTGGACGACGAAGACCGTCACGAAGGTCGTCGGCGGAATCGACGAAGGCTCGACGGCGGCGGCAGTCGCCCTCTACTCGTCCGCGATCGACGTCGTCCACCCCGTGTCGTCTCCCGAGGCGGCCGAGCTGACGAAGCTCCTGGAGAACATCTTTCGCTCGGTCAACATCGCGCTCGTCAACGAGCTCGCGCAGCTCTGCGATCGGATGAACATCGACGTGTGGGAGGTCATCGACGCGGCGGCGACCAAGCCGTTCGGATTCATGCCGTTCAAGCCGGGCCCCGGCCTGGGCGGGCACTGCATCCCGATCGATCCCTTCTACCTCACCTGGAAGGCGCGCGAGTACGGCTTCTACACCGAGTTCATCGAGCTCGCCGGGAAGGTCAACGAATCGATGCCGTACTACTGCCGCTCGGTCGTCTCGCAGGCCTTGAACCACTCCCGGCAGCGCTCGCTGAAGGGGTCCCGAATCCTCGTCCTCGGCGTGGCGTACAAGCCCGACATCTCGGACACGCGCGAATCGCCGGCCGTGAAGTTGATCAGCCTGCTCCAGAACGCCGGCGCGGACGTCGCCTACCACGACCCGCACGTTCCCTCGTTCACGGAGAACGGAGTCGAGATGAGCTCGTCGCCACTCGACGCAGGCGCCTACGACTGCGTGGTCGTCGTGACGAACCACTCCGGCATCGACTACGACCAGCTCGTGGAGGATGCTGACCTCGTCGTCGACCTGCGCAATGCCACCGGGAGGAACGGGACGCACTCGGACAAGGTCTGGAAGCTGTGAGGCGGTGGCTGCTCCGAGTCGAGGGCGAGGCGAGTCTCGCTCCTACGGTGGCCACGCCGTGACCACTCGGATCGGAGTGGCGGGGCTTGGGCATTGGGGGCCGAACCTCGCGCGCAACTTCGCCGAGTTGGCGGAGCTCACGTGGCTCTGCGACTCCGAGCCCGAGCGACGCGACATCGCGTCGCGCTACGCGCAGGCGCGGTTCACCGGCTCGTTCGACGAGATGCTCGGCGACTCCGAGCTCGACGCGGTCGTGGTCGCGACCCCGGTGCCGACGCACTTCGAGCTCGCCCAGCGGGCGCTCGAGGCCGGCAAGCACGTGCTCGTAGAGAAGCCGCCCGCGATGAAGGGGCACGAGATGGACGAGCTGGTGTCCCTCGCGGCCGAGCGCGATCTGGTGCTCATGCCCGGCCACCTGCTCCTCTACCACCCCGGCGTCAGACGGGTGAAGGAGATGATCTCGGCGGGTGAGCTCGGCGACGTTCTCTGCGTCTACGGAAACCGGCAGAACCTCGGGATCATCCGCTCGAACGAGAACGCGCTCTGGTCGCTCGGCGTCCACGACCTGTCCGTGATCCTCTACCTCCTCGACGAGGATCCCGAGCAGGCCGACGCTTTCGGCAGAGACTTCCTCACGAGCGGCGTGGAAGACGTCGTCTTCTGCTATCTCCGCTTCCCTTCCGGGAGGATCGCGCACATGCACCTCTCCTGGCTCGACCCGCACAAGATGCGCAAGATCACCGTCGTCGGAACCGAGAAGATGGTGGTCTTCGACGACATGGAGCTGGAGCGAAAGGTGACCATCTACGAGAAGGCGCCCTGGCGGCCGTCAGACCGCTACGGCGAATGGCAGACACGTACCGGGGACATCTTCAGCCCGCGGATCGCGAGCGACGAGCCGCTCAAGCTCGAGTGCATCGAGTTCCTGAAGCTCGTCTCCGGCGAAGGCGACCGGCAAAAGGTGGCGACCGACGGCGCGCGCGTCGTCCGTGCGCTCGACATGCTCACCACGTCGTTGAATGGCCGCTGAGGTCCATCCAACCGCCACGGTCTACCCGGGAACGATCCTCGGCGAGGGAGTGAAGGTGCTCGAGAACGCAGTCGTCGGCAAGCAGCCGGCACTCTCGCGTCGCTCGACCACCAAGCGCGAACCGCTTCCGCCCACGGAGATCGGCGACGGCACGATCGTCTCGACCGCTGCGATCGTCTTCGCCGGCTCGCAGATCGGTGCCCGCGTGATCCTCGGCGATCAATCGTGCGTGCGCGAGCGCGTGACTGTAGGAGACGACGTCGTCCTCGGGCGCGGCTCCCTCGTCGAGAACGACACGACGATCGGCGCGATGACGAAGATTCAGGCGGAGGCCTACATCACCGCGTACTCGACGCTCGAGGAGCACGTGTTCATCGCGCCGTGTGTCGTGACCACGAACGACAATTTCATGGGTCGCACGGAGAGACGCCACGAGCTGATGAGGGGCCCTACGATCAGGCGGGGTGCGCGCGTCGGCGGCGGAGCGATTCTCTGCCCTGGCGTCGAGATCGGCGAGGAGGCGTTCGTAGGCGCCGGCGCGGTCGTCACCAAAGACGTTCCGCCCCGCGTCATCGTCATCGGGAACCCGGCGCGCGTCCTACGGCACGTTCCCGAGGACGAGCTGCTGTAGAGGGCGTCAGGCCTTGATGATGGTCAGCCGGTAGCGCGTGACGCCAGGGCTGGACATCCGCACCTGCACGAAGTACGTGCCCGCCGAGCGGGCGCGGTATGACAGGTACTGGCGTGACCCGTTCCGCGCCGAAACACGCGCACGGAAACGAAGGCTCGAGACGCTCTCGATCGAGCGCGCCTGGGGAAGCCAGAACGCGAGGCTCAGATCAACGCTCGTATCGGACCCCGTCAGCCCGACATAGACGGGCTGGCCCTTCCTCAATCGAATCGCGTACACGTCGTCCTGGTCATCCCAGAAGTCGACGGTCGCCTTGATGCGGCGGTTCGAGCCGGACGTCGGGTAGGCACGCGATCCGGCGTCGTCATTGGCCTCGTAGAAGTCGCGCAGCGGCAGCGGCTTCGAAAGAGCCGCAATCGCGGCCGTCATGTCGAGTCTCCCCCATCCCGAGTACGCGTCACGTCCGAGCGCACAGGCACTGCATCCTGTCGACTCGTTCAGGTCGACGGTCGTGTTCCGGAGAATCTGGGACACCTGCTCGGGTCGGAGAGTAGGCCGAAGGCTGAGGAGGACAGCCGCAGCCGCACTCACCTGCGGCGCGGCGAACGACGTCCCCTGCGACTCCCGATACTCCTCGGGCCCACAGCTCGAGTAGCCCTGTTCGACGCAGGCGGGGAATCGGGCGGTCAGGGTTCGCGGCAGGAGCGAGATGATCTGCAGTCCGGGCGCCGCGATGTCGTTGAAGATCCGATCGCGGTTCGAGAAGTCAGGCACGTCTCCCGTGTCGTTGGTGGCACTGACGCCGAGGACGTGTGGAAGCGCAGCCGGATAGCTCGCGTACGTTCCCGACGCCTGCCCGTCCGGGCTGTTGCCGACGGCAGCCACGACGACGGCGCCGTTCGAGACCGCGTAGGCGACCGCGTCCGCCTCGAGTCGCGAGTACGTATCACGGCTCGGATCGAGTGGGTCGCGAACTCCGCCGAGGCTCATGTTGATCACGCGCGCCCCGTGCTCGACCGCCCAGCGGATCGCCTTTGCTTCGGCCTCGACCGGAATCGCCCGAGAGCGGGTCACGACCTTCGCGACGAGGAGCTCCGCCGAGGGCGCGAGACCGGCGATTCCGATCCCGTTGTCGACCCCCGCCGCGATGAGCCCCGCTACGAACGTCCCGTGCCCGAGGGTGTCTTGCCGCGCGGAGCCGCCGACGAAGCTCTTCGCGCCGAGAACCTTGCCGGCGAGCTCGGGATGGCCCGTGTCGACGCCGGAGTCGATCACCGCCACGGGGACGCGCTCGAATGCGGGCAACGTCAACCATGGCTCGTAGAACCGGCTCTGGGTCAGGTACCACTGCTTCGAGACGAGTGGGTCCGTCGGAGTGAACGCGAGCCGGCGGCGCACGAGCTGCTCGACGTAGCGGATCCCACGAATGCCACGCAGCGAGCGTCCGCGAGGGAGGTCGACGAGGAGAGCGGGAATCGGTGCGAGGCTCTCGGGCTTCGAGCCTGTCCGCCGCTCGATCTCCGCGCTGATTGCAGCCCCGTCGGCGCCAGGCTGGAGCCCGACTGCCACGCGCGTCGCATCCGCGTAGGCGGGGGCCGCCAGCAAGAGGACCGACACGGCCGCAACGGCAAGCGCCAGGCGGGTCATCCCGTGATCACCAGGGGCGAGGACAGTCCTGCCGCGAGACCGTCGGTGGCCGCGATTCGGGCGCGGTACGTGCCCGGGGAAGGCGTGAGCTCCACCCGAAAAGCGCCTGTTTCGTCCACCGTCGCCTGCGCCACTTCGAGCCAGCTCGAACCACTCTTCCGCTCGACCGAGATCACGGCGCCCGTCCGCTTTGGACGGACCGTCCCGACGAGGGCGCTCAGATCGGACGACTGAGCGAGTTGCAGCCGCGGGACAACCTGGACGAGGAGCGCCGGCGACGTAGCGCCCTCGACCTCGATCCGGTACCGCGTCGTGCGAACCGGCTTCACCGTGGCCGAGACGGCGTTGTTCGGCTCGCGTGCGAGCGGGCCGATCTGCGCCCACGTTGCTCCGTCCGCCGAGGACGCGAGAACCGGGGACGTCAGACCGCGACTGAGCCCGCTCAACCGAACGCTCGATCCGTACACCAGGGAGCCGCTCGGACGATCGAGTCGGAGAACGCCGATCGTGAGCCAGGTGGAGCGGAGCCCTAGTGCCGTTCGCACGAGCGAGGCCGGAACGGCCTCCGAACCGGCTGTCGTCTGAACAGCGAGCGTGCGGAGGCGACCCGACGTGGCCGTGGTCGGCATCGCATCGAGGACACGTTCGTCGACACCGAGCTTGGCCTGAACCGTGCGAGCTCCGAGGAGAATCGGCCCCCAGCGGTGGTACGGCGAGAGCTTGTCCCACGGATCCGGACGCGAGACGAGGTACGGGATGGCAGCGCCGAACACGTCGGCTGCGCTCGCGGTCTTCCCTCCCGAAGTCGAGAAGTAGAGCGTGGACGCGACCTTGCCGCCGTAGAGGACGACCTCGCCGGCTGTCGATCGCACGGCCTCCGTCGTCCTCGGCTTCTCTCCCGCGACACCGAGGTACACCTGACTCCGCACATCTGCGTACAGGTCGAACGGCTTCCCCTTGACCAGGTTCGCGAGAGCGTAGGAGCGCGCCGCCACGGCCTGCGCGCGCAGCGCGTCCAGCGGCCACGAGTACGGCATCTCGCCCGCGACGACCCCTTGGAGGTAGCTCTCGAGGGCAACAAGGTTCACGGCTCGCAGGAAGCCATCCTGCGCGGTGATCTGGAGGCTTCCGCGAGAGGGGTGGCCGTCGAGCGAGAGCGGAGCCGCTTTGGCGGGCCGAACGACCAGCGGCGCGACGGCGACTGCAGGCCCTTCCACGGTCGAGAGCTCGAGATTCGTGCGGAGCGTCATCGCGCCGGCGGGAATCCGGAAGCTCGCGCCTGTCGCATCGCGGATCGTGAACGGGACCGTCGAGGCGATCGTGACGGCCCGCCGACCCTCGGCGAGGAGTACGCGAACCTCCTTGGTGGGCGCGGGCCCGAGGTCGACTCCGGTGTAGTAGTGGCGCAGGATCTCGTCGTACGTGAATCCCGCCTTGGCCATGCCGTAGGCGCCGTACTGGCTCATTCCCACGCCGTGGCCATAGCCCCTGCCGGAGATCACGAACAGCGCCTCGCCGGGAATTGCGGCTGGAGGCGCAGGCTGCGCCGACGCAGTCGCGACGACCACGGCAAGCGCGAGAACGGCGAATAGAGGTCGCACGGACAGAGTCAGGCTAGCTCCGCAGGGTTAACTGTTTGTGTTCTCGGCAGTCGACGCGAAGGCTTTAATCGTGCGCAGGACCGAAGTCTGATCTCGCGGAGCTTCGGTCGCGCAAATCCCTGAAGTCGTCGGCTTTCGTGGCCGCTGTAGGCCCGCTGCACGAACCCTCACGCCGAGTTAGGGCCGCCAGGAAGTCTCGACTACGGGCGCGCGATCTCGGAGCGGCTCCCACCAAAGCCTGTTTGCCTCGTACCACGCAACCGTCTCGGCGAGGCCCTCCTCCCAGCCGTGCGCCGGTGCCCACCCGAGCTCCATCTGGATCTTGCTCGCGTCGAGCAGGTACCGACGGTCGTGGCCCGGTCGGTCCGGAACGATCGACTTCAGCGTCGACGGCTTACCCGTCAGCCCGAGGACGAGATCGGCAATCTCCTCGATCGTGGCCTCGAGGCCTGAGCCGACGTTGTACGTCTCCCCGTCGCGACCCTTCCGCAACACGAGGTCGATGGCCTCGCAGTGGTCGAGCACGTGTAGCCACTCGCGCTTGTGCTGCGTGGACGCGTACATCGGAAGCGGCTGGTCGTCGAGCGCGTTCGTGGTGAAGAGCGGGATGACCTTCTCGGGGAACTGGTACGCCCCGTAGTTGTTCGAGCAGTTCGTGATCGTCACCGGCAGGCCGAACGTCTCGAAGTACGCGCGTACGGCGTGGTCGGCGCCAGCCTTCGACGCATTGTAGGGCGTGCGTGGCCGATAGGGAGACTCCTCGGTGAACACTTCGTCCGTGTCAAGTGCGAGGTCGCCGTACACCTCGCAGGTCGAGACGTGGTGGAAGCGCTCGACCACCCCGGCTGCGCGGGCTGCATCGAGGAGCGTCTGGGTTCCGAGGACGTTAGTGCGGAAGAACCGCGTCGGATCCAGCACGGCCAGGCTGTTGTGAGACTCGGCCGCGAAGTTCACGACGACGTCGATCTGCTCCTCGCGCAGGGTTCTCTCCGCGAGCTCGCGGTCGCAGATGTCGCCCTGGACGAAGACGAGCCTGTCCTCGACGTCGTCGAGGCTCGCGCGGTTGCCCGCGTAGGTCAACAGGTCGTAGACGACGAGGTGGTCGTCCGGGTACCGCTCGAGCCAGTAGTGGACGAAGTTCGAGCCGATGAACCCGGCTCCGCCGGTGACGAGGAGGCGCATGAGGAGAAGAAGGCTACCCCTCGCCGAGAGCAGCCAGGCATGCGCGAAGCCCCTCTCGCCAGTTCGGGAGCGTCGGCGCTCCCGCTCGCTCGCTTCGCAAGACTGCATATGCGGGCCGCGGCGCTGGACGTCCGAGCTCCTCGGTCGAGATCCGTCGTACGCCGCAGTCGAGGCCGGCCTCCAAGAAGACCGCTTCGGCAAAATCGGCCCACGTGCAGTCCCCGTCGGCGGCGAGATGCCAGACGCCGCGCGGCCGAGCTGTGTCGACGAGCTCCCGCACCGCGTGCGCCAGATGGCCGACGTAGGTGGGGCAACCCCGCTGGTCGTCGACCACGGCCACCTCCTCGCCCTGCGCGCCGAGTCGAAGCATCGTTCGCACGAAGTTGTGGCCAGTCGGACCGAAGAGCCAGGACGTGCGCACGATCCAGGCCTCCGCGCCCGCAGCGGCCTCCCCCTGGAGCTTCGTCCGTCCGTAGGCCGAAAGTGGATTCGGGCCGTCGGACTCGACATACGGCTCGCGCTTCCGACCGTCGAACACGTAGTCCGTGGAGAATGCGACGAGCGGCGCGCCGAGCGACGCCACGTTCTCCGTGCCGGCGACGTTCACCGCAGCGGCACTCTGTGGATCGGCCTCCGCTCCGTCGACGTCGGTCCAGGCCGCCGCGTGAAGGACGAGGTCGAACCCACTTTGCAACAGACTGTTGCCAGGCGGGTCGGCGATGTCCCATTCCTTGTGGCTCAGAGCCACAAGGTCATCCGCGGCGAACTCCTGCTGAAGGGCACGGCCGAGCTGGCCGCCCGCCCCCGTGATCAGGACTCGACGACGGTGTCCCGCGCGGAGAGGATCGGGTCGCTTGAGCTCCATAGGTGCGCAACGCGCGAGTCGTTCCAGGGAACCGTGCGTTCGTCGGGGTTGTCGGGGTCGAACTCGACGGTGACGTGGTAGCAGAAGAGGATGTCCGTCAGGGCCTCGAACCCGTGGGCGTGATAGCCGGGAATGTAGATGGCGATTGGGTTCTCCTCGCCGATGTCCTCGGTGAACGTGTCTCCGGTCGAGCGGTCGAGAACGACCACCCGCGCCGTGCCGCGAAGGCACGCGAACAGGTCGTCCTGACCGCGCTCGTGGTAGTGCAGCCCGCGGATCACCCCCGCGCGGGAGAACGAGACGTTCGTCTGCGCCATTCGCTTCGGGAGGACGGTGTCGCGCCGGAGCTCCAGAAACCAGCCGCGATCGTCCTCGTGCACGCGGAGCGGGATCCGCGCAACACCTTCGATCACGCCGGATCTCGCTTGTTCGCGCCGGTCTCGTCGATCCGGCGGCCGATGTCCGCGAGGTGCTTCCAGTGCTTTCCCGCGTCCTCCCACCAGCCCGAGACCTCGCGCGCGTCGAGCCTGCCGCCGGCAGCGTAGTGACGGTTCACATCCGTGATCTCGAGCTCACCTCGAGTCGACGGTGCAAGCCTCGCGATGACGTCGAAGACGTCAGGTGGATAGCAGTAGAGGCCGACGACGGCATGTGACGAGGGTGCGGTCTCGTACCGGGTGTCGACGACACCGGCTTTCTCGACGATGTCGGCGACGCTACCTTCGTCGTCGTACACGACGACGCCGAAGTTCTCGGGATCGTCGACTTCCTTGACGAAGATCCGTGCACGGTCCGGACGCTCGCTCCACTCGTGCAGCGCCTCCGACTGGGCGAACTCGAAGATGTTGTCTCCCAGCACGACCACGAGCGGGGCGCCGGCAGCGAAGTCCCTCGCCATCCCGACGACCTGCGCGATCCCGCCCGGCTCGGTCTGCACCTTGTACGTGAGATCCAGCTCGAGGATCGGGTCGCCGCCACCGCGCGGCGCGAGCCGGCCGTCACCGAGGAGATCGATCATCTGACCCGCATGACCCTTCCCCGTCACGAGCAGCACGTCGCGTATACCGGCGAGCTGCAGCAGCTGAAGCGGGTAGTAGATCATCGGCCAGCTCCCGACCGGGAGCAGGTGCTTGTTCGCGACTCGCGTCAGCTCGCCGAGTCGAGTCGCCTCACCACCGGCGCAGATCAGGCCCTTCGGAAGCACGCGAGGATGCTAGATGCATGGTCGGAAACTGGCGCGCCGTCGGGGGCGGTCGCGACCAAGCCGGGGCGCCCGCACAGGCTCAGTCGTCACTCGTCTACGCCGCTTCATGACCTCGTGCGATCACGCATCTGCCAGGCTCTTCGCGCATTCGACTTGCGGGACCGAACGCCCGGAACGGAGCGAACAGCTGCGAACCAGACGTAGAGCGTCGCAGCGAACAACCCCCCGATGAGTCCGAGCAACCGCTTCGGATGCAGTGCGAAAAACAGGACCGCGCGCACCTGGACGATCGTAGTCGACATACTTCAGGTCGAGTCGAAGAAAGGTGGTACCCGAATGGGCAAGACCAAGCAGAAGCCTGCGCTCAGCAGCGAGGCGCTGCGCCCGTACGTTCAGCGGGCGATGACGGACCCGGATCTCCGCGACGATCTCCTCGCCGCCTTCGTCGCCGCACGCGGCCTCTACGGGCAGATGGCGAAGGGACGCGGTGTCAAGGGCAAGGCGGAGAAGGTCTCGGAGAAGGACTTCCAGAAGCAGCTCCAGGGCCTCGTCACCGAGCTCTCGGATGCCTCGGAGCGCCTTCAGGGCAAGGCGAAGCGGAAGAGCCACAAGGCCCGCAACCGCGTGATCCTGCTCACCGGCGTCACGCTCGGCGTCCTCTACAACCCGTGGACGGGCGAGTCGACGCGCGAGTGGATCATGGAGAGGGTCGCGGGTGGCGACGGCGAGGGGCTCGACGAGCTCGAGGCCGAGCTCGATGCCGCTGCCGAGGCCGCCCAGGGCGGCAACGGCGCCGAACCTGCTGCATAGCTGATCAACCCGACCGGCTGAGAGCCCGTTCGAGCGCGCCTGGAACCAGACCGCTCGTCGGGCCGATGTCATCGGCTTCGAGAAGAACGGCTCCGGGGGGCGGGAGTGTCGTAGACCCCGGTCCGGAGGGGACGTAGATCCGTCCGGCTGCGAAGGAGATGTCGTCCGATCGCCGCCAGGCGAGCAGGATCGGATAGGGCGCGACGACTCCGTCGTACCCCAGACCGGCCATCGCAGCCGGATGGATCTCGAAGTGGAGGTGCGGCGAGCCGCCGTCGGCGTCGCCCGTGTCTCCCACGAAGCCGATGACGTCGCCTGCCTCGACGCTTCGCCCTTCGACGGCAAGCGGCGAGTACGCGGAGAGGTGCGCGTAGTAGAACTCGTTTCCGCCGGTGTCGCGCAGCCAGAGCCGGTAGCCGCCGAGCTTGTTGAACCCGATCGTGTGCAGCGTGCCGTCGGCGACGGCCAGGAGCGGCGTGCCGGCCGCCGCGAAGATGTCCTCACCGTGATGCCACCCGCCCGGGACGTTCGGCCGCGGCCCGCCGAAGCTGTCACCGAACGACGCCGTCCCGTACACCGGAAACACGTATCCCCCACCAGTGAACCGGGCGGATACCTCGGGTGCGACGAGCACCGGCCCCCCGGGAACCTCACCGCCGACATCGGGCTCGGGTGCCCGCGGAGGCGTCGGCCGGATCTGAGGTGGGCGTGGCCCCACGGGATCGGGACTGGGTTTCGCGGACAGCTCCGCCACGGCGGTGGCCTGCACGCTTCCGACGAGGATCTCGGTGCCCGCCGGAAGCCCCCCATGAGCGGCTGTCAGCAGAACTCGTAGCGCGGCGACCGATCCCTGGGAGCCGGGCGGCCCGGCCTTACGCGTGCCGCTGCTCTGCGTCAGAACGGCGAGCGTTCCCCAGTCCTCGAGCGAGGCGGTCGACCCGGGTACCGTCGAGATGTCTTGCCCGAGAGCCCGAAGCCCTTGCACCTGCGACGCCGAGGTGTCGGCGCCGACCGACCTCGCGCTCGCGCCGGCGGAGGCGGATGCCGTCACCTGGGCGGCGACCACCTCGCCGCCGAACAGCGAGAGCACGATCACCTCGGCGAACGATTGAGCTGCAGCTGCTTCTCCCGATTGCGCGAAGACCGTCGCTCGCGAGCGGCCGAGGCTGACGATCGAGCCGTCGTCCGGGTACTGGAAGGATTGGACGTCAGCCGCTGTGCTCGTCGGCCACTGCAACTCGCCGAGCGAGACCGTGCTCTGTCCGGGAACGGTAAGACGTACGAGAACCGCCGTCGACGCAGTGCCTACGCCCTTCGGCGGGGGAGCCGCCGCTGCGAGAGTCACGGAAACGGCCAGGCCCGCGCCGACGGCCACGGCGAGACGGATCACGGCGAATCAGGGTAGCGCGCGGTCGAGCGATGCGCCCGCCAGACCAGTTGCGCAGCGACGGCGAACAGGAGTAGGGCGAACAGCCGGCGAACGGCATCCTCGGGCAGCTCGAGAACGATCCTTGCGCCGACCTCGACGCCGACGACGGACGCAACGCCGACGACGACTGCGGTGCGCACGCGAAGGTTCCCGTACCGCCGTTGATTCCACGCGCCTGCTGCGACCGTCGGAAGAATCGCGAGCAGCGACGTACCCTGCGCGTCGATCTGGCCGAGTCCGAGCGCGACGAGTGCCGGCACGAACAAGATTCCCCCACCGACGCCGAAGAGGCCGGCCATGACCCCGGCGGCGAGCCCCAGGGAGATACCGATCACGATCGTACTGATGCTCACGAGACGAGAAGCCACGCGCCGACGCCGGTCAAGAGCACAGCGAATCCGTAGGTCAACGTGCTCGTTCGAACGCGCTGCTGGAGTGACGTGCCGGCCAGCGCACCCACCGCCGCAGGCAGGCCGACCAGCGCTGCGTACTCGATGTCCACGTGACCCCTGAACGCGAACACGATGACGCCCGCCGTCGCAGTGATCGCGATCGCAAGCAGCGACGTCGCCGCGGCGGCGCGCTCGGGGATGTGTACGAACAGGATGAGCAGCGGGACGGCGAGAATGCCCCCTCCGACTCCGAAGAACGCGGAGAAGATCCCCGCCGCGATCCCGATGCCGACGAGGCGCACGGACGTATCGTACGAGGATGACCAGTCGAGTCGGGCTCGTCGTGCTCCTCACGATCGTCGTCGGAGGAAGCACAGTCGGGCCGGCACGAACACAGCCGGCGATCGGGAGTGCGCTGTACACAGTGAGCGTCGATCCACGGCTCTGCCCGAGCCCGCTGTGCGGCGGCTACTGGGTCGCACTCGCGAACGGCGCTCGAACACGTTGCACGGATGGGAAGCGGAGCGCACGCTGCTACGTCGCGAAGGCCGTCAACCAGGATCACCACCCACTCGACGTGTCGATCCCGGACGGGGCACTCGTGCGGGCCGGCATCGAGTCGTGGGAGTACGAAGGCATCGGCTCGCTCGGAGTCCTCGCGGTCGCGGTGGTTTACGCACCCGCCGGGAAAGCGCCGGTGTCGGGTGGCTACTACCGCGTCGTCGACACCGGCATCCGCTGCATCCGCGCGCCCTGCTTCTCGTATCGCGCGACGCAGGTCAACGGCTCGACCCGCACGACGATGTCAGACGTCGATCTCGGCGCAGCCCATGCTACGTCTGCCGAGGTCGGGCGGGCGGACGCTGCGCTGCGAACAAAGAACGGCCTCTTCGCGCGTGGCCGCTTCGCTCGTACAGCGGACGGCGGACGGGTCTTCCGCGCCTTGCGCCTCTACCTCAGAGCGCCGCAGCCTCGCGCCTGAGGACTTCCCAGGCGAGCCGCACGTCGTGCTCCGTCGTCCGGAAGTTGCCGACCGCGAGCCGCAACGAGTAGCGACCACCGAGCCGCGCGTGGGAGAGGAACACCTCACCTGAATCGTTCACGCGCTCGAGAAGGCGCTCGTTCTCCTCGTCCGTGCCCTCGCGCCGGAAGCACACGAGCGAGAAGTTCCGCTGTGCGACGACCTCCCAGCCCGGCTCCGCGCGCACCCACTCCTCGAAGAGCGCCGCGAGTCGGACGTGCTCGCGGATCCGTTCCTGCAACCCTTGCCGCCCGTAGCAGCGCAGCACCGCCCACAGCTTCAGAGCACGAAAGCGGCGTCCAAGCGGGATCGAGAGCTCGCTCAGGTTCACGGCGTCGTCGGGCGACTGGAGGAACTCCGGCACGAGGCTGAACGCACGCCGAAGGTCGTCGGGCCGTCGAGTCCACAGAGCCGAGCAGTCCATAGGAACGCCCAGCCACTTGTGCGGGTTGACGCCGATGGAGTCGGCTCGTTCCCAACCTGCAAAGTGGTGGCGAAGCTCCGGGCAGATTGCCGCCGCGCCTGCGTAGGCCGAATCGACGTGCAGCCAGACGCCCGCCGCCTCGCACGCGTCCGCGATCGCCGGCACCGGATCGACAGCAGCGGCGCCGGTCGTCCCGATCGTCGCGATGACTGCACACGCGTCGTCGAGGTCGAGGAGCTCGGGCCGCATCCGAAACGCGTCGTCGACTGGCACTTTCCGCAGGTCGAGCTCGAGCAGCCTCGCCGCCTTGTCGGCCACGGAGTGCGCGTGCTCGGAACAGACGACGACCCTGCGAGCAGGCCGCAACATGCGTGCGACCGCCAACGCCGCGAGCACACCGGTCGATGCCGTGTCCTCGATGTGGCCGTGGAACTCCTCGGGCAATCCGACGAGCTGACGCAGCCAGTCGAGCGTCACTTCCTCGAGCTCCTGGAGCGCAGGAGACGTGCGCCAGAGGATCCCGACCTGATTCAGCCCGGCGATGAGGAGCTCTGCGAGAACCCCAGGCTCCGAGCCAGTCGTCGCGAAGTACGCGAAGAAGCGGGGGCTCTGCCAGTGCGTGAGGCCCGGGAGCAAGACGTCATCGAGGTCGCGAAGGACCTCCTCGAACGACTCGGGCTCGTCGGGCGGCGCTTCCGGAAGCGCTGCGCGGATCTGCCCTGGCTCGACCGAGGACAGCACCGGAAGCTCGCCGACTCGTTCGAGGTATGACGCAACCCAGTCGAGCGCCAGCGCGCCGTCGTCGCGAAACGCACTCACGTCCGGAGCTTCTGGATCTCGCGCCAGGAGCGCGTGTTCAACACCTGCTCCTTCGTCAGCCACGCGCGGCGGGCCTGGGCGACGCCGAGCTCCGCGTAGTCGAGTGCGCCGATCGAGTGCGCGTCCGTCGTGATCGGAATGCGGACGCCGGCCTCGCTCGCGAGCCGCGCGTGCGTGTCGCGCATGTCGAGCCGGTCGGACTGCGAGTTGATCTCGAGCGCAGTTCCGGTCTCCAGCGCACGCTCGACCACCCGCTCGACGTCGACGGCGGCACCCTCTCGCTTCAGGAGGCGTCGTCCGGTGAGATGGCCGATGCAGTCGACGTGCGGGTTGTCGATCGCGCCCAGGATCCGCTCGGTCGGGCTGCGGTCGAACGAGGTGTGCAGCGACGCGATCACCCAGTCGAGCTGCGCGAGCACGTCGTCGGGAACGTCGAGCGCACCGTCCGCGCGGATGTTCGCCTCGATCCCGCGCAGCACGCGAAACGGCTTGACAAGAGCGTTGACCGCGGCGATCTCCTCCCACTGCGCCTCGAGGCGACCGTCACGCAGATAGTGGGAGTGATCGGTCAGGCAGAGAAATCGATAGCCGCGGCCCTTCGCCGCTCGCGCCATCTCCTCGATCGTGTTCCTCCCGTCCGCGGACCACGTCGAGTGGCAGTGCATCTCTCCGCGGAGATCAGTTAGCTCCACGAGCTCCGGCAGCGCGCGCTCCCTTGCAGCCGTGATCTCGTCCGTACCCTCGCGGAGTTCAGGCGGCATCACTGCATAGCCCAGGTACGTGTAGAGCTCGTCCTCGCTCGCATGCGTCACGACATCGCCGGTCTCGACCGTCGTCACGCCGTACTCCGAGATCGAGAGTCCACGGCGCTGTGCCTCCTCGCGCAACGCGATGTTGTGGTCCTTCGATCCCGTGAAGTGCTGGAGGACGTTCCCGTAGCACTCGGGAGGCACGACGCGCAGGTCGAAGCGCAGCCCGTCGTGGCCCACTACCGTCGCTTTCGTATCACCGCGCGCGACGACCTCGGCGACCCACTTCCCGTCACAGAAGGCAGCTATCAGCGCAGGCGCGTCGCTCGAGGTCGCGATGAGATCGAGGTCGCGCACGGTCTCTCGCCGACGCCGGACGCTCCCCGCCTCGGAAACGGCGATCGCGGCAGGATGAGCCTCGAGCTCTGCGGCGACTCGCCGTACGGCCGGAAGCCCTGTGCCGAGCAGCCGGCGGGGCTCGGCTTGCTCTCCGACTCCGGCCTCGAGCGCCTTCAGGATCTTCTCCTCACTCCGTGCGCCCATCCCAGGAAGCTCGCGGAGACGGCCGTCCTCGGCTGCCGACTTCAGGCTCGAAAGGCTCGTGATGCCGAGCTGTGTCCAAAACCGCGCGGCGGTTTTCGGCCCGACGCCGGGCAGCCGGAGGAAGTCGACGACGCCAGCCGGCACGCGCTGCCGTCGCCGCGTCAACGCTTCCATCTCGCCGACGTTGACGACCTCCACCACCTTGTTCTCGATCGTCCGGCCGATCCCGGGGAGGTCCTTGGCCTTCCCGTCGACCGCGAGCTCGGCTACGGGGAGGGGTGACTCTCGGATCCTCGTCGCCGCCCGCCGATATGCGATGACCTTGAACGACTCCTCGTCGAGAATCTCCGAGAGATCGGCGAGCAGGTCGAGCTGGTCCGCGAGCTCGGCGTTCCGGGGCAGCGCCTTGGCCATCCCGCGATGATACGGCGATGCCTCGCGCCGTTCTCTGCCTGCCGACCTACAACGAGCGGGAGAACCTCGAGCCGATGATCCGCGAGCTCGGCGGCGCGCTGGACACCTCCTCCGACCGCGTGCTGGTGATCGACGACGCGTCGCCGGACGGCACCGGCGTGATCGCAGACCGGCTCGCAGCCGAGCTTCCGTGGCTCTCGGTCCTGCACCGCGAGCGCAAGGAAGGAATCGGCCCCGCATACATCGCCGGCTTCCGCTGGGCGCTCGCCGAGGGAGCAGAGCTCGTTCTCGAGATGGACTGTGACTTCTCGCACAGCCCTGTCGACGTGCCGCGGCTGATCGCCGCCGCCAAAGACGCCGATCTCGTCCTCGGATCTCGATACACACCGGGCGGGGGAACCGAGAACTGGGGGCTGCTGCGGCGATTCGTGTCCCGGGGCGGGTGCCTGTACGCACAGATCCTTCTCGGGATGCGCGTCCGCGACCTGACCGGTGGCTTCAAATGCTTCCGGCGCGCCGCGCTCGAGGCGATCGACCTGGACGCCCTCTCGGCCCACGGGTACGCGTTCCAGATCGAGACGACCTACCGTGTCCGCCGCGCAGGCCTCCGCATCACCGAGGTGCCCATCACGTTCGTCGAACGGCGTGCGGGAGCGTCGAAGATGACCGGCTCGATCGTCGCCGAGGCGATCTGGAAAGTGCCGCTCCTCCGGCTGCGAGCGCTGGTCGGGAGGCTCTAGTGGACGAGGTGACGGATGCGACCTTCGCGGAGGAGGTGCTCGCGTCCCCGATCCCTGTGATCGTCGACTTCTGGGCGCCGTGGTGCAAGCCGTGCGACGCGATCGAGCCGCATCTGCGTGCGCTAGCGGCCGAGTGGGAGAACCGCGTGCGGCTGGTGCGAGTGAACGTCGACGAGAACCTCGCCGTATCAGGCCGGTACGGCGTACTGTCGCTCCCGACCGTCGTGCTCTTCGCCGGCGGTGAGCCGAAGGTCACGGTCTACGGAGCCCAGCCGCGTGCCCGCTTCGAACGAGACTTCGCCTCGTTCGTGTGACGCGGACCGTGCTCCGTCCTGCCGGCGATCACGCTCTTCGCCGGCAACGAGCCGGAAGCCACGATGACGGGGTACGCTCCAGAACGATGCGAAGCAAGCAACTCGCGAGCCGTTCGTCGCGTTCGGCCCGGAGCAGGCCAGGAGTGTCAGGACGACCACGGAGCTAGAACCGATTCGAGTCGGTGTCGAGCCTTGACCAACCCGCATGGGCGTTCATCCAGTCAGATGGTTCTTCCTCTGGGCGGCGTGGAGGTGGCGGACTTCGGGTTGGGATGGTGACGGCCGGAAGCTGTGGTCCGGCAAAGAACCCGAGTCGGCGCACCAGCCAGCCAAATTGCCGGACCGCGCTAAGAACACCGGCGGCTAACCGACTCTACGCACGGGTAACCGGCTGCGACACTGGGCGCGTGGCGATCGACGTCGCGGCAAGCTGGGCCGATCTGCTCGAGGGCGAGGAGGTCGCACACCGCAGCATCGAGCCGCCGCGTGAGGCGCGTGTCGAGCCGCTTCCCGACGACCTCGACCCGCGCGTCGCTTCGGCGCTCGTCGCCACCGGCGTCACGTCGCTCTACCGCCACCAGGCGGAGGCGTGGGAGGTCGCCCAGCGAGGCGAGAACGTCATCGTCACCACGGGTACGGCATCGGGCAAGTCTCTTGCCTTCAACCTCCCTGTCCTCGACGCGATCGCGCGCGATCCGAAGACACGAGCTCTCTACCTCTACCCGACGAAGGCGCTCTCGCAGGATCAGGCTCGCGCGCTCGCCGAGCTCCGGCTGAAAGGGCTGCGCCCGGCGATCTACGACGGCGACACGCCCGCCGAGCGCCGCTGGCAGATTCGCAAATGGTCGAACGTCATCCTCACGAACCCGGACATGCTCCACGTCGGCGTCCTGCCTCATCACGACCGCTGGGGAGACGTCCTCTCGAACCTCCGGTACGTCATCGTCGACGAGGCGCATGTCTATCGCGGCGTCTTCGGCTCGCACGTCGCCAACGTCCTGCGGCGGCTGCGGCGGCTGGCCGGGGTCTACGGCGCCGAGCCGCAGTTCCTGCTCGCCTCGGCGACGATCGCGAACGCCGGCGAGCTGGCGGAGGCGCTGACGGGCGCGGGCGCTACGGTGATCGACCGCGACACGTCTCCCAAAGCAGAGCGCGACGTCGTCATCTGGAATCCGCCGCTGCTCGACGCAGAGCTCGGCTTGCGCGCGAGCCCGCTCGGCGACGCCGCCCGGCTCCTCTCCCAGCTCACGTCGCGCGGGCTTCGGACGATCTGCTTCGCCAAGAGCCGCAAGGCCGCCGAGCTGATCCACCGTTTCACGGCCGAGCGAGTGGACGTAGCTACGGCAGGTCGCCTCGCGCCGTACCGGGCCGGCTACACACCAGAGCAGCGGCGCGAGATCGAGCGCCGGCTCGTCGAGGGCGAGCTCCTCGGCGTCACGGCGACCGACGCGCTCGAGCTCGGAATCGACATCGGGCTGCTCGACTGCGCGATCTCGGTCGGTTTCCCAGGCACGATCGCGTCGCTCCGCCAGCAATGGGGACGTGCCGGTCGTCGCGGTCACGGCTTGGCGATCCTTGTTGCAAGCGAGGACGCGCTCGACCAGTTTTTCGCGCGGGAGCCGGAGGCGCTCCTGTCACGCCGCGTCGAAGCAGCAATCGTCGACCACGCGAATCCACGGATCCTCGACCCGCACGTCCTCGCTGCGGCATACGAGGCGCCGCTCGACGAGAAGGACGCCGGCACACTCGGCAGCGAGGCACTGCGACGAGCGGCCGAGCTTCCGGAGCTCGAGCACACGAGTGCCGGCTTCGTCTGGAAGGGGCGGGACTATCCGGCCGCGCGGATCTCGCTCCGCTCCGGTGACGGCGACGCGTTCACAGTGGTCGACGCCACAACGGGCTCGCTGCTCGGCCTGGTCGAGCGCGAGCGCGCCTACTCGACCGTCCACGAGGGCGCTGTCTACCTCCACCTCGGCGAGCAGTACCTGGTGGAGACGCTCGATCTCGAGGGACGCATCGCTGTCGTCGCTCCGGCGAGGGTCGAGTGGTACACGCAGGTCAAGAAGGAGACAGAGACGACGATCGAGGAGGCGCAGCGTGTCGAGGCTCGTCTCGGTGTCGAGCTCACCTTCGGACGCGTGTCGGTCTCCGAGCAGGTCGTCGCCTTCGCGCGCAAGGCAGTCCGCGACGGCTCGACGATCGATGTCACGCCGATGCTCATGCCCGAGACGACCTTCGAGACGGAGGCGATCTGGTTCTGCCCGGAGCCCGATCAGCTCGAGGACCTCGAGCGGATGCCAAAGCTCCTCGGCACGCTCCACGCCGCCGAGCACACGCTCATCGCGCTGCTTCCACTGTGGGCGATGTGTGACCGCTGGGACATCGGCGGCCTCTCCACGAACATCCACTACCAGACGGGTCGCCCGACGATCTTCGTCTACGACGGGCACGCGGGCGGAGTCGGGATCACCGCCCGTGGATTCGACCGCTTCGAGGACTGGGTCGAGGACACGACGCACCTGCTGCAGCGCTGCCCGTGCGCGGCCGGCTGCCCTTCGTGCGTCCAGAGCCCGAAGTGCGGGAACCTCAACGAACCGCTGGACAAGGCGGGAGCCCGCACGTTGCTCGAACGGATGCTCGGCTGACAACGATAGTTGCGCTCTTCGGGCCGCCGCTCGTCCTGCTGCTTGCGGTAACGCTCGCTACGCGCTCGCCCCTCGTCGCACATGCGGACAGGGCGGGTCGGCTCGTCGCGATCGGTCTGGGAGTGGAAGTCCTGGCAGCCGTCGTTGTACCCGCGGCGATGCTCGCACGCCTCGCGGCGCCGGCGACGACCCGGTCTTCGGATTGACCTGCTCGGGCACCTGACGGCTGTCGATTTCGGTGCGCCCGGTTCGTCGTCGTGATGGAATCGGAATCGGAAGGAGGTTCACGTGCAGTTCATGGCATTGATCTACGCAGACCAGAGCGCGTGGGAGTCGTTCTCGGAGTTCGACCGGGAGGCTGCATACGAGCAGTACCGCGCGTTCGCAACCGAAGCCGGGAACGCCGGTGTCCTGGGCGGTGGCGACGAGCTCGCATCAACGCGGGATGCGACGACCGTGCGCATTCGCAACGACGAGACGCTCGTCACTGATGGGCCGTACGCCGAAGTCAAGGAAGCGCTCGGCGGGTATTTCCTGCTCGAGTGCGAGTCGCTGGATGACGCGCTCGACTGGGCCGCCCGCATCCCAGGTGCCGAGCACGGGGCGGTCGAGGTGCGGCCGGTCTACAGGGATCCCGCGGAGGTGCAGCTGTGAGGTACGCGCTGCTCATCTACGGAGACGACTCGGAGTGGGTCGACCTCCCCGCCGAGGACAAGGCGAAGCTCCGGGCCGAGGAGATGCCGCAGTGGGTGGCGCTCTTCGAGGAGCTGGGGAAGACAGACCCGAGCGTGTCGGGGTACGAGCTCGACGGCCGGTACACGGCGAAAGTCGTACGGATCCGCGACGGCGAGCGCATCGTGACGGACGGCCCATTCGCCGAGACGAAGGAGATCGTCGGCGGAGTCTTCCTCATGGAGCTGCCCGATCTGGACGAGGCGATCCGCATCGCCGCGCTCGTCCCGACCGCCAAGCACGGCTCCCTGGAGATCCGGCCGATTGTGGCGTGACGGTCGAGGAAGTCTTCCGGAAGGAGTGGGGACATGCCGTGGCGATCCTCACTCGTGTCCTCGGCGACCTCGAGCTCGCGGAGGACGCCGTTCAGGACGCGTTCGCGAGCGCGCTCGAGCGCTGGCCGCGCGATGGAATGCCGCGCACGCCCGGAGCCTGGATCGTCACCACAGCCCGCAATCGCGCGATCGACCGGATACGACGGGACAAGGTCTTTCAACAGAAAGCCGAGTTGGTCGCGCGCCTCCAGGAGCTCCCGGTTGAAGAGGACGACGTGAGCGCGATCCCGGACGACCGCCTCGCGCTCGTCTTCACGTGCTGCCATCCGGCGCTCGCCGCCGAAAGCCGCGTCGCACTCACACTCCGCGAGGTCGGCGGCCTCACGACCGGCGAGATCGCGCACGCATTCCTCGCCTCCGAGCCTGCGATGGCACAACGTCTCGTGCGAGCGAAGCGGAAGATCCGCGCCGCCGGCATCCCGTTTCGCGTCCCGCCCGATCACCTCCTGCCCGAGCGTCTGCGCTCGGTGCTCGCCGTCCTCTACCTCGTGTTCAACGAGGGGTACGCGGCCACCGCAGGAGCAGACCACGTGCGCGCGGAGCTCTGCGACGAAGCGATCCGTCTCGGCAAGCTCCTCGCGGTGCTCATGCCCGATGAGCCGGAGGTGTTCGGACTGCTCGCTCTTATGCTCCTGCAGGACTCACGCCGCGGCGCGCGGGTCGGAGCAGACGGTGAGCTCGTTCTCCTCGAGGACCAGGATCGTTCGCTCTGGGATCGCCTCCGCATCGACGAGGGGCTGCGGATGCTCGAGCGGGCCGCGTCACTCCGATCTGCCGGGCCGTATCAGCTCCAGGCGGCGATCGCGGCGGCACACGCCGAGAGTCGGCCGTGGAGCGAGATCGTCCTTCTTTACGACCGCCTCGTCGAGATCGACCCTTCGCCAGTGATCCAGCTGAACAGGGCAGTCGCCGTGGCGCTCTCGGGCCACGTGGACGAAGGCCTCACCCTTCTGGACGAGATCGAAGGTCTTGACGGGTACCACCTCCTCCATGCGGCGCGCGCGGATCTCTACCGCCGCCTCGGTATGCACACGGAGGCTGCCGTCGAGTATCAGCTCGCGCTCGAGCTCACCGCCAACGAGCTGGAGACCCGCTACCTCGAGCGACGCCTAGCCGAGGTCTCGTAGCGCGCACGCGACCGCCTCAGCGGGAGTCTCGGCCGGTACCGCGCCGGCGACCTCAGGTGCTCCCGCGAGGGCGATCACCCTTCTACCGAGCCGCAGCGCGAGCGCCATTTCGGCGATCGTGCCGTAGCTTCCGCCAACGGCGATGACAACATCGCCGGACGCAGCGATCGCGAGGTTCCGGGCGTGACCGATCCCGGTCACAACCACGTGATCCGCCCACGCGTTCGCCGCACTGCGATCTTCACCGGGGAGGATCGCGATCGTCGTTCCGCCGGCAGCCCTCGCACCTCGATGCGCCGCAGCCATGACCTCGTCGAGCCCGCCCGTGACGACGGTGCAGCCGCGTTCCGCCAGTAGGCGTCCGACTTCTTCTGCTGCGCCCTCCCACTCCGCGCCGCTTCCGATCACCGACACCTGGGTTGCCACCGTGCTAAGCATGACGCGTGGAGCAACGCGAGGCACGCGGCGGAACACTGATCCTCGGCGGCGGATTCGCGGGAAGCTACGTCGCGCGGATCCTCGAGCGGCGCGGCGCGACGATCCTCTCCCCCGAGAACTTCATGCTCTACACGCCGCTCCTCCCCGAGGCCGGAGCGGGAACGCTCGAGCCGCGCCACGTCGTCGTGCCGCTACGGCAGATGTGCCCACATGCAGAGCTGGTGCTCGGACGCGCGACTGCACTCGACGAGCGGCGGCGAGTGGTGGCCGCGGAAACCCTCGCAGGACCATGTGAGATCGCCTACGAGCGCCTCGTGATCGCGCTCGGTGCCGTCACGAGGTTCCTCCCGATCCCCGGGCTCGCAGAGCACGGCATGGGTTTCAAGGACCTGGCCGACGCGATCGCCTTGCGCAACCGGCTTCTCGAGCAGCTCGAGCGGGCCGCCATCAGTCCCGGTGACCCCTCGGACCTGGGCTTCGTCTTCGTCGGCGCCGGCTACGCCGGAGTCGAGGCGCTTGCGGAGCTGAACGACCTCGCCCATGCAGCACTCCGCTTCTACCCGAACCTTCGCGGCGTGCCACAGCGTTGGGTCCTCGTCGATGCCGCACCGAAGATCCTCCCGGAGATACCTCGGCGGCTCGGTGAGTACGCCGCACGTCACCTGGAGCGCCGCGGCGTCGAGATCCATGTCGAGACGACTCTCGAGTCGTACGACGGGCGGGAGGCCGTGCTCTCCGACGGCACGGTTGTACCGGCGCGAACGCTCGTGTGGTCGGCGGGCGTACGACCTCATCCACTGCTCGGAGAGCTCGGCCTGCCGCTCGACGAGCGCGGACGCGTGCTGATCGACGAGCTGCTGCGCGTCCACGGGCGGGAGAACGTCTGGGCTCTCGGGGACTGCGCTGCGGTCCCGAACTGCCGGACCCCGGAGCACCTCGACCCACCCACGTGTCAGCACTCGCTCCGCCAGGCGCGGCGGCTCGCGAAGAACCTGACGGGAGCGCCGAAGCCCTACGGCTACTGGATGCTCGGCCAGGTCGCCACGCTCGGGTACCACAAGGGCATCGCCGAGATTCCCGGAGTGCGCCTCCGCGGGTTCCTCGGATGGTGGGTCGCTCGTACGTATCACCTGTACCAGCTACCTCTCGTCTCGAGGAAGCTGCGCGTCGTGCTCGACTGGACAGTGGCGCTCTTCTTTCGGCGGGACATCGTCGAGCTCTCCGTGCTCGGCCACCCGACACCTTTGGGCGCAAGACCGGAATCCGCTCGCGCAGATTCCGGTCGCGCCGAACACCCCTGAAGGCGTCTGCTCCGCGGCCGCAGCGCAGTCTCCGACGTAAGGCTGCCGTTTACCGCAGTGCCCGCAGTGCCTTCGCGAGCGACTGCTTGCCGCCGAGGACTTGCGCGAACAGATCGCCCTCGAGCGCGACCCGGTCGAGCACTGCATCCATCGTGAAGGCCGAGGGATCGAGGCCCGCTGCCACCTCCTCCCAGCGAAGGGGCGTCGATACCGGCGCTCCCGCGCGCGGCCGGACCGAGTAGACCGAGGCGTTCGTCTTCCCCGGTCCGTTCTGATTCGCGTCGACGAGTACGCCGCGGCGCTTCTCCCGCGCCCACTCCGTGGTCACGAGCCCGGGATGCGCACGCGCGAGAGCTCCCGCGACGATGCCTGCGAACTCACGAACGGTCGCGAACGAATGGCGGCGGGAGATGGGCACGAGCACGTGGATCCCGCGTGAGCCCGACGTCTTCGGGAAGCTCGCGAGCTCGAGGAGGTCGAGCGTCTGCTTCACGAGCACCGCCACCTCGACGACCTCCTCGAAGCCGGATCCTTCGGACGGGTCGAGATCGAACATAACCCAGTCCGGCTTGTCCGGACGATCGGCGCGCGATGCCCACGTGTGCAGGTCGATGCATCCCATGTTCGCCATCCAGAGAAGCGCCAGCTGGTCGTTCACCAGCGCGTAGTCGATGACCTTCTTCTCGCCTTCGCGCGTCGAGGCCGGAAACGGCGCCCGCGGGATCCAGGACGGCATGTGCGACGGCGACTGCTTCTGGAAGAAATTCTTGCCCTGCCACCCGTCCGGGTAGCGCTTCATCGTGAACGGGCGCCCGCGCAGGTGCGGGACGAGCGCAGTGGCAATGTCGCGGTAGAACGCGATGAGGTCGCCCTTTGTGATCCCCTCCTCCGGCCAGAACGGCTTGTCGAGGTTCGAGAGACGCAGCTCGTGGCGACCGCGCTTCAGGACAGGTGGGACCGGAGCTCTCTCACGTCGGACCTCAGAGGCGGCCTTATCCTCGTCCAATCGAAGGTAGACCGGCGCGCGGAGCCGCCCTTCTCGCGTCCACTCCGCGAACTCAACCTCCGCGACGAGCTGAGGCTGCACCCAGACCACATCCGAGCGCCGGACACGCGGCATCGTCGGAGTGTCAGCGAGCGGTGAGTCCTCGCGCTCGAGTGGTCTCAGAAGCGCGAGCAGGCGCTCGATCTCGTCGTCGTCGAACCCGGTTCCGACGTTCCCGGCCCAGCGAAGCCCCCCGGCCTCGTGCACGGCCACAACTAGCGCACCGAACCCCTGAGCACGCCGCCCTTGCCCGCGGGTGTACCCGACGACGACGACCTTCTGCGCCTGGCGGAGCTTCACCTTGTGCCAGTCCGTGCTTCGCCGCCCCGGCCGGTAGCCGGAGTCGACGCGCTTCGCGACGACTCCTTCGAGCTCTTGCGTGCGGGCCGCGGCAAGCAGCGCCTCGCCGTCGTCGAATTGCGGCGACACGAGAACCTGTCCACCTCGCTGGACAAGTCCTTCGAGCCGCTTTCTCCGTTCCCGCAGAGGTCTGTCGAGGAGCGGCTCCGAGTCGACCTCCAGGAGGTCGAAGAGCACGAGCACGAGTGAGCCTGCGCCTTCTTGGAGGAGCGAGAACCTCGATCTCCCCTGCTCGTCCAGCGCGCAGATCTCACCATCGAGGACCGCGTCCGGAGCGCGGATCCCCAGCTGCGCAGCTCGCGCGACCTCGGGAAACCGTTCCGTGAGATCGTTGCCGTTCCGGCTCGTGAGCGTGACCTCGCCGCCGACAACGGTGACGAGGGCGCGGAACCCGTCCCACTTCGGCTCGTACACCCACCCGTCACCGATGGGAAGCGTCTCGGACGACGTGGCGAGCATCGGCGCGTAGCGGACGACGACGTCGCGCGCGCCATCCTTCCGCAGAAGCAGCCAGTTCTTCGGATCTCCGTCGAGATGAGCCGGAACGAGCGTCCAGACGCCGTCGAGACGGCTTCCGTGGAGCTGCACGGTCAGACCTCCGTCGCGCTTCTCCTCCACGAGCTCGTAGGTGCCACTGTCCCAGATCTCGACGCTCCCGGCGCCGTACTCGCCGGCAGGGATCGTCCCTTCGAAGTCCGCGTACTCGAGCGGGTGATCCTCCACGTGCACTGCAAGATGCCGCTCCCCGCGACGAAGCGGAACTCCCTTCGGCACCGCCCAGCTGGCCAATGCACCGCCCCGCTCGAGCCGGAAGTCGTAATGGAGACGTCTCGCAGCATGCCGCTGCACGACGAAACGGGGCCGCTGCCCTTCCCCTGTCGCGTCCCCGAAAGGCTCAGGAGTCTTGCCGGGCTTTCGCCGGCGGCGGTATTCGTCGAGGCTCACCTGTGGATTGTCGCCTGAAGCGCAACGCGTTCTTTACCAAGAAGCTGCAATATGACCCTTTCCCCTGCTCAGGACGCTTTAGTGCCAGGGGATAAGCCTGTGGAAGATGGGGAAAAGCCGATAAACCGGCTACACCGAGGCCAAGACCCCCATCACGCGGTATTTGGCGCGCCGCTGACGCCGTCGCTCCGTCGGATCGAGCGTGTCGATCTGGTCGAGCGCCTCACGAATTCCCTGCTCGAGCAGCAATGCAGCCGCATCGGGGTCGGTGTGGGCGCCTCCTTCGGGCTCCGCCACGATCGCGTCGATGACGCCGAGCTCGAGGCAATGAGCGGCATCGGGCTTGAACGCAGCGGCTGCCTTTCGCGCTTCCGCCGCATCACGCCACAGGATTGCCGCGCAGCCCTCGGGTGAGATAACCGAATAGATGGCGTGCTCCTGCATGAGCACGCGGTCAGCCACCGCGACCGCGACTGCGCCGCCCGAGCCTCCCTCGCCGATGACGCATGCAACGGTCGGCACGGACAACCGTGCCATGGCCGCTTGCGACCGAGCGATCGCCCCACCCTGCCCGTGCTGCTCAGCGGCCACGCCAGGATAAGCGCCGGGTGTGTCGATCATCGCAATGAGCGGAAAACCGTGGCGGTCGGCGAGCGACATCGCGCGTATCGCCTTGCGGTACCCCTCGGGATACGCCATCCCGAAGTTGCGCTTGGTCCGTTCCTTGAGATCTCGCCCTTTCTGATGGCCGACGAGGACGATGGTTCGACCCTCGAGCTTGCCCAGGCCGGTAACGAGGGCAGGATCGTCGGCCCGTCCGCGATCGCCGTGGAGCTCGAAGAAGTCGTCGAGGATGCGCTCGACGTAGTCGAGGGTGTACGGGCGGTCCTGGTGGCGCGCCAGCTCGACTGAGGTCCAGATCTCCTCCGCCGTGGGCTCGGTGCGAAGGCGCTCGAGCTGATCCTGGAGTCGCTCGAGCTCGCCGCTGAGCTTCGTCCCTCGTAGCAGCTTCATGTCGGCGAGCTTACTGAGCCGCTCGCGCAGCCGCATCTCCGCTTCGCTGGCCACTAGTGGTCTCTAGGACTTCCCGAAGAGGCGCAGCAGACGGGCGAGCGTTGGCCGGAGGTCGGCGCGCGGCACGATCGCGTCGAGATGGCCGAAGCGGTAGTTGGACTCCGCGAGCCCGAAGTCGTCCGGGAGCTTCTCGCGCGTGGTCTGGGCGACGACACGTGGCCCTGCGAAAGACATGAGAGCGCCGGGCTCGGCGAGCACGACATCGCCGAGGCTCGCGTAGCTCGCGAGGACGCCGCCAGTGGTCGGATGGGTGAGCACGGAGAGCATCGCGCCACCCACCTCGTGAAGCTCCTCGATCGCGCAGACCGTCTTCGGGAGCTGCATCAGCGCGAGAATCCCTTCCTGCATCCGTGCTCCTCCCGAGGCGGAGACCGAGACGAGCGGTACTCCCGCTGCCGCCGCGCTTTCGCACGCCCGAGCGAACTTCTCGCCGACGACGCTTCCCATCGAGCCTCCCATGAACGCGAAGTCCATGACCGCGAGACGGCAGCCCTCTCCTTCGATCGCCGCGGCGCCGCACACGATCGCGTCGCCGAGCCCCGTCTCGACCTCAGCCTCGGCGAGGCGCTCCGCGTATGGGCGAAGATCGAAGAACCCGAGCGGGTCGGCGGAGCGGAGCTCCGCGTCCTCCTCCACGAACGACCCCGGATCCGTGAGCTGATCGATCCGCTCTCGGGCACGCACCCTGAAGTGATGACCGCAATGGGGGCAGACGCGGAGGGTCTGGGCGAGCTCCTCGTCGCGATAGTGCGAGCCACAGCTTGGGCACGTGTTCGGGTGCGCCTTGCCCTGGGTCGGCTCGTCGGCCCGCTTGCTCTCGACCTCGACGTCGACTCCCCCCTGCCCCGATGACATGGCTGGATCTTATGCGGGTCGAACCCGACCGGCCCGAGCGTGCCTAGAATCCTGCGGCTGCCAGGAGACGTGTGATGACGGGAACGTTGCGCTCGCTGGCCAAGAACCCGGTGACACCGATGCCGCTGACTCTCGCCCGCGCTCTCGTCTCGAGGAGGACGGCCTCGATCTCGGCGACACTCGGGCCTTGCGGCTCCTCCATGAAGATGTCCGCCTCACCGGGGTCGAGAACGTCCAGGTCGAGCGCGACGTAGACGGCATCCACGCCGGTGAGGGCTCGCTCGAGCGAGTCGTCGATTCCCGTCTCCGCCATGTACTCGACCTCCGGTGGATCAAGGTTCCGCGTGCCGACCAGTGCCACATCCTCGGGGCTGATCACCTCGTCGTCGAGCACCATCCGCAGGGGCATCCCCCAGAGGTTCCCGGACGGCGACGTCTCGGCGGTGTTGAGATCGCCATGAGCGTCGATCCAGACGACACCGAGCCTGTCGACACGCTGTGCGAGCCCGCGCGCGACGCCGACGTGCGTGCAGCAGCAGCCTCCGAGGGCGACGGGGCGTGCCGGAAGCATCGCTGCGAGGGCAGCGCTCTGCTCGTCCAGCGTGTCCCTCTCGACGACGCCGACCTCCGGATAGGGGATGGCGAGCGCCGCTCCCTCGGCCATCGCCTCGCCACCCGCGCCCCAGGCCCGCGGAACACGAACGAGCCCAGCCGCGAACGTCAGGCCGCAGCTGTGGCATTCGTAGCCGTCGTCGACCGCAACCGCAGTGAACGTGCGGCAATCAGGGCAGCGTGCGCGCAGAGAGCTCATGCGACGCCCTTCTCGTGGATCGCGAAACGTGCACATACGCGCATCCCGACCGACTTGTAGAGCTTGTGGGCCCCGGTCGGGCTTGTCGAATCCACCCCGAGCCCGGCTCTGGTCATGCCAAGCGCGCGGAACTCCGCGAAGGTGTGGAGGAGGAGCGCGCGGCCGATCCCGCGTCCTCGGAAGGGCCTGCGCACCCCGAAGACCCGTACCCATCCGAGACCCGCGTCCACGGCGTGCGGATGACACATCGCAAAGGCTGCGGGCTCGTCGCCCGCAACCGCGAGTGCCCACAACGAAGGCGCGAGCGCATCGGGGCCGAGAAACTGGTAGGCCCACTCGTCGTACGTCTCCTCGATGGGCTCCCAGGAGTCCTTGAACGTCTCCTGGTGCAGCTCGTAGAAGACCCGCTCGTCGCCGGGCTCGAACGTCCGCGTCCCGATCCCATCCGGCCAGACCGGGCCCGGAGTCGGCTCGATCAGGTCGATCGTCATGCGATGTGAGACGCGGACACGAGCGAATCCACGCCGCTCGAGCTCGTGGAGAAGCGGCTCCTGCGTCGCCCACGCACCGGAGATGAGGCGCGTGCCCATCTCGTGTGCGCGGAGCTCCGCCCAGTCGAGAAGCTCAGCGGTCGGACGACCCCCTAGACCGATCCAGACTCGCTCGGCGCTGAAGTTTTCGACGAACGCGTACGACTCACGCCCCAGTCTCACGTCGTTTTCCACCTGCACTCCCGGAAAGCCCCAGTCGCGCAGAACGCTCGCCTCGTCGATCGGCTCGGGCCAGCTCTCGCTGAGCAGCTCTGCCACATGGCGCGCGTCCTCCACGCTGGGCGCGCGAAGGGTCTCGCTCATGCGGGCACGAGTGCATCGAGCGCGTCGGCGAGGTGCGCGAAGCCGGAAAGGGTTCTCGCCGGACGCGAGTCCTCAGCCTCGCCGAGGCGGTTGATCCAGATCGACGGGATTCCGAGCTCGGCTGCGGGAGCGATGTCGTGAAAGATGCTCTGCGCGACGTGGACGTGCCCTGCCCGATCGGCGCCCGTCTGCTCGTAGAAGACCTCCCAGTGCCGATGAGCCGGCTTGTACGAGCCGATCTCGCCGGCCACGATCGCCGTTTCGAACGGTACGCCTAGAGCCTCGATCGAGGCGTCGATCAGGTCGCGGTCGGTGTTCGAGAGGATCCCGAGGCGCCAGCCGCGGGATCTGGCCTCCGTGAGCCCGGGCCGCACGTCCTCGAAGACCGGCCAGGCTGGAAGCGAGTGCGCGAGTGCGCTCGCCTCGCCCTCCGGCAGAGTGAGACCCGTCTCGGTGGCGAGCCGCTCGAGCGCGAGCGTCAGGACCTCCCGATACGAAGCTCCCGGCGTCGCCGCTTGGATCGTCGGCTCGAGCTCGTGGTAGCGCGCAAGGAGCTCGTCCGCGCGCGGCGGGTCGAAGAGCTTCTCGAGCTCTGCTCGAATGCCGCCATTCCAGTCCACGAGCGTGCCGTAGCAGTCGAAGGTCGCCCACCGCTCCACGGCGTCAGCCTAGCGCCGGCTCTGAGTGGGGGCTATGCGCCCTCGTACCAGCGGCGGAACACGACGCACGCGTTGTGGCCGCCGAACCCGAACGAGTTGGAGACGCCCACCTCGATCTCCTGCTCCCGAGCCTGGTTGGGGATGTAGTCGAGATCGCAGGTGGGATCCGGTTCTTCGTAGTTGATCGTCGGCGGAAGCACGCCGCGCTGCACCGCGAAGATCGTGAAGATGGCCTCGACCGCGCCGGCGGCGCCGAGACAGTGGCCGGTCGCGCCCTTCGTCGACGACACCGGCGTCGCGAACGCCTTCTCCTCGCCGAGGGCGAGCTTCAGGACGCGTGTCTCGGCCGAGTCTCCAAGCGGCGTCGACGTCCCGTGCGCATTGACGTAGCCGATCTCGTCGGGCGAGATCCCGGCGTCGGCAAGTGCCATCTTCATGGCACGCGCGGGATTCGTGCCGCTCGGATCGGGCTCCGTGACATGCGTCGCGTCGGACGAGACCCCATAGCCGAGCAACTCCGCGTAGATCTTCGCGTCGCGCGCGCGTGCATGCTCGAGCTCCTCCAGAACGACCACGGCAGCCGCCTCGCCCATTACGAAGCCATCGCGCCCGGAGTCGAATGGACGCGACCCTGCCTTCGGATCGTCGTTGCGCTGAGAGAGAGCCCGCATCGCGCTGAACCCGGCGATGCCGACATGCGTGACGGGGGCCTCGGTCCCGCCGCAGAGCATGACCTCCGCGCGGCCGAGGCGAATCGCATCGAGCCCGTCGCCGATCGCCATGTTCGAGGCGGCACAGGCAGTGCACTCGGCCGCGAGCGGTCCCTGCGCCCCGAGTTCCATCGACACCCACGCAGCGGCCATGTTGGGGATGATCTGGACGATGGAGAGCGGGCTGGTCCGATCGGGGCCTCGTTCGATCAGCCTGCGGACACAGTCCTCGAACGCGGTGAGCCCACCGATCCCCGTGGCGATCGCGGCGCCGACCCGATCAGGCTCGCTCGCGATGTCGATTCCACTATCCGCCTCCGCCATGCGCGCCGCGGAGAGCGCGAATTGCGAGAACTTGTCCATTCTCCTGGCCTGCTTGCGGTCGATCCAGGTCGTCGGGTCGTAGTCCTTCAACTCGCATGCGAAGCGCACCGCGTACTCACTCGGGTCGAACCGCGTGATCGGGCCCGCTCCGGACTCGCCCGCGGTCAAGCTCGCCCACGTCGACTCGGGATCGTTCCCCAGGGGCGTGACCATCCCCACCCCGGTGATGACGACCCGGCGCCGTCCGTTCTGCGAGCTATTCGTCATTCGCTACATCCCGAGCCCGCCGTCCACCAGGAGCACCGCGCCCGTGATGAACGACGCTTCGTCGGAGCACAGGAACCGTACCGCTCCGGCCACGTCCTCCGGATCCCCGAGTCGCCCGAGTGGGGTGTTCTGCAGCATGGCGTCGGTCGCACCGTCGGGGAGGACGTCGGTCAGCTGCGTCTTCACATAGCCGGGGACGACCACGTTCGCGCGGACGTTGCGGCTGCCCAACTCGCGGGCGAGAGACTTCGTGAAGCCGATGATCCCCGCCTTCGACGCTGCGTAGTTCGTCTGACCCCAGTTCCCGCGCAGGCCCACGATCGAAGAGATGTTCACGACTGTGCCCGAGCGCTTCTTCATCATCCCGCGCGACGCCGCTCGGCAGGTGTAGAAACACGACGCGAGGTTCGTGTCGATCACGGTGTTCCAGTCTTCGTCGGACATTCGTACGAGAAGCCCGTCGCGGGTTACCCCGGCGTTGTTCACAAGGATGTCGAGATCGCCTGCTTCCTCGACCAGGGCGCGAGCCGACTGGGAGTCGGAAACGTCCGCTCGAACGGCGCGCGCGCCGATCTCAGACGCGAGCGCGCTCGCCTCCTCGACTCCGGTGCGATACGAGAGGACGACGGAGGCACCAGCGGATGCCAGGTCGGTCGCTATGGCGCGTCCGATCCCGCGCGAGGCGCCCGTCACGAGCGCGTTCTTCCCGTCGAGGGAGCAGAACCCGGTGCGACTCACCGCGCGAGCGCTTCCTGCGCGCGCTCCAGGCTGTCGAGTGTGCTGACGGACATCGTCTTCACACTTCGGTCGATGCGCTTCACGAGACCGGAGAGGACGTTGCCCGGGCCAACCTCCACGAACGTCGTCGCTCCCGTTCGAACGAGCTCTGTAGCAGCCTGCGTGAAGCGGACGGGGCCCGTCAGCTGATCGACGAGGAGCGCGGCGATCCTCTGTGCCGGCTCGACTTTCGCGGTGACCGTGGACATGAACGGCGCGAGCGGCTCCGTGAACCGCACGCGCTCGAGAGCAGGGCGCAACCGATCGGCCGCGCGTGCGACGAGAGGGCTGTGGAATGCACCTGAAACC
>JBOHAY010000148.1:0-3688 GCA_050697935.1 Gaiellaceae bacterium | reverse complement strand
GAGGTCGTGAACATGGAGGAGATCGCAGCGGAGAAGCAGTACGAGTTCGCCTTCCTCGGCTTCCCGCTCAAGCTGCGCGGAGCGACCGGCGCGCCGATGCCCTCCTACGCGGTCCCGCTTCGGAGCTGAGGCCTATTCGAAGATGTCGAGCGAAAGGAGCGCAGACACGAGCGGATAGGGGACGTCGACGGCCTCGGAAATGCGCAGGTCGACGGCGACGGAGCAGAGTGCATAGGCAGCTGGACGCTCGAAACCGTACGTGGACTCGAGATAGCCGATCATCTCGTGCAGTGCCTCGCGGGCTGCGGCATCGACGTCCATGGGCACATCCAACGCGATGCCGGTCGTCGCCAACGAGGGACCATGCGGTCTCTCTGAAGGCGTCTCGAAGCGTGGGAATCGCTGGCGCCACCCGAGCTCATGCTCCTTCTGGATACGAAAGCGCACCGTGGCGGCGCCGGCGACCTCGATCGCCGTGCCGCAGACCTCGCCGTCACCCTGCGCGAAGTGGAGATCCCCGATCGAGAACAGCGCGCCCGGGATGTGCACCGGTAGGAAGAGCCGCGAGCCGGCGACAAGCTGGCGAATGTCGATGTTGCCACCGATCGGCCGTGGCGGGATCGTCCGGAGCCCCGTGGCTGCCTCTGGCGGAAGAGCGCTCTCCGGCGCCGAGTCGGCAACCGGGCCTCCCGCGTTCGCGATCGCCTGCTCCCGACCGCGGATCTCCTCCATGAGAGCGTGCGACGGAGCGACGCCGATGACCCCGGCGAAGGCGTCCTCCGGCACCGAGACGCCCGGCAGCGCCGACGAGCGCGCAAAGCCGTCTTCGATGTCCCAGTGCACGAGATACGGATCCGGGAAGAGGTCCGCGAGAAGGCCGAAGCCCGGGATCACAGCCGTCGCTCCGTAGTCGGCCACCTCGTAGGACACAAGCTCGACCTCGAGCTGATCGCCCGGCTCGGCTCCTTCGACGCAGACTGGACCCGTCAGCGGATGCCCCAGACCGAGATCGAGGCGGCCCGCATCCTCGTGCGTGCTCGCCCGCGAGAGCTGGCCGTCGAGGCCGTCCCGTGTCTCGAGCGTGATCTCCTCGCCGAGCCCGACCGAGGCGACCGGCTCGAGATCGGGATGCCACCGATTGTGCGCTCGGTCCGCCGGAACTCTCACAGAAGCTCCCCTGCGTCCTCGGCCGCGAGGGCGGCCGCCGCGATCTCCTCGCGAGTCCATGTGCGCGGCTCGCCAAGCTGATGTACCGAGACGATCGCGGCGAGCTGACCGTCTTGGACGACCGGCGTCACGATCTGCGCCGCGAGCCCGCCGTACACCTCGCGCATGCGGTGAAACGCCGCATCGTCGGAGGCGGAGCGACAGTCGTCCTGAACGACCTGGCGACCCTGGGCGAGCTCTGCGACGACGGGCTGCGTCCGAAGATCGATCGTTCGTTCCTCCATCAGAGATGCTGTCCCGGGCGCGAGCGCCTCGTGCGTCACAGGGAAGGCGTAATCCCCCGGGAGATCCTGCCGCAGCGTCACCCGGCTCGCTCCCGTGCGTGCGAGCAGACGTTCGACGACCGCAGCCAGTGTGCTTACGTGGGCTGCCACGGGGGTTCGGCAGCTCTTTGGACGTGATTCCCCCGCTGCATCCGCCTTCCATACCACATGCGAGACCGCGCGTTAGAGTCGTCGCATGCCAGTCGATCCACAACGAACCGTCGCCGAGCTGAAGGAGCTCCGCGAGCTCACCGGGGACGAGAACGGCGCGCAGCGCGTCGCCTGGACGGAGACCTGGGAGCGCGCACGCGAGTGGCTACGCGGAAAAGTCGCCCCGACCGGAGCCCGCGAGTCAATCGATGCAGCCGGCAACCAATGGTTCACGCTCGACGGAGCGAGCGAGCGTGCGGTGCTCATCGGCGGACACATCGACTCCGTGCCGAACGGAGGCTGGCTCGACGGAGCCTTGAACGTCATGGCGGGAGTCGGGGTTCTCCGCCGAGTCGCTGCCGACGGCGTGCCACCCGTGACCGTTCGCCTCGTCAACTGGGCCGACGAGGAGGGTGCGCGCTTCGGCCGAAGCCTCTTTGGGTCGAGCGCAGCCGCCGGCTCGATGTCCGATCAGGACGAGCTGCGACAGCTCACGGATCGGGACGAAGTCCCACTTCCGGACGCGCTCGCTGCCCACGGCGTGGATCTCGACAAGGCGCTCGAGGCGCGGAGCGAGCTCGCAAGCGCTGCGGCCTACCTCGAGCTCCACATCGAGCAGGGCCCGGTGCTCGAGTCGATGGATCTGCCTCTCGGTGTCGTCCAGGGCACGTTCGGAGTCGAGCGGCACCGGATCACATGGCGTGGCCAGGCGGCGCACGCGGGGTCGACGCCGATGGACAAGCGACGTGACGCTCTCGCGGGAGCCGCCAAGCTCGCACTCGAGATCAGGGAGATCGCGCGGAGGGGAGGCAGTGGTGCCGTCTGCACGTCCGGCGGCGTCGTCTGTCGCCCCGGAATCGTGACCTCCGTGGTCGAGACCGCTGAGCAGCTGCTCGATCAACGCCATCTCGATGCCGACCGGCTGGCAGCGATGCTCGCAGAGGCGAAGGCGTCGAGCGAACGCTTCGCTGCCGAGGAGGACATCGACGTCGAGTGGGAGAAGATCTGGTCGATCGAGCCGATCCTCTTTGACGACACGCTGCTCGGCTTCTGTGAGGAAGCGATCAACGAGATCGTCGGCACGTCGCATCGCCTGCCCTCCGGCCCGTTGCACGACGCCGCAGAGGTCGCACGAGCGGGCGTCCCGACCGTGATGATGTTCGTCCAAAGCCTTCGTGGCCTCTCGCACACGAAGCTCGAGGACACGCGCGAGGAGCACCTCGAGCAGTCCGTCGCCGCGCTGGACGTCCTCACCTCGAAGACGATCGACTGGCTCGCAGGCGGCGGCCAGTAGGGATCTCTTTGCGCCAGGCACCGCAGGCGGGATAATCCGGTTCCGAACTAGCAAGGGAGACACACATGGCTCTGAGCTTCGGCGTCACCGTCCTGCCCGACCCTCCAGCCAGTCGCCTGGTTGAGCTCATGCAGTTGGCCGAAGGCCACGGCTTCGAGTACGGCTGGACCTACGACTCGCCGATCCTCTGGCACGAGTCCTATCCGCTCCTGACAATGGCGGTCCAGGCCACGAGCCGAATGAAGTTCGGCCACTGTGTGACGAACCCGGGCACACGCGAGCCGACCGTCACGGCAAGCGCCTACGCGACATTGCACGCCATCTCGGGCGGACGGATGGTAATGGGGATCGGCCGCGGCGACTCGGCCCGTCGAGTGATCGGCTACCAGCCCGTGAAGATGGCCGAGTTCGAGCGCTCGCTCGCGATGATGAAGGATCTTATGAACGGTCGGAAGGTCGAGTGGAACGGCAAGGAGCTGGAGCTGGGTTGGGCGCTAAAGGACCCGCCGATCGAGATGTGGGTAGCGGGATACGGGCCCCGAGCGCTCGCCGTCGCGGGCCGCGTCGGTGACGGCGTCATCATCCAGCTGGCGGATCCGCAGATCATCCAGTGGGTCATGGAGACGGCGCGGGAGTCAGCCGAAGAGGCGGGGCGCGACCCCACGAAGCTCAAGTGCCACGTCTGTGCGCCGAGCCACATCTCCGACGACCTCGCCGATGCGCGCGAGCAGGTGCGCTGGTTCCCGGCGATGGT
>JBOHAY010000147.1:0-2240 GCA_050697935.1 Gaiellaceae bacterium | reverse complement strand
ACAACGTAGGGCTCCTTCACTCGGATGGTGAACCAGGCCGCGGCGTGGCGGCTGCCGAGGAGGTGCTAGCTCAGGGTGCCGTCGCGCCGAAGGGAGATGCGGAAAGCGACTTTCATGGTCATCTCCTTTCGCTCGACGACGAGAACTCGGGAAGCGTAGGGCGCTCCGGCCGCTACGTCAACGTTCCCTGCCGCAGCGGCTACGCGCCAAGCTTCGCACTGAAGCTGGAAACTGCGTTTCGGCACGTGTACTTCGTCCCATCGCGGACGACCGTCACCTTCGAGAATCCACCCTTTCCCGTGACGCGGCGCTCGGCATCGTCGAACTTGCCCTCTGCACTGAATCTCAGCGACCCGCCACCGGCGAGCGGGACGTTGGAGAGGTTCCCGGAAAAGGTGAGATCCGGGCGAAGTGCAAGCGCCCCTCCGTAGATGTACTCGAACTTGAACGTGACGACCTCCGGCTCGAAGCAGCGGAGGTTCACCTCGAAGCGAACCCTCGTGACCCAGGCGTCCCGCGTCGCATCGAGGCAGACGCCCGACCCGGCCAACGTAAAACCGCAGTAACGCCCCGGAGAGACAGCGGGGAGAGGACTCGCAGGCGTGGTGGCCTTCCAGTTCATCGAGTCGACCTTGCAGCCGCGGGCGTCGAACTTGATCGACCCTCGTGCACTCGCGTCGGACACCTTTCCGGAGAGGGTGTAGCCGTCTGTCGTGATCGAGAAGCGGCCGCTCGAAGAGAGGGGGTACCGGTCGGAGAACTCGGGCGCGAGGAACTCGACTTCCGGCGGCTGGCAGCGCGCGATGAGCTGACGCACCGAAACATTGGTGATCGTACGTCCGTCCGCGAGGACGTCGAACGTGACGCGGAGGTTGGGGCTGAACCCCGTGCCGCGGTACGTGCCCGGCTGTGCGACGGCCGTGGGCGGAGGCGTGCGGACTGTTCCTCTATACACCCCGCGGTGCGCGGCTCTCTTGCTGCACGTGAGCCGCCCCGCGCCCTTGCCGCCTCCGGACAGGCCTTTGTAGGCCTCGGACCCGGAGAGGACACTCCACGTGCTCTTCGACTTCCCGCACAGCTGGGTCACGAGCACCTTGATCCTCCCGGCCTTCCCGTCCAGCGTCAGCGTCATGCGGGCGCGATTGGCCGAAACGGTCTGGCGACCTCGCGCCAGGCCCGAGTCCGACACCGCGCCCCGGACGGAGAACGTGCCCTGCTGTGAGATCTTGAGTGAGACGTTGATCGTCACCTTGCCCGCGAGCTCGAAGGCGGACGAGCGCATCGGCGCCACGTCTCGAAACCGGGAGTCGCCGCCAGAGGATGCCCCCGCGACGACCACGGCGACGATGGCGACCATGCCGACGGCCGCAAGCTGACGAGAGCATCGAGTCAAAGCGTTCCCCATCCCCTAAGCATCTGAACAACATCAAAGATCCCCACGCGCGCGTCGTCAACCGCCTTGACTTGTCTGAGGCGGTTTCGTTTGATCCCCTTGGTCAGTGAGCGCAGCGACAACACCCCTCCAGGCACAGAGTACGCACGGCGCTGCAATGGTTCGCCTCGAGGCGGTTCGGAAGAGGTTCGGCGACAACCTCGTGCTGGACGGCATCGATCTCAGTGTCGACTCCGGCGAGGTGCTCGTGATCATCGGGCCGAGTGGGAGCGGGAAGAGCACGCTCCTGCGCTGCGTCAACCTGCTCGAGCCGATCCAGGCGGGACGCATCTTCCTCGAGGGTGAGGAGATCACGCGTAAAGGCGTCAACGTGTCGGCGATACGACAGCGCATCGGGATCGTCTTCCAGCAGTTCAACCTCTTCCCGCAGCTGACCGCGTTGGACAACCTCACGCTCGCGGCCCGCAGGATCCGAAAGATCCCACGCCGCGAGGCGGAAGCTCGAGGCCGCGAGCTCCTGGCGAGCGTGGGGCTCGAGGAGAAGGCGAATCAGCACCCGCATCAGCTCTCGGGCGGACAGCAGCAGCGGGTCGCGATCGCCCGCGCACTGATGATGCAGCCCCACGTGATGCTCTTCGACGAGGTCACGTCGGCACTCGATCCGGAGCTCGTCGGCGAGGTGCTGATCGTGATGCGCGACCTCGCCCGCGACGGGATGACGATGCTCGTCGTCACGCACGAGATGCAGTTCGCACGCGAGGTCGGCGATCGCGTGATCTTCATGGACGAGGGACGGATCGTCGAGCAGGGCGCGCCGTCCGACATGCTCGACCGCCCGCGCGAGGAA
>JBOHAY010000146.1:0-3502 GCA_050697935.1 Gaiellaceae bacterium | reverse complement strand
ATGCTCGACAACGGCTTCCGTCACCTTCCCGTTGTCGACGGGTCGACCGTGCTCGGGATCGTGAGCCTCCGCCGCGTGCTCGGCGGACGCCGCCAGCCCGCCTCTGACGCGGCCTAAGAGCCTATCCCGGTAGGTCCTCCGTGGTCGCGAGGCGCCAGGTAATGAGACCGCAGGCGAGTTGCAGGAGGGCGCGGTGGTTCTCGGGTTTCTTCGACCAGCGGATGAGCAGTCCGCGGAAGCGATTGAGCCACGAGTGGGTGCGCTCGACGATCCAGCGGCGGGCGCGGAAGTCGGGCTCTCGTTCGAGCTTCACTTGCTCCTCGCCGCGCGAGCGAATGTGCGGGGTCAGCCCGTACTCGCCGACGAGCTCGTACACCTCCGGGTAGTCGTAGCCCTTGTCCAGGCAGATCCCTTGCGGCTCAGCCGGGGTGGCGTCCGGCCGGGTGATCACGATGCGCTCGAGCGTCGACCGAAGGAGCCGGAAGTCGTTGACGTTCGCGCCTGCGATCTCGAGCCCGAGCGGGGCTCCCCTGCCGTCGCAGAGGAGGGAGCGTTTCCCCCTTTTTCGCTCTGTCAGTGGGATTGGGGCCGGTCGCCTCCCCGCCCAGCGGTGCCTTCCCCATCAACCCGTCGCAGGACAGCCACTCCCACTCGATCCCCCTCAGCTCGTCGTAGACGAGCAGCCCTTGCCGCCAGAACTCCTCGAACACGCCGGCCCGCGCCCACTCGGAGAAGCGGCGGTGCGCCGAGCTCGAGGAGCAGATCCCGGTCGCGTTTAGGGCGTTCCACTGCATCCCCGTGCGCAGCACGAGCAGGATCGCGTTCATCGCCTCCCGGTCGGGGACGCGCGGGTTGTGGCAGCCGAGCGGGTGCGCAGGACGCGGCGGCAGCAACGGCTCCATCCGCTCCCACGTCCCATCCGGAATCCGCCAGCCGTCGTCCTTGGCCACGAGACCCATCGTCTACCTCCCGCGTCGGATGACGGGGGAAGGCTTCGCCGTCAGCGGGCTTGTGCCTGCCTACTGGGACAGGCTCTAAGGCAGGACTCGTCGCGTCCGTCGGGAATGTCCGGCCGTGCGCGAGGAGAGCCAACTCGAGGACATGCGCTCGGCCATCCGCGGCGACTTCGAACGGTTGGCGGAGCGCCGCGGTGACCAGGAGCTCATGCGCTTGTCCGTGCCAGACGCCGATTCTCAGCCGGAGCTCGACGAGAGTCCGGATGAGCCACTCCCGTCTCGCTCGTGGCTCGCACGACTGCTCTCCCCGTAGGCCTGCTGCTGCAGCTCTAATTCGGAGGATGGAGAAGGCCGAGCGTGACGCGATCATGCGGCAGGGCATCGTGCTCCCGGAGACTCCGCGACAGCGTCGCGAGAAGGCCGCGCTCGAGGAGGATCTCCGCTCGATACCGCTGACGGGCCGACCGTTGCCGATCCGCGTGCGCGCCTTTCGCCCGAGCGCGGACGCGTACCTCGTAGCGACGCGCGGGCCGCTGCCGTACATGCTTCGCCTCCGGGAGATCGAGCAGCGGACGGAGGACCACGAGGCGGCGCTTCGTCTGAGGTGGTTGGCGCTGGCTGAAGAGTGTGAGAACGACGCTGCACGCTTCCGACGCCGCTGGCGCACTGTCGCGAGGGACACGGTCTTCGACGAGGTGAACGACCTGATCGATCGTCACAACCGTTGGTACCCCGTCGAGTCGCGCCTCCCGATGGATCCCCGACGAGGCGACTACGCGCTCGTCAACGGGCGTGACTACCGCTTGTCGCCGCTCGACGCTGCGTGGGTTCTCGAGCGCTTTCCGCCGGCTCTCGCGCTCGCTCCCAGCGGCTGAGTCGAGATAGTCCGCGCGAGCGGGAAGAATGGAGCCATGACGCTCGCCGAGCTTGCTGTCACCGTCGCCCTGCTCGGCGCGTTGGGGCTGGTGGCTCGGCGATTCGGCCTCTCCGCAATTCCCGCATACCTTCTCGCCGGCCTCCTGCTCGGCCCGAACGAGCCGACGGAGCTCTATCTCATCAGCCCGTCGGAGGTCACGGAGTTCGTCGCCGAGCTCGGGCTGGTGTTCCTCCTTTTCTTCCTCGGTCTCGAGTTCAGCCTCGGACGCCTTTCCCGAACCGGTCGCCACGTCGGGCTCGGCGGTGCCGTCGACTTCGTCGCGAACGCAGGTCTGGGTCTGCTTGTCGGAGTGGCGGCGTTCGGGACGACGTCCGCGGCGCTCGTGCTCGGTGCCTGCATCTTCGTCTCGTCGAGCGCGATCGCCGTCAAGGGCCTGATCGACTTCCGCCGCCTCGGGGACGACGAGACCGACCTCGTGCTCGCGATACTCGTATTCGAGGACATCGTGGTCGCGTTCATGCTCGGCTTCGCAGCAGCGGGCGGGGGAGGGCCGTCCGACACGCTCGTCCTCGTCGCGAAGGCACTCGGCTTCATCACTGCGGGCCTCGCCGCCTCGCGCTGGCTCTCGCGGCCTCTCGACCGCTTCCTCGACCGGCTGCCTCTCGAGTTCTTCCTGCTCGCGATCTTCGGGTTCCTCATCGGGTCGGCCGCGGTCGCGCAGGAGCTTGGTCTCTCCGAGGCAATCGGCGCCTTGATGGCCGGAATCGTCCTCTCGGAGACGTCCGTCCGTGAACAGATCGAGGAGCGATTCTTCAGCTTCAGAGACATCTTCGCGGCGCTCTTCTTCTTCGTGTTCGGGCTATCGATCGACATCACCGCGGTAGGGGACGTCGGGTGGATCCTCGCGCTTGCGGTCGTCGTCACGCTCGTCGGCAAGCTCGGTGCAGGGCTCGTAGCAGGACGCCTCGGCGGTTTCACGAGCCGGCAGAGCTTCAACGCGGGCGTCGCTCTCGTCGCGCACGGCGAGTTCACGATCATCCTTGCCCAGCTCGCGTCGGAGAATCCGTCGATCGATGCCGCGGACCGAACCGACCTGGTCGCCTTCGCCGGTCTCTACGTGCTCGTCACAGCGACGGTCGGCATCGTGCTGATGAAGGAGTCGAAGCGACTCGGCCGCATCCTGTTCCCCACCCGTAGACTGGCGCCCGAAACCTGATGCCAGTCGATCTACGAGAGACGCGCCTTCCCGGCGTCGGCGTCAAGTACAGCTTTGGCACAGCCCAGGGCGGTCGCGTGGCCGTGATCATGCACAACGACGGACAGCGCGAGATCTACTTCTACCGCCGGCGTGGCGACGACGAGCCGACCGCGGTCATCGAGCTGCACGACGACGAGGCTCGACAACTCGGCGCAGTCATCGGAGGAGCGTACGAGCGTCCGAAGATCGTCGAGGAGCTCGAGCTGGCGCTCGGTGAGCTTCAGATCGAGTGGGTGCCCGTGTCCGACACGAGCCCCGCGATCGGCAAGACGCTTGCCGAGTGTGGTTTGAGGGCCAAGACCGGAGTGACCGTGATCGCGATCCTGCGTGAGCCGGAGCCGGTGAGCGGCGCGCAGCCCGAGGACTTCATCCAGCGAGGCGACACGCTCGTTGCGGTGGGCAAGGCGGGCC
>JBOHAY010000145.1:0-8316 GCA_050697935.1 Gaiellaceae bacterium | reverse complement strand
GAGCACCCGCCGCCACGCGAAAGGCGACCGGGAGCTCGGCCGGGGTCTCGGAAGAACGCACGGCGAACCCGTCCATGGCCGAGCTCGCAAACGGTGGCAGGTCGACTCGCGACAGCGCGGGCTCGCGAAGCACCCGGCCAGCGGCCTCGGCGACCGAGACTGTCTCGACCGGCAACGGTTGCGCCAGCTCGAGGATGCGCGCAAGCGCCTCCTCGATCGTCAGCAGACCCCTCACGATGGTTGTGCTAGGGGCGGCCGCGCTCGGGCGTCGGCGTCCCGTGTGGACCCGGCTTCACGATCGTCTCCGTCTCGGTGCTCTCGGACTCCGTCGCAGTCGGGTCGTATGTCAGTGCGTACTGGCCGCGGGTGAACGGCACCCACTTCGGCCATAGCGCAGGCTCGGGGAACGCCGCAGGCTCGGTCCCTTCGAGCGCCGGCTCCATGAACAGCCTCCAGATCTCGGCCGGGAAGCTCCCGCCGCTCACCGCAATGCCGTGCACGTTCTCCATCGGAATCTCGCCCTTCGTGTATCCGAGCCAGACTGTTGTCGCGAGATCCGGCGTGTACCCGGCGAACCAGGCGTCGGCATGCTCCTCGTTCGTCCCGGTCTTGCCTGCGGCCGGCCGGCCGAAGGCGGCGCGCGTGCCGGTCCCGTACTGGACGTTCTGCTCGAGGATCCGCGTCACGACAGCGGCAGTTCCTTCCGAGACCGCACGACGCCGGACTGGCACTCCCCACCCGGCGGTGGTGTCCTCCTTTCCGTTGTCGAGGATGACGCGCCGGATCGCCATCGGTTCAGCGTGCACACCGCCTGCGGCCAAAGTCGCATATCCGGACGCGATGTCGAGCGGCGAGACCGCAATCGAGCCGAGACCGATGGCCGGGACATACGCGCCCTTGACGTCGAGCGGCGACCGAACGCCCATACGGCGCGCGGTCTCCGCAACCTTCTCGGGCGTGACGTCCAGGGTCAACTGCGCGTAGACCGCATTGTCGGACCGAACGGTCGCGCTCCGGATCGAGCTCCAGCCGTAGTAGTCGTTCGCGTATGTGTGAACGCACCACCAGCTTCCGTCGTCGCAGTTGCCGGCCGGGTGGACCTTGTACGTGAACGGCGCAGAGACGTAGTACGTCGAGTCGGGGTTGATACCCATCTCGACCGCAGCCGTGAGCACGAAGGTCTTGAAGGTCGAGCCGGTCTGGCGCCGTGCCTGGGAAAGGAGGTTGAACTGGTTATTGGGTCGATTGGGGATGACGGCAGTCATTGCGCGTATTGCCCCGGTGCGAGGACTGATCGAGATGAGCGCCGCCGCAGGATCGGTGGGTTGGTTCATCGTGTCGCGGATCGCCTTCTCCGCGAGCCGCTGGTATCTGGGGACAATCGTCGTGTAGACCTGCAGCCCGCCGGATCTGACCTGCTCGGCTCCGTAGGCCTCGATGAGCTTGTCACGCACGTACCCGAAGAAGTACGGCTCCCGGATCCGGTTGTAGAGGCCGCCTCGCTTTAGCTTCAACTCGGTCGCCGACGCCAGATCGTGGACACGCTTCGTGATGACGCCCGTCTCCAGCATGGCCCGCAAGACGTCCGCTCGTCGGGCCAGCGCGCGGGCCGGCGTCGTGAACGGGTCGTAGGACGACGGCGCCTGGGTGAGACCAGCCAGAAGAGCCGCCTCCGCAAGGGTGAGCTCCTTCGCATGCTTCGAGAAGTACGTCTGCGCTGCCGCTTCGATGCCGTACGCCTGGCTGCCGTAGTAGACCTGGTTGAGATACGTCGTCAGAATCCGCTGCTTGGTCCAGGCTCCGTCGAGCTTGGTCGCGAGGCAGGCCTCCTTGACCTTTCTCTGGACCGTTCGCTCGCGCGAGATGTAGAGGTTGCGCACGAGCTGCTGTGTGAGCGTCGAGCCACCTTCGACGATCTCCCCGGCGCGAATGTCGGCAACCGCTGCGCGTGCGATTCCTTCGAAATCGACCCCGCTGTGGTCGAAGAAGCGCCTGTCTTCGACGGCGATGGTCGCCTTGCGGATCCAGAGAGACATGCCCTCGGCGGTAACAGGCTGCCGATTTCTCTCGGCAGGAATAGAACCGAGCAGCGAGCCGTCGGCGGCGTACAGGAACGTGTTCTGGCCGATGCGGACCGACTTGAGGGAGTCCAGGTCGCAGGACGAGCCGTAGGCCAGCACGCCAGCCGTCCCCCCGATCCCGGCTGCAAGACCGAGCGCCAGGATCGCGGTCACGGCCACAGTCGCGCCACGACGTCTGCGCCGGCGTCTCGCCGCTCGCTGATGGCGGCCCCGCGGGCGGAGAATGTCCGGATCGAGCGGCGCACGCTTGCGCAAAGGCGGGCTCATGGCGGAATGCTAGCCACCGTCTACCTCGATTTCGGCGCGTTTTCGCACATTCCTCAGGTGGCGCAGGCGCGGTCCTGCTGGAATCCGGGCGTGAGCAAGAGCGCGACCGAGTCGGTTGGACGTGGCAGGCTGATCGCATGGCTCGTGTTCGTCGGGCTCCTCGCGCTCATCAGCTATGCCGGGCGGCTCAGCGACACGGAGACGCCCGACGACCTCGCCTACCGCTACTCGTCGTCGATCGCGGCGATCGTCCAATACGGGATCATGCTTGGAGTTCTGCTACTCATCGCGCGAGGGCGCTCGAGACGCGAGGTGTTCGCCTTGAGCCGGCCTCAGTCGTGGCCTCGATCGCTTGGGCTTGCGGTCCTCGCTCTTCTCGCGATCTACGCTGCGGCAGTCGTGTACGACCAGGTTCTGTCGATTTTCGGGGACTGGAACGCGACCGAGGAGCAAGGGCTCATTCCGGACGGGTGGGACTCGAGTCGTGCGGGCGCGTTCGTCGCATTCTTTCTCGTCGTCACCTTCGTCGGTCCAGCAGTCGAAGAGCTGACGTATCGCGGGGTCGGCCTCTCACTTCTTGTCCCGTACGGAACCGTGCTCGCGATCCTAGTGAGCGGAATCCTCTTCGGCGCAGCGCACGGGCTGCTGGTCGCGCTGCCCGTCCTGGCGGCGTTCGGAATCATCGTTGGCTGGCTCCGCGTGCGTACTCACAGCATCTATCCGCCGATGCTCCTGCACGCGACGTTCAACGGGACGGCTCTGCTGGTCGCCGTCAGCGGTGCGGTCTGACGAGCTACGAAAGCTCATCGTGCTCTTCCTCTTCGTCCTCCCCGTCTTCTTCCTCGAGCGTCTCCCGCAGACTCGATGCGAACTCCTCAGGCGTGACGTCCTCGAGGAAGCGGCGGAACTCGGCCGGGTCGAGGTCAGCGAGACTCGACGCCGTGAGGAGCGTCGGCTGCTCCTCGTCGTCCGCCTGGAGCTCGATTCCGGACTCCTCGACCACCTCGTCAGTCGCGAAGATCTGCGCCTCGCACCGGACGGCGAGCGCGATCGCGTCGGACGGGCGCGAGTCGATCTCCACCTCCCTGCCGTCCTGGACGATCGTGATCCGCGCGTAGTACGTATTGTCGCGGAGCTCGGTAACGGTCACTCGCACTACCTCGCCCTGCAGCTCGGAGATGACGTCGGCGAAGAGATCGTGGGTCATCGGGCGCGGCGGGTCTGCGCCCTGAAGCTTCATGAGGATCGCAGCCGCCTCCGGATGGCCGATCCAGATCGGGACGAACCTGTCGTCGTCGGCAGTCTTGAGGAGCACGATCGGCTGCTTGCCGATCGGCTCGAAGCTCACCCCGTACAAGGTCATCTCTCGCATGTCCGGCCGAGACTCATCTTAGACAGGGGCTCCGCTACAGTTGCGGCCCCGGGCGATTAGCTCAGTCGGTTAGAGCGCCGCTCTGATAAGGCGGAGGCCCCTGGTTCGAGTCCAGGATCGCCCATGCGTGGAGCACGTGTCCGCGGAGTGGACATGGTGCTCCGGACTTCCGAGAACCGGGCGTTTCGGGCGGCATCTGGGACGCACGTGATCACGCAGCAGTCGGCAGCGTGATGGCCTCGAGAACCTCGACGAGCTCTGCGAGGCCCTTCTCGTCCTCGAACCGGATCTGAAGCGTGCCGGCTGAGACACGCGCATGCATCCCCGTGAGCTGCTCGGCGGCAGAGCGCGCTCGATCGACGAGCTGAGGATCGACGGCGACAGCCTTGCGCGGACGTCTACGAGCTCCCCCGTCGCGGGCGACACGCTCCGCCGCGCGAACGGTGAGACCCTCCTTCAGGATCCGCCGCGCGAGACGCCGCCGCGCCTCGTCGTCCGGAAGCGACAGAACGGCGCGGGCGTGTCCTTCGGTCAGGTCGCCACGCGCCAGCATCCACAGCACCTCCTCCGGCAGCTCGAGGAGTCGCAGGCGGTTGGAAACGGAGGACTTCGACCGCCCGACTCGCTCGGCCACATCGCCGAGCGACAGCTCGAACTCGTCGACGAGCGATGCGTACGCGCGTGCCTCTTCGACAGGGGAGAGTTGCTCGCGGGCGACGTTCTCGACAAGGCCGAGGAGAAGGGAGTCGCGGTCACCGGCCTCACGAACGACTGCCGGAAGCGTGGGGGCCCCAGCGGCGCTCGCGGCTCGCCAGCGACGCTCGCCCGCGATGAGCTCGAAGCCGCCCTCAGCTCTGCGCCGAACGACGATCGGCTGCAGCACTCCCTGCAGGCGGATCGAGCTCGCGAGGCCGGCCGCCGCTTCCGGCTCGAAGCGGCGTCGTGGCTGTCGTGGGTTGGGGTGAATCGCCTCGACGGGAAGGTGCAGCAGCTCCGGCTGACCTGCTTCGCCCAGCAGCACTTCGAGGCCTCGCCCGAGGCCTCGACGCGCGCTAGGAGCGCTCGACAAGCTCCATCGCCACCTTCCAGTAGGCCTCGGCTCCGGCCGAGCGCCGGTCGTAGGCGATCGCAGGGACTCCATGGCTCGGTGCCTCCGCGAGGCGAATCGAGCGAGGGATCGTCGTCGTGAACACCAACGTGCCGAAGTGGCTGCGGAGCTCCGACTCGACCTCGGCGGACAGACGCGTGCGGCCGTCGGCCATGGTGAGGAGGATCCCCGCAACAGCAAGAGCGGGGTTCAACCGCGCCTTCACGAGATTGATCGTGCCGAGGAGCTGCGAGAGCCCCTCGAGGGCGTAGTACTCGGCTTGAACCGGGACGATCGCCCGGCTGGCCGCCGCAAGCGCGTTCACCGTCAGCGGCCCGAACGACGGCGGGCAGTCGAGCAGAACGTACGAGTACGGGTCGAGCGAGCCAGCGAGAGCCTCGGCGAGATACCGCTCGCCACCGGGCCGGGTCGAGAGCTCGACGGCCGCCGCCGCGAGATCGGTCTTGGCCATGACGACGTCGAGGTTCTCGACGCCCGACGGTTTCGCCAGCGAGCTGAGCGACACCCCGTCGAGGAGATCGTGGGTCGAGGCGCCATTCGCGCGAAGCCCGAGCCCCGAGGTCGCGTTCGCCTGCGGATCGAGATCGATGAGGAGCACGCGCTCACCGGCCTCGGCGAGACAGGCGCTGACATTGACGGCGGTAGTCGTTTTGCCCACGCCGCCCTTCTGGTTCGCCACTGCGTAGATTCTCGTGCTGCGCAAGCCCGGAGATCCGCTAGCGCGGACGCTCCGGTCACGCGACAACCCTGGGCCGGGCACGCACACAGTCTCGCGTCGACGTCGGACGCCGTCCTTAGAGACGCTCCAACCAAGGATGACCGGGGTACGCGAGCGCTTGCACGCCCAAAGTCAGGCCCGCTGCCACTGTCGAGCAGCGGCGTCGCGTCTGCGCGCGCAGGCCCACGTCGATGTCTTCGTGGGGACGCCGGTAGAACGCCGCGACGAAAGCGTCGGTCGCGAGTCGCGATGGCCCCCAAGGCTGGGAGCTGCGTTCATGCAAGAGGTCGCTTTTTCGCAATCCCCGGCCGCCGCGGGAACCCTGGCGGTGTATGGGACATCTTTCGGAGCACGATGAGCCCGTCGCGGTTGTCCTCCAGTGTGGCCGCAAGGTGCTCGGCGACGCGAGCCACACGATCCACCTCTGCGCTCTTACCCGTCCAGAGGAGCGCGATACCGCCAGGCCGAACCAGCGGAAGACACAACTCGGCGGCAACCGGCGGCTTGGCGAGCGCCTTGGCAAGCGCGACGCCATAGACATCGGTCTCCTGCTCCTCTGCGCGGCCGCAGATCACGTGGACATTCGGGAGCTCTGCGCTCACGCGTTCGAGAAAGTCGCACTTCCGCCGCTCGGCCTCGAGCAGCGTGAACTCTCTCGTGGGGAGCGCAGATGCAAGCGGGATCCCGGGTGTTCCGCCTCCCGAACCGACGTCGATGACCCGCCCGGGGGCGTATTGGACGACGGAGACCGCGCGCATCGCGTCGTCGAGCAGGAAACGGCGGGCGTCCACAAGATCCTTGATTGCGGTTGCGCTCGGTTCGGCGACGACCTCCTCGAGCCAGAGCTCGAGGAACGCGGCCGACACGTCAGCCGGAGAGGAGCCTGGGGAGGACGACGACGTACCGGTTCGGCTCCGATCCCTCGCTCTCGGTTGCAACCTCCGGGTCGTCCTTCAGCACCTCGTGCACGATCTTCCGCTCGACCGGCGTCATCGGCTCGAGCTCGATCCTTCGCCCCGTGGCAGAGGCACGCTGAGCAGCCCGTCGAGCAAGCGTCTCGAGAGTCGCGGTTCGCCGCGCTCGGTAGCCGGCAGCGTCGACTACGACGTCGTACTGATAGCCCTGGCTCCTCGCCATCGCATTTGCCAGGTATTGGATCGCGTCGATCGTCTGACCGTGCTTGCCGATGAACAAGCCAAGGTCAGCGCCCGTGCACGTCACCGTGACGGTTCCGTCGCGTTCCGTGGATGCCGCCGCCACGCTCGCTCCGATCGCGGCGGCAACGCGCTGGACGAAGTCCCGCGCGATGTGCGCTTCATCGGACGAGTCGTCCGGTGGCGGCTGCTCGGTGGTCGAGGCGCTCGCAATAACCTGGGCGGGCGTATACCCGACACCGAGAAGCCCGCGTTCGCCTTCCGCGACTACCTGGAACTCGACGCTGTCCCGATCGAGGCCCGGAACGAGTACCTCGAGCTCGCGAAGCGCAGCCCACTTCGCCTCGCCCACGGTCTCACCGGTTGCCTCGACACTCACTGTGTCAGTACCGTTCATCGCCGGGCTCGGCCTCCTTTCTTCCGCTTCACCCTACGCGGTGGGCCGGTTCGCGTGGGGCCTGCGCCGTCTCGCGGCCCGCTCTCAGCGACAGCAGGCTGCGACTCTCCCGAGTCCTTAGGAGGCGTTCGGCTCGAGCGCTTAGGCGGCACCACGGGTTTCGGCATCAGTCGCCGGGTGACGATGCCCTGGCCGGTGGTCCACAGGTTGGTCGTGAGCCAATAGATCATCAGTCCAGACGGGAAGCCGAGGATGAACGGGAGAAAGACGATGGGGAGGACCATGATCATGATTCGCTGCGCCTGGCTCTGCATCGACGTCGACATGAGCCATGTCGAGGTGAGCTGGCTCGCAACATAAACGGCAATGAGCAGCGGCCCCCATGCGTCCACGGTGGGGTCCGTGATGTTCACAAGGCTCAGCCACTCGAGAGAATGTTGGAACTGCGGAAGCGCCTGCAGCTTTCCGTCGATCATCCCGCAGAAATCGCCGCGGGTGCAGAAGATCTCCTTCTCAAAACCGCGCAGGACGTAGAACAACCCGATGAAGATCGGAATCTGGAGAACGATCGGCAGGCAGGAGGCGTACGGGTTGATCTTGTTCTCCTTGTAGAACTTCATCAGCTCTTCCGACTGCTTCTGCCGATCCGCCTTGTATTTCTGCTGGATCGCCTTCATCTCGGGTGCATGAACCTGCAGGCTCTGCATCGAGTGGATCTGGCGGATCGCGACGGGGACGATGAGCATCCGCACAATCACTACGAGCGCGACGATCGACCAGGCCCACGTCAGTCCCGCTGTCTCGTGAAGCCAGATGAGGACCTCGGTGAGGACGTTCTCGAGCGGGGTGAGAAGGCCGCCGACGATCACGTGCGCGCCTTCCCGGATCGAACGAGAGGAAACAGCGACTGGTCGCGTGCGTAGTCGACCCCGCCGTGGCTCCAAGGGTTGCACCGGAGCAGCCGCCAGCCGGCAAGGACGGTCCCGCGGACGAACCCGTGCTCACGCAGCGCGTCGAGCGCGTACTGCGAGCAGGTCGGGTGGTACTTGCAGGTTCCGGGGCGCGTGAAGAGGCCGAAGGTCCAGCGCCACGCGTACACGAGACCGAGCCCGACGTAGGCCGGCGCGCGTAGAGCGACTCTCATAGCCGGCGCCTCATGCCGCGGCCTTCCCGAGGATCTCGTCGACGCGCTCGCCGAGCCAGTCGAAGCCGCGAGCCT
>JBOHAY010000144.1:0-2746 GCA_050697935.1 Gaiellaceae bacterium | reverse complement strand
GCTTGGGGACGATCTGGTGCAGGTCGCCCACGACCCCGATGTCGCAGAAGTCGAAGATCGGCGCGTTCGGATCCTTGTTGATGGCGATGATCGTGCCGGCGCCCTGCATCCCGACCTTGTGCTGGATTGCGCCCGATATGCCACAGGCGATGTAGAGCTTCGGCGACACGGTCTTCCCTGTCTGTCCGACTTGGGTCGAGTAGGGATACCAGCCGGCGTCGACGACGGCGCGAGTCGCGCCGACGGCTCCTCCGAGCGCGGCCGCGAGCTCCTCGAGCATCGTGAAGCCCTCGGGAGAGCCGAGCCCCCGGCCGCCCGCGACGATGATGTCTGCTTCCTCGATTGACGGACCAGTCACCTCTTCTTGTGTCTGCTCGACGAGCGTTGCGAGCGTCGCGAAGTCCGAGAACGACGTCTCGAACAATTCGACCTCCGCGACGCCCCCCGATTCGACGGGATCGAGCGCGCCAGAGCGAATTAAGGCGAGCTTGGTGTCGCCCTTCCAGCCGACGTCGACGAGGACGGTGTCGCCCAACGCCGGCCGTTTGCCGACCAACTCGCCATCGTTGACTGACAGGTCAATCACATCCCAATTCAGACCAGCGTCGAGCCGCGCGGCCAAGCCTGCGGCGACGTCCGCTGAGAGAACCGAGGCGGCGAAGAGCACGGCATCGGTTCCCGTCTTCTGGACTAGCGTCGCAAGCGCGTCGACACGCGGCTGCGGAAGAGGAGACGCCAGAACGTCGTCCTCACACGCATAGGCTTTGGTCGCTCCATAGGCACCCGCACGAGCCGCGACCTCCGCAGCTCCTGGCCCGAGCACGACGCCTGCGGCCTCTCCGAACGACGCCGCCTTGGAGAGCACGCCCAGGCCGCCTTTCTCGAGCTCGCCCGCGTAGTGCTCGAGGAAGACCAGCGCCTTCACAGGAGCCGCCGCTCGAGCACGATGTCCAGGATCTTCTGCGCCGCGCTACCGTCGTCCTCGATCGTGATCTGATTCCCGCGCGAGGGCGGGGCCCCGAGCTCGAGCACCGTGGTCTGCGATCCGGCCTCCCCCATGCTCTCGGCGGCGACGCCGAGGTCCGCCAGAGCAAGCGACTCCTGGGGCTTGCTCTTCGCGCCCATGATCCCCTTGAGAGACGGGTAGCGCGGCTCGTTGATCGCGTCCGAGACGGCGGCGACGGCCGGCAGCGGCGCCGTGATGACGTCGTAGCCGTGCTCGGTCTGCCGCTTCCCGGTGATCGACCCTGCGTCGACCGTGAGTGCCGCGACCTGTGAGATCACCGGACGCCGAAGCCGATCGGCTACGGCTGCCCAGAGAACCGCTCCGTCACCGTCGCTGGAGGCCTGACCGAAGAGGACAAGGTCGGCTTCTTCTCGCTCGAGCGCCGCAGCGAGAACGCGGGCGGTGCCGAGTAGGTCCGATCCGGCGGCTGCGTCGTCACTGACGAGCACCGACCTGTCGGCCCCCATCGCGAGCGCCTTCCGCAGCGAGTCGGACGCCTTCGCCGGGCCGAGCGATACGAGTACGACCTCTCCGCCGTGCGCCTCCTTGATTCGGAGCGCCTCCTCGACAGCATTGAGATCCGTCGGGTTGAGCGTCGACTCGCCGGAGCGGTCGAGCCGCTTCGTCTCAGGGTCGATCCGCTTGTGGACGGTCGCGTCCGGCACGTGCTTCACGCAGACGGCGATCTTCATCGGCGCTGACTCTAGCCGCGCTCCGCTCACGTCCTGCTGCTTACTGTTCTCGCGGGGTGCCGCCGGAGCCCAATGGATACTGCCGCCGTGGCCGACCGCTCAGTCCCTTGGATCATCGTTGCGCTGATCTCCCTGCTTCTCGTGACAACGGCCGCTGTGATGGCACTGGCGTCGCTCGCTTTGGCGGGAGACGGCTCCTACTACCTCGTGCGAATTCTCGGCACCGAGGATGTCTTTGGATCTGACACGCGCGCCTTTGGAAACACGATCCGTCAGGCACCCGTGTTGGTCGGTGCCCGCTTGGGGTTGACCGACACGTACGTACTTTCGGTCCTGCTCGGCGTCGGACAGCTTGTAGTGCCCGCGACGGTCTGGTGCATCGCCCTCATTCTCGCGCGCACGCGAGCGACTGCCTTCTCTGCCGTCGCGTTGACGGCAGGGCTGTGTGCCGGAACGACGTGGTATTTCAGCGTCGAGGAAAGCGTCTTTGCTGTTCCTCTCACTGCGCTCGTGGCTGTACTCCTTTGGTTGCCTTCGGAATGGTTGTGGAGACACGCCGCCCTCGCGATTTCAGCCTCGTTGACCTTGGTCGCGAGCTATGAATCTGTTGTGCTGACAGGTCCGGCTATCGCGGCTTGGGCGGCTTGGCGTTGTGCGTCCTCCCGTTCCGCGGTTACTCGATTCGGAGCCTTGACCGTCTCCGCCACTGCCACGATCTCGATCGTGGCAGGCTACGCAGGCATCGCGCTAGGCCGAGACCAACCGCACGCACAGTCGCTCCTTTACTTCGTCGTTTCGGTGGAACCATGGCAGTTCTACCTCGCGCTCACCTCGAGCGCCGCGCTGATCGCTGCAATGATGTTGCAGGCGAATCGCGCGTGGCCCATCTTGCTCGGGACAGGCGCCGTGGGCACTGCGGCTGCGACCTACACGTTCACGCCGAGCGCGGCCGAGGCGTTCGCCGCGCGCGGAGGTGCTGCGATCGCGGTGCTTGCGCTAGAGCTGTTCCTCTTTTGGCTATGGGCCAGCGACAGGAGACGGACAAAGC
>JBOHAY010000143.1:0-8365 GCA_050697935.1 Gaiellaceae bacterium | reverse complement strand
CCCGACGAGTGTGACGGGAACCCCGAGCGCTGCTTCGACGAACGAGATGTAAGCCCGCGCCGCCCCCGGCAGCTCGTTCTCGATCGCCGCGCCCCACCCCGACAGCGTCTCGAAGACGGGTCGGCAGTGGTGGAAGTCGCTCTGGTGCGCAGGGAACTCCTCGGTCTCGGTGTCGTCCTCGAGCCGATAGCGGACGCAGACCGGGATCTCCGCGAACTCGGAGAGAACATCGAGCTTCGTGAGTGCCAGCGACGTGATCCCATTCACGCGGACGGCGAACCGGAGAGCGACCAGATCGAGCCAGCCGCACCGCCGTTCGCGGCCAGTCACCGTGCCGAACTCGTGTCCGAGGGACTGCACGCGCGCATGGTCCGGTCCCTCGATCTCGCTCGGGAACGGACCTTCGCCAACGCGCGTCACGTAGGCCTTTGACACTCCGAGCACCTCGTTGATGCGATTCGGGCCGATGCCGAAGCTCACTGCGGCGCCCGCAGCGATCGGGCTCGACGACGTGACGAAGGGGTACGTGCCGTGGTCGAGGTCGAGAAGCGTGCCCTGTGCACCCTCGAACAGAACTCTCTCGCCGGAGCGCAGGGAACGATCCACCAGGAGCGACGCATCCGCGACATACGGGCCAAGCCGCTCGGCCAGGAGGAGATGCGTCTCGACGATCTCCTCGACGGCGAATGGCTCCAGCTCGTACACGCGCTGCAGCCAGATGTTCTTCTCGGCGGCCGCCAGCTGGATCTTCTGCCTCAGGATCTTCGGGTCGAGCAGATCCTGGACGCGGATTCCGATGCGGGTCGCCTTGTCCGCATAGGCCGGGCCGATCCCGCGCCTCGTCGTACCGATCTGCAGGCGACCGAGCCGGCGCTCGCGCGCGCCGTCCAGCGCAACGTGCCAGGGCATGATCAGGTGGGCGTTGCCCGAGACGAAGAGGAGGTCACGCGTCTCGTGCCCCCGTGACTCGAGCTCGTCGAGCTCGGCGACGAGCACCCCCGGATCGACGACGCAGCCGGCGCCGATGGCGCTTCGCTTGCCCGCAATGATCCCGGTTGGGATCTGGCGGATCTTGTACGTCTCGCCATCGACCACGATCGTGTGACCCGCATTCGGGCCGCCCTGGTAGCGGCAGACGAGATCCGACTTGAGGGCGAGCAGGTCGACGATCTTTCCCTTCCCTTCGTCGCCCCACTGCGCGCCGACGATGACAGTCGCGGGCACGCGCGCCAGTCTTGCAGGAAGGCCCTAGGCGCGCACAGTTGCGACCGCGAGCTCGCGCTCGTCGAGCGGTACCGGCTCGACCGCCGTCACGGCGGGGAGACCGGACGCGGCACACGGGCTCTCCATGCCGGCTCGCTCGCCGACGATGCGATCGGCCGAAGTGCCGAGAGCCCGCAGCTTGGCCAGGAGCGGTAGGGCCGCTGCCGTTGCAGCACCGCCGACGACGAACGCCGATCCGACCGCGCGAGCCTCACCGAGCGCGCCGAGACCGACCTGGCCGCCGATACCGCCGGCACTCGTGACCATCGAGTCGAACGAGACCACCGTCGCGCGCTGCTCCGTCGGGACGATCTGGTGGAGATAGGCGGACCGCACCGGGCTCGTTACACCCATCGACGCCGTCACGAGCAGAAAGGCCGCGAGCGCGACCCAGAACGAGCCCGCGAGACCCATGGCGACTGCAGCGAACGTCTGAAGCGCAGCGGCAGCGAGCAAAAGCGTCGTGCGACGACCGCAGTAGCGCGACGCGACGTTGACGACCTGGTTGCCGGCGATCATCGAAAGTGCGACGCCGGCGGCGACAAGGCCGGAGATCCAGATCGCATCGCTGTCGAGAAGCTCGAGCAGGTACGGCTGAGACGCGTAGAACGCCCAGGCGAAAAAGCCTCCTTGGACGAATGAGGCCAGCATCAGCAGGCGCAGTCGTCGCTGACCCCAACCGAACTCGACACCTGCCTTCGCGTTCCTCGCCACCTCGCCGGGGAGAGCGCGCGCGGTCACACGCCTCGGCGCGAAGCCGAGGTCGTACATCACGACGTACGCGACGACGAAGACCGCGGCCAGGAGAGCCGAGCGCACGAGGTACGGGAGCGCCAGATCGACCTGGCCGAGGAGCCCGCCGCCGACCGTGCCGACGAGCATGGCCCCACCGGTGATCTGCTGTCCGCGGGCGAAGACGCGGTCGAGAATCCCCGCGAACCCGGTGACGGCGAGCGCGTCCACGAGCCAGGCCTCCATGGCGCCCGAGTAGAACGTGAAGCCCAGACCCATGAACACCGAGACGAGCGCGAACGCGACGACACCAGCCTCGATCTGCGCCAGCGCCACGTAGAGAAGCGTCGTCCCGCCCAGCACCGAGACGGAGAGGAGAAACGACATGCGGCGCCCGAGCGTGTCGGCGACCACTCCGGTCGGGATCTCGAACACGACCATTCCTGCGGAGAAGGCAGCGTTCGCGACGAACACCTCGAAGAAGCTGAGACCGGCGTCGAGCAGGAAAAGGGTGTTCACCCCCCAGATCAGTGCCGCCGACAGCGTGTAGAGGCCCGCCAGGGTGTAGTAGCCCGTGAGGACCCTGCGGCTTTCGGGCGGGTGCATCGCAGCGACCGCGGACTCGGCCATCGGTCCAGCGTACGGACTTGGACTCAGCCTGCGCGGCCGGCGACCATCGTCGCCGTGGCATGCACGAATCCGGCCGTCGCCCGCGGCCGCACGGGAACGCCGACCGAGCATCCAACCGGGAGCGATGCGACCGCAGCCGCGTCGCGATGGAACGGCGACGCGCCGGATCGCGCGGGCATGAGCACGAAATCGTCGGCCGCGACGATCGCTGCCACGGCATCGCGACGCGAGCGCTGGTCGATCACGACCTCCGCGTCGTCGTGGACGAGCAGCGCTACCTCCTGCCCGGCTGCTGCGTCGGGGGCGAGTACGAGCACGCGGCCGCGAGCGGCGCCGGCGGCGATCGCCGCGACCGCCGTCGCGATGTCCCTCTCGACAGCCCGCCGCGGCTCGAGGTCGTGCCGATCGAGCGCGAGAACGACCCGGCGGAAGTCCTTCTCTCCGGCGGCCACGGCGAGGACGGGAGCCTCGGCCAGCGCAATGAGATCCGCGTTCTGTCCGCCAAGGACGATGTCGGCGGCCAGCGCCGCGCGCCGCCAACCGATCACGACCAGTGAGGCTTCGTGCTCGGCGACGATCGCGGCGAGACCGTCCACTGCAGAGGAGTCGAGCCGTACGGCAACGTTGGTCTCGGCACCGACTGCGGCGGCAGCGGCCTCCGCTGCTTCGGCACGCGACCGGGCGGCCGCGAGCTCGGGGCCAGGAGTTGCCGCGACGGCGCCGACGAGAACGTTCCCGCCTTTCGCCATCGCTAGGCGCGCGGCGAGCCGGACGACGGCTGGGTCGTCGACGACGTCGCTGGGAACGAAGATCGTCTCGGCCAGGCGCTCCCCCTGCACGGGCGGCGGGTCGATCCCGCGGGCCGCGCTTCGCGTGACGATGCTCGACACGAGGACCGTGATCAGCACGACGACGAGAGTCGCATTGAGGAGATCGGTGTCGAAGAGCCCGATCTCGACGCCGATCGTCACCGCAGCGAGCGTCGCCGCCGCTTGGGCGAGCGAGAGGCCGAAGAGAAGTCGAACCTGGGGACGAGAGAGCCCGAGCAGCCGCCCTGAGGCATAGGCGGCAGCGGCCTTCCCGATGAAGACGACGGCCAACGACAGAGCAGCGATGCCGAGGACTCTTCGCTGCGTGAACGCCTCTGGATCGATCAGCATGCCCGTCGAGAGCAGGAAGAACGGGATGAGCAGGACGCCACCGACGAACTCGACCTGCCCCATCAGCTTGCTGCCGTGCGGAACCAAGCGGTTCAATGCCAACCCGGCGAAGAATGCACCCACGATTCCCTCGATACCCGCACGATCAGCAACCAGAGCGGCAGCGGTGAGCGCTACGAGGATGAAGAGGAATCGGGCGCCCCGGTGCTGCCCGACCCCGGCAAACACCCAGCGCGTGATACGCGGGAGCACGAGGGCGCAGAAAGCAGCAAGCACGACGAGTCCGATGACGACTTCGAGCAGGAGAACGGACGGCCTTGAATCGCTCGCGACCGACCCGGCGACGATGGCCAGCACCGACAGGGCGAGCGTGTCCGTCATCACTGTGCCGCCGCCGGCGATGCCGACGGCGCGATCACGTAGCAAGCCCCGCTCCTGCACGATCGGGTACGCGACGAGCGTGTGCGACGCCCAGAGCGATCCGAACAGCATCGCGGTCGCAGCGCCGTAGCCGAACGGCAGCACGAGTGCGATGCCGAGCACGAACGGCAGGGTGAACGTGAACGCACCGAACGTGAGCGCTGCGCGCCGGTTTGCCTGGAACTCGTCGAGATCGAGCTCGAGCCCCGCCAGGAACATGAGAACGAGGATCCCGAGATCGCCGAGCGACTCGATCGCACCGTCTCGCTCGACCCACCCGAGGACGAAGGGCCCGACGAGAAGCCCACCGAGGATCACTCCGACGATGCCCGGCAGACCGAACCTCTCGACGAGGAGCGGGCCGAGCAGGATGACGGCGAACGCGACGAAGAACGTCCATTCGGCGGACGTCGGAGGGAACTCGATCGCGAGCAGCACGCGCCGAGTCTCTAGTTCGGCTCGGACGGAATCGGAGCTCTACCTGATTGCTGACACGTGATCGCGCCCGGACACGCGCGATCGTGTGTCGACCACGTCAGGCGGCGGCGAGATCAGCGAACTTCGCGTACCGGCGCAGGAACGAGAGCTTCACCGTGCCCGTAGGACCGTTGCGATGCTTGGCGAGGATCACCTCGGCGATCCCCTGCTGGTCGGACTCCTCGCCGAGGTAGTACTCGTCGCGGTAGACGAAGAACACGAGATCCGAGTCCTGCTCGAGCGAACCGGACTCGCGGAGATCGGAGAGGAGCGGCCGCTTGTCGTGACGCTGTTCAACGGCGCGCGAGAGCTGCGACATCGCGAGGATCGGAACCTCGAGCTCGCGTGCAAGCACCTTGAGCGCGCGTGAGATCTGCGAGACCTCCTGGACCCGGTTCTCGGCACTCGCACCCGACGTCATGAGCTGCAGGTAGTCGACGACAATCAGGCCGAGGTTCGGCTCTCGCGACTTGAGCCGCCGCGCCTTTGAGCGGAGCTCCATGATCGTCGTGGAGCCCGAGTCGTCGACCCAGATCTGCGCCTTCATCAGCCGGTCGCACGCGGTCGTGAGCCGCGGCCAGTCGTCGGGGGCGAGGCGCCCCGTGCGCAGCCGTTGCGATTCGACCTTGGCCTCGCTGCACATCATCCGCTGCGTCACCTCGGACTTCGACATCTCGAGCGTGAACAGCCCGACCGGCGTCCCGTGGCGAACGCCGAGGTTGGCGGCGATGCAGAAGCCGAGCGCGGACTTCCCCATCGACGGCCGCGCGGCGAGGATGATGAGGTTTCCCGGCTGGAAGCCGGACGTGAGCAGGTCGAGCTCGCGAAACCCGGACGGAACCCCGGTGATGTCGGCGCCGGACTCGTACAGCTGGGTGATGCGCTCGAAGCTCTCCTTGAGGAGCGCCTCGATGTGTGCGAAGTCGCTCGTGACGCGCTGCTGCCCGAGCTCGAACACGATTTGCTCGGCGCGATCCACGAGATCGGTGACCTCGCCCGGCCGCTCCTGGCCGAGCTTCGTGATCTCCTGGCCCGCGCGGACGAGACCGCGGAGCGTGGCCATCTCCTTGACGATGCGCGCGTAGTGCTCGACGTTCGACGTCGACGGGACGAGGGCCGCGAGCTCGGCGACTCGCGCTTGACCGCCAACCGCCTCGAGCTCTCCACGCTCGTCGAGCTCGTCGACGAGCGTGATCGCGTCCACAGGCTCGCCCTTCGCCCACAGCGCGAGCGCCGCCCGGTATGCCTTGGCATGGCTCTCGCGATAGAAGTCGGACGCCCCGAGAATCTCGCTGACCGTTCCCACGGCCGTCGTCGACAGCAGCATCGCACCGAGGACCGACTCCTCGGCCTCGAGGTTCTGGGGAGGGACGATCGCACTCAAGCGCTCGCCCACGCGCTCGAGCTCTGTCGAGCTCATGCGCGCTCCTCGCCGGCCACGGCTCCCGGCCGGTCTCTGTCTCGGGGCCCACAGAAAGTGCACAGCACTTTCTGGGGCAAGAGCCAGCCTCGGCCGCCGCCTGACGCCGTCCGAGGAACGCGCCTGAAAGCCGGGGTTGACGGAGGGTGTCCCACGCGCTTCGCGCCGGTCGACGAGGGGGCGAGGGCTGTCACAGGGCGTCGCATCGATTGACCTCTCGGCGGACGCTCGTCACGGAGCGGGAGTCAAGCTGTCTGGACCCGCCGCGTCCAATGGGAGCACGAGTCAGCTCCCGTGCAGGGAGAACGGAACATACGTTCCGATGTTATCCCCGCCTCCGGATGGCCTGTCGACAGAACACGGGGAGTTGTCCAGCCGGAAACATGCGCACGCAGCGGGAATTCCCGAACTCCCTCAACAAGCCTGTGGAAGACGCGGAGCATTTTGCCCGACACGCGGACCAGTGGAGGTGGTCCTCGGGGAACCGGGAGGTTCCCCCCAACATCTCAGCCGGTGCCCGGCATCCCGGCTAGCGCCCCAGCACCAACCGCCGGGCCGAGCTACGAGCCGCTGATGCCGGCCAGCACGAGCGGGCGCAGTAGCCGCGAGAGACCGGTCGCGCCGGTGGTGGTCAGGTGCAGGCCGTCTGCGCGGAACCAGGGCTTTCCACGGCTATAGGCGTTCCAGTCGGCGACGACGAGGTTCCGCCAGCGACGCGTCGCCTTGGTGATGCGCGCATTGTTCTGCGCGTAGTTCGATGTCGTTTCGCGCAGGGTCACCCAGACGACCGTTCGCACGTGCGCCGCTTTGAGCGCTCGCATGACCTTGTCGACGTCGTAGACCGCCGCCCAGTCGTTGTAGCCGACGTTGATCACGACGACCGGGCCGAGCGCGCTGCCTTGCCCTCGGATGAGATCGAGCGCGGTCGCCGGCTGGACGCCCTGGAACGTGCAGCTCGACGCGACGAGTCGACGGCAAACTGCGGTGTCCGATCGGAGATCGAGGCCGCGCCCGAGGTGCCGCCGTGCGGAGGGTACGTAGTCGAACGACTCGGCTATCGAATCGCCGATGAGCGTGACCCGCGGCTTCGCGGAGGAAGTCGCCGACGCGGTGCCGGCGACCACCAGGCAGGCCACGACCACGGCGCTGACGAGAGCCGTCCTGCGCCCGAGCCTCACGTTCGCGTTCCGTCGGCTGAATGCTGATCGGAACTTGGCTCGGAGCCGGGGGCGGTCACGACCAAGCCGGGGCGTCGCACGCACGCGTCGTGCAGGCTTAGTGCTCGACCTCAGGAGACGATTTATCGTCGGGCTCTGCCTCCGAGAGCTCGCCGGAAGCCTCGAGCGGTTGCGCGTCGTCCTCGGAGAGAACCACCGCGAGCACACCGTCGGCATCGGCGTGCTCCTGCTCCACCAGAGCCGCCGCTGCAGCCTCGGCCTCGACCTCGGCCGCCTCGAGCGCTGCGAGCTCCTCCTCGGGCGGAAGCTCTCCGCCCTCCGGAACCACGAGGGTCTTGACCTCGACGTCGACGTCCTGGAACACCTCGATCGGGATCGAGTACCGACCGATGCGCTTGATCGGATCGACCGAGATCTTGCGCCTATCGACGCGGATCTTGCGCGTGCGCCAGATCTCGTCAGCGACGTCCGTCGGCGTGACCGAGCCGAAGAGCGAGCCCGTCGGCCCGGCCTTGACCTCGAAGCGAAGGACGGTCTTGCCGAGCACCTCCGCGATCTCGGACGCCTGCTCGGCAGTGCGGGCCTCGTGCGTGGCGCGCTGCGCGTCGACGCGACGCAGCTCGGCGACTCGAGCCGGCGTCGCCGTCTCCGCCATACGCCGGGGGAGCAGGTAGTTGCGGGCATACCCACGGGCGACGTCGACGACGTCACCGCGGAGGCCCAGCTTCTCGACGTCGGTGAGGAGGATGATCTGCACTGTTAACCCCTAACCGACGTACGGGAGGAGAGCCATCTCCCGCGCACGCTTGACCGCGGCAGCGACCTGAATCTGGTGCCGCCGGCACGCGCCCGTGATCCGGCGCGAGCGAATCTTGCCCTTCTCGGAGATGTAGCGCCGGAGCTGGGCGATGTTCTTGTAGTCCACTTCTGCGACTTTGTCACGGCAGAGATGGCAGCTCTTGCGTCTGCCGGGCGCCGTGGTCGGGCCCGTGCGCCTGCGCTGGGTCGGTTTCTTCCCTGCCATCAGTGCTTCCCGTCGTGAACACGGCCGTGATTCGCCGGCGAGAACCGAGCAGGCCTAGGAC
>JBOHAY010000142.1:0-5745 GCA_050697935.1 Gaiellaceae bacterium | reverse complement strand
AGGAGATCTTCTTCGCGAACGCAGCCTCCTTCCGAGATCACATTCGCGAGCTCGTGGGCGGCGAGCCGTCGATCCGAGAGGTCATCGTCGACGCGGCCGCGATCACGCACATCGATTCGACCGCCCTCGACCTGATCGGAGAGCTGCAGCGTGAGCTGGCACGGCACGACGTCGAGCTGGTCTTCGCCCGCCTGAAGGGGCCCGTCCACGATGCGCTCAGGCGAGCGGAAGCGGCTGGCGCGATCACGCCGCTACGGCGGTTTCCCACCCTGCGCTCGGCCGTGTCCGACTTCCTGGGGACGGACTCAGACGCGAGCTGATGATCCAGGACGTGAACGGGCGGCTGCAGTCTCGGCGCCGAGGAGCACGATCGCTGCGAGGAGGTAGACGAGCAGCAGGAAGACCAGAACGGCTCCTATCGGTCCATAGATGGTGTTGAAGGTCGCGAAGCGTGTCGCATAGACGGCGTAGCCGTAGACGGCGACGTGGAACGTGACAGCGGCCGCAAGCGCGCTCGGCCAGAGCTGTGCGAGCGGCATGCTCACGGGCGGAACGAGCCGATACAGCGCGAGCAGCGCGACGAAGATGACGAGCGTGGACGAGACGACCTCCGCGATGCTCGACAGAGCAGACTCGCTCTCTGAGAGGCCGAGCGCGGCCGAGAGATTCGAGCCCGTCTGAACGACGATCCGGACGATCACGGACAGCGCGAAGGCCGCGACGACAAGTGCGCCCCCGAGACCGACGAGTGCGAAGTCGCGCAGCTTGCTGCGGACGTAGGTCGGCCCCGATTCACGGTTCCAGATGACTCGGAACGCGATTCGGAGCGAGGCCATCATGCCACTCGCTCCCCAGAGCAGCGTTCCGAGCGCGATCAGGCCGACGATCGGTGCGGAGGCGCCAGATGCCGCAAGCGTGTTGTCGATGCTCTGCTCGAAGTCGGTTCCGGGGAAGACGCCGAAGAGCCACTCGACGAACTGCTCCCGCCGAGACGCCGGAAGCACGGCGTCGATGATTGTCAGCAGGAAGGCCGCGAACGGCACGAGCGAGAAGAGGACGCGGTAGGCGATCGCCGCGGAGAGTTGCGAGCCGGCATGCCGGCTGTATGACCTCAGTATCTCGGTCACATAGCCTCGTCCGCGATCGAAGAGCGTGCGCACGCGGTCAGCCTTTCAGCGGCGGCCGGCTCTAGCAACCTCGACGGCCGCTGCGCTTCATGAGGGACGCAAGAGAGCCACATGCGAGCCGCGCAGGCAGAAAGCCTGGGACGGACGAACGACTCGATCAGCCCCCCGCGAAGCGCCGCGCTTCAGGGGTTCTCGCGCCAGCGGGATCCGCACTCGCGGATACTGCTCGGCCATGAGCGCGGGACGGACGAGCAACGCGACAAGCGCCCGCGAAGCGGGCGCGCTTCAGGGGTTCTCGCGCCAGCGGGATCCGCGCTAGCGGATTCCGCTGGCTGCGGGACAACACAGTGCGGGCGGGAGGACTCGAACCTCCAAGAGCCGAAGCTCAACGGGACCTAAACCCGCCGCGTCTGCCAGTTCCGCCACGCCCGCGTGGTCGAAGGATAAGGCTGTTCTGTCGGCCGGAGACCGCCGGCGCTAGCGGCGCCTTGTTCGAGGCGTGTCAGCCTGCGAACCGATCGAGGCGGAAGAGCCCGATGTCATGCAACGTCGAACCGTTCAGTGCCAGGTCGGCCAGGATCTCTCCGACGACCGAGCAGAACTTGAAGCCGTGGCCGGAGAAGCCTGCGCAGACGATCGCATTCTCGACATCGGGGTGCAGGCCGATGAGGAAGTGCTCGTCCGGCGACGGCTCGAAGAGACACGTCTCGAGGGCGATCGTCGGCCCTGCCCCGTCGGGGAGGTACCGCTCGGCAAACGCCCGCAGAGGGATCTCGTCCTCTCGCGTCGGCTCGCGCGAGATCGCGTCGGGGTCGCCGCCCTGGCCGAAGTGGTCATAGCGACCGACCTTGAAGCCCGGGACGCCGAACACGGGGAACCCGTAGAAGTGCTCCCCGTCCAGTGTCACGTTGAACACCGGTAGCCGATCGGGCGTGAAGAGCTCGGGCCGCAGGGGTTGAAACCACGCAACTGCCTGGCGGAGAGCTCCGACGAGCCCCGCTGGTAGTCGCGCAACCTCTTGCGACCACGCGCCGGCGGTCAGCACGAGTCGTTCGGCCTCGACAACACGGCGATCGGTACGCACGCGCACTCCGTTCTCGCGCTCCTCCCACTCGAGCACGCGCTCGCGCGTGCGCACGACCGCACCGCGCGCTGTTGCCGCGTTCACGTGGGCGACGATGCAGCGCTCGGGAAGGAGAAACCCGGCGTCGGGTTGGAGGAAGACTGCGAGATCCGGCGGGAGGCGGAACGCCGGGTGGCGCCGGCTGAGCTCGCGACCGTCGATCGTCTCGTGCGGGATGCCGTGATCGGACGAAGAGCGGAGCGCGCCGGCGTAGATCCGCTCGCCGGCCTCCACGATCCCCGTGATATGCAGGAGTTGCTCGTCAGCTTCCACCTCGAGCTCGCGCCAGAGTTCGTATGCGCGGCGGACGAGCGGGACGTAGCTCGAGTGCTCGAAATACGCGAGCCGGATGATGCGCGTAGCCCCGTGGGACGAACCCATGTCGTTCGGCACGTCGTAGCGCTCGACACCGAGCACGCGCTTGCCCCGGCGGGCGAGGTGGTACAGGGCAGCGCTGCCCATTCCGCCGACTCCCACCACTACCGCGTCGTACCGCTCCACTCCGCGCGACCCTACCCCAGGCTGGTTGAATGACCACGTGTCCACCACTGCCGTAGAGGAACTCGGCGAGAACCGCGTTCGCCTCACCGTCGACGTCTCGCCCGACCAGGTGCAGCACGCCGTCGACCACGCCGTGTCCGACCTCTCGGAGAGCGTCAAGATTCCCGGCTTTCGCAAGGGGAAGATTCCACAGCCGGTCCTCGTGTCGCGCCTGGGCAAGGACCGGATCTACGCGGAGGCGGTCGACAGTCACATCGGCGGCTGGTTCTGGAGCGCCGCATCCCGGAGTCGAGTCCGCCCGATCGCAGAGCCCAAGTACGAGTTCGAGCTCCCGGGGACAGCCGACGAGGCGTGGACGTTCACCGCCACCGTCGAGGTCCAGGCACTCCCCGAGATCGTCGACTGGACGGGACTCGAGGTTGCGCGCGCGGAGGTCGAGGTTCCGCAGGAGTCGGTGGACGCCGAGCTCGAGGCGCTCCGCGAGTCCGTGGCCGAGCTCGTGCCTGCAGACGGCCGCCCTGCGCGCGAGGGAGACACACTCGTCGTCGACCTTCTCGACGCAAGGGGGGACGCGCAGCGCGACACGGTGGTCGAGCTCGGCGCCGGCCGCATGGCCGGCGAGCTCGAGTCGGCACTCCTCGGCGCCACCGCCGGGGAGACGAAGGAAGTCTCATTCGCGCTTGCCGACGGTGCGGTCTCGACGGTGGAGATCACCGTGCGCGAGGTGCAGGAGAAGGTCCTGCCGCCGCTCGACGACGATCTGGCGCGCGCGGCGAGCGAATTCGACACGCTCGACGAACTGCGTTCCAGCATCGAGGGAAGCCTGCGCGAGCAACTCGATGCGGAGATCGACGCGGCCTTCCGCGTCTCGGCCGTGGACGAGCTCGTCCGCGCGTCCGAGGTGCAGCCCGCGCTCCCGCTCATCCGCAGCCGTGCCGCCGACCTCCTCACCGGATTCGTGCGCTCGCTCGAACGGCGCGGCATCTCGCTCGAGACGTACCTTGCCGCCAGCGGAGGGAGTGGCGAGGAGCTCCAGCGGCAGATGGTGCTCGAGGCCGCCGTGTCGATCGCGCGTGAGCTCGCCCTCGAGGCACTCGCAGAGCGCGCGGGTATCGACGTCTCCGACGACGAGGTGAAGGCCTACCTGCGGGAAGAGGCCGAGTCGTCCGGCGAGGACGACCCTGACGGGCTCATCGAGGACGTGTGGGCTCACGGGCAGCAGGAGTCGATCCGAGAGGACCTCCGCCTGCGCGCGGCACTCGACCGGCTGGTCGCCGACGTGAATCCGATCGCGCCCGAGCTCGCCGCAGCGCGGGACAAGCTGTGGACACCCGACAAGGAAAAAGCCGAGGGGGACACGAAGTTGTGGACCCCGGGCCATCCTGCTTCGCAGGATGGTTAGAAAGAGAAAGCGAGAGAGATGAGATCTGAACCCAGAACCAGCCCCTCTAACCATCTCCCGACCGAACGGAGGGAAATGGCATGAGCCCTCTCATTCCGATGGTCATCGAGCAGACGTCACGCGGCGAGCGCTCTTTCGACATCTACTCGCGTCTGCTCAACGAGCGCATCATCTTCCTGGGCACGCCGATCGACGACCAGATCGCGAACCTCATCGTCGCCCAGCTCCTCCACCTCGAGTCCGAGGACCCGGACAAGGACATTTCGATCTACATCAACTCGCCCGGTGGCATCGTCTACGCCGGGCTGGCGATCTACGACACGATGCAGTTCATCAAGCCAGACGTGCAGACCATCTGCGTCGGGATGGCGATGTCCATGGGCGCTGTCGTCCTGGGTGGAGGCGCGCACGGAAAGCGGAGCGCTCTTCCCCATTCGAAGATCCTCATTCACCAGGGCTCGGCCGGCTTCTCCGGACAGCCCACCGAGATCGAGATCCAGGCCCGGGAGGTAATCAGCCTCAAGCGGCTAATGGAGGAGATCATGGCCAAGCACACAGGGCAGACGGTCGAGAAACTTTCGAAAGACATGGATCGCGACTTCTACATGACGGCCCAAGAGGCGAAGGACTACGGGCTCATCGACACGGTGATCGAGCACCGGTCGTAAAGATCCCCTTCCCCTAACCTTGAAATCGGAGTAAAAGGAGACACGTGGCTCGGGCGAGCGAGGGTAACGAGCAGCTGCTATGCAGCTTCTGCGGAAAAAGCCAGCGTCAAGTCAAGAAGCTGATCGCTGGTCCGGGTGTCTACATCTGCGACGAGTGCATCGATCTCTGCAACGAGATCATCGACGAGGAGCTGACGTCTCCCGCCCAGCTCGACCTCGACAACCTCCCCAAGCCGCTCGACATCTACTCCGTCCTGAACGACTACGTCGTCTCGCAGGAAGAGTCGAAGCGCACGCTCGCCGTGGCGGTCTACAACCACTACAAGCGCGTGCGGATGGGCCTCGAGGACCCCGGGGACGTCGAGCTCCAGAAGTCGAACATCCTTCTGCTCGGACCCACGGGCTGTGGCAAGACACTCCTCGCCCAGACGCTCGCGCGGATACTCAACGTTCCGTTCGCCATCGCTGACGCCACGGCCCTGACCGAGGCCGGCTACGTGGGCGAGGACGTCGAGAACATCCTGCTCAAGCTCATCCAGGCCGCCGACTTCGACATCAAGAAGGCGGAGACGGGGATCATCTACATCGACGAGGTGGACAAGATCGCGCGCAAGGCGGACAACCCATCTATCACGCGCGATGTCTCGGGCGAAGGCGTACAGCAGGCGCTACTCAAGATCCTCGAGGGCACGATCGCGTCTGTGCCTCCGCAGGGCGGGCGCAAGCACCCGCACCAGGAGTTCCTCTCGATCGACACGACGAACATCCTCTTCATCTGCGGCGGTGCGTTCGCCGGCCTCGACAAGATCATCGAGCGGCGCATCGGGAAGAACACGATCGGCTTTGGCGCGGACATCCGTTCGCGGAACTCCACGGAGAGCGCAGAGATGCTCACCCAGGTCATGCCCGAGGATCTGATGTCCT
>JBOHAY010000141.1:0-3128 GCA_050697935.1 Gaiellaceae bacterium | reverse complement strand
CTACTGGGGACCTCACACCGGCTACCTCGACCGGATCGTCATCCGCTTCTGCCGATCCTGCGGGCTGCCGGTCCCCGCTGAGGTACTCGCGGCTCTCAGGCAAGGCGACGTCGACATGTCGTATACGCGTGACCCGGCCATCATCCCGGAGCTTCGCAGCATTCCCGGAGTGAGGGTCCTCGCATCCCGCCTCCACGGCTTGGATCATCTCTCCCTCCGCCTCGGCCCCGGCGGGCATACCGCGCTCAGGAACAAGCTCGTCCGACGCGCGCTGGCCTACGGCATCGACCGGGAGGCGATCGCGCGCACGGTCCTCGGCGAGCTCGACTCGCGCTACCCCGCGAGCGACAGCGCCGTCCTCCTGAACACCAGTCGCTATTACCGTCCCAACTGGGACGTCTACCGCTATCGCCCCGCCCTTGCTCGCCGGCTCCTCGAGCAGGCGGGTTGCCGGCCCGGAGAAGATGGCATCTACGCCTGCGCCGGCGAACGGCTGTCGCTCCGGTTCGTGGGGATCGCAGGCGCGACGTTTCGAGTGCGGACGCTCGAGCTAATCCAGCGCCAGCTTCGGCAGGTCGGATTCGACGTCCGGCTCAGCTTCGCGCCCGCCCCGATCTTGTTCCAGCAGATCTTCCCGAGCGGCGCGTTCGACGCGGTCGAGTTCGCGTGGCTCTCTTTCGACGGGTTCGGGACCGACATCTATGGCTGCCGCGCCGCCAGCAACATCACTGGCTACTGTCAGCGACTCGTCACGCGAGACCTCGACCAGAGTGACCGCATCCTCGACGCCGGGCAGCGCGCCCGCGTTCTGAACAGGGCCGACGCGCAGATGGCAAAGGACGTGCCGGTGATCCCGCTCTTTCAGACGCCGAACGTGATCGCGTTTCGGGCAACGATCAGGAACGTCGTCTCAGCGTCTAGTCACGAGCTCTGGAACGCGGAGGACTGGTGGCTCGAGCGCTAGCACTGGCCGCGGCGATCGCCGTCTCGCTCCTCGCCGTCTCGGGAGCGGGCGGCGCGGGCACGCAGACGCCGAAGCGCGGCGGCACCGTCGTCTTCGGGCCGGTCAGGGAGCCCTCGTGCCTGACCACGTTCCTCATCGTGTGTCGTGGCGGCGGGGTGGTCACGTACGAGTGGATCGCCAAAAAGGTCCTTTCCCCGGCGTTCATCGTCGGCTCCGACGGCACGCCACGACCGAGGCTCGTCTCGGGAGTCACGTACACGACGCGGCCCCCGTTCACGCTCACGTACCACATTCGTCCCGAGGCACGCTGGAGCGACGGAGTCCCCGTCACCGCGCGCGACTTCGTCTTCACAGACAAGGCGATTCGCAGGTTTGCCGCTCCCGACTCGGGCGAACTACACCTGCAGGTTCGCTCCGTCCGCGAGGTCGACGCGAAGACGGTCAGGGTCGTCCTCCGTTCCCGCCTGGGGAGCTGGAGGAGCCTCTTCTGGACGCTGCTCCCGCGACATGCGCTCCTGGGCGAAGACCTCGCCGGGATCTGGGCAGACGGGATCGACAACCCGAAGACGGGTGGGCGGATCGGGAGCGGCCCCTTCCTCGTAGAGCGCTGGGAACGTGGAAAGCAACTGACGCTCGTTCGGAACCTGCGCTACTGGGGGCCCCATACGGCTTACCTGGACCGGATCGTCGTCCGCTTCTGTCGGCGGGTGTGCAACGCGCCGCCCTCTGACGAGGTGCTCGAGCGGCTCCGGCAAGGCGAGGTCGACTTCGTCTACACCCGGGACGCAGGCACTGCCTCCGAACTCCGGCGAATCGGTGGGGTCAAGGTCCTCTCTGCAGATACGAACGGCTTGGAACACCTGGATGTCCATATCCGCTCCGGCCACCCGGCGCTCGAGGACAAGCTCGTCCGGCGCGCGCTCGCCTACGGCATCGATCGGGTTGCCATCGTCAGACGGCTCCTGGGCGAGGCGGATCCGAAGTATCGCGTGAGCGACAACGCGATCTTCCTGCCCAACAGTCGCCACTACCAGGCGAACTGGGCCCGCTACCGCTACCGCCCGAGCCTCGCCCGCCGTCTGCTCGAGCAGGCGGGTTGCGGCCGCGGATCGGACGGCATCTACGCCTGCGCGGGCCGACAGCTGTCGCTTCGAGTCCGGACCAGCGGCGGCCAACCGCTCCGAGAGCGCACCCTCGAGCTCCTCCAGGCCGACCTCCGGCAGGTCGGTGTCGAGGTAGTGCCGCTCTTCGGCCCTGGCGACTCCGACCTCGTTCTCTTCACGTGGTTCTACGGGAGCGAACCGAGCGGTCTCAAGGACGTCTTCGGCTGCGGTGGCTCCCTGAACTTCACCGGCTACTGCCAGAGGCTGGTGACACGCGACCTCGACCAGGCCGACCGGATCCTCGATGCCGACCAGCGTGCCCGCGTCCTCAACAGAGCGGACCGGCAGCTGGCGAAGGACGTGCCGATCATCCCGCTCTACGAGGCGCCAATCTTGTACGCGTTTCGGTCGACGCTCCGTGGCGTCGACCCGGCGCCGTTCGACCCCTTCTGGAACGCGGAGGACTGGTGGCTCGAGCGCTAGCCCTTGCCGCGGCACTCGCCGTCTCGCTCCTCGCCGTCTCGGGAGCGGGCGGCGCGGTCACGCAGACGCCGAAGCGCGGCGGCACGCTCGTCATCGGGACGAGAACGGCGGACGAGCCTCCGTGTCTCAACGTGTTCGCCGACGCGTGCTCGTTTCCGCCACCCCTGCTGGACCAGATCCTCCCGGGCGCCTTCGAGGTCCGGCCCGATGCGACGCTCTGGCCCGATCTGGCCGACGCAGAGATTGTCGCGAAGCAGCCCTTCACCCTCCGCTACCGCATCCGTCCGGAGGCCCGTTGGAGCGACGGGGTCACGGTCAGCGCGCAGGACTTCGCGTTTACCTGGCGGATGCACCGAAAGTACCAGCCGGGCACCCCCGAGAGCGAGCAGGTCCGCAGCGCTCGTGCGCTCGACGCGAAGACGTTCAGGGTTGTGCTCCGCACGCGCAACCCGGACTGGCGGCTTCTCTTCCCCATCATCTTGCCGCAGCATGCGCTCGCCGGCGAGAGCTTCGAGAGTCTCTGGGCGTCTGCGATCGACAACCCAAAGACGAGGCGGGCGATCGGGAGCGGGCCTTTC
>JBOHAY010000140.1:0-6904 GCA_050697935.1 Gaiellaceae bacterium | reverse complement strand
AAAAGAGGGAGGCGGCCGAAGCCGCCTCCCGTCGTCACTCGTACAATCGCTGTGGACTGACTAGCCCGCCAGGCGGACCTGGACGAGCCGGTAGCCGGCGATGCCGCCGAGCCCCGGGTCGCCCCTGCGGAACGCCTTGATGAAGAACTGCACGTTGCGGCCGCTTCGAGGCTGTGGGAACAGCTGGTTCGGAACGAGCGTCAGCGTCACGAACCCGTCTGCCTGCGTGGCCTGCGTCTGGCCTTGCACGACCCTCGGCGTCCCGCGCATGAACACGAGCGCTCCAAGCACCGGCCGGCCTCCTCTCGCAGTGACCCGGACGCGCACGGTGATCGGTGCGGTGCGGCTCGTCACCGGGTTCGGCGAGAACTGAACCGACGCGACGACGAGGCGATCGCCCGCCGCCTTCAGATCCTCCACTGCCACCGAGCTACCAGGCGGCGGCTGGTTCGAGCCGACGACTCCGGTCGGATTCGAGATCGCAGACGTCGAACCGCGATCGTTCCTCGCAACGACCCTGACGCGAATCGTGCGACCGGTGTCGCCGTCACGAACCTCGTACTCCGGGTCGTTGGCGCCTTGGATCTCGCTGCAGTTGACGCCCTGCTGATTACAGCGAAGCCAGACGAACGCATAGGTGATCGGATCGTCCCCGGCCCACTGGCCGCGATTTGCCTGGAGGATGTTGCCGACCTCCGCAGAGCCCGAGATCGACGGCTCCGTCGTGTTCACGGGCTTGGCGGCCGTGATGATCAGCGTCGGGTTGGACGTCGCCGTGTCTGAGCCGTCAATGTTCATTGCCCTCACCTGCGAACGGATCCTGAAGCCGGCATCGGCCTGCCGGAGCACGTAGCTCGCGTTGCCGGCGTTCGTGATGCGCGTGCAGTCCGACGCGTCGGGCGCGCCCGGCCCGTCGCAGCGGAACCAGCGGTAGACGTAGTCGATCGGCTCGGTGCCGGTCCAGCTGCCTCTCGTCGTTCTCAGTACCTGGCCGACGCTAGGTGTGCCTGTGATCCGCGGCTCCCCGGTGTTGGTCGGGGCGATCGTCGGTGCGGCTGCCGAGTTATCAGCGAGTGTGGCCGCGAAGAGCCCTCCAAGTACCGCGACCAACCCGGTGACGCCGAGAATCGCCACATACGAGCGAAATATCCGTTGAGGTATCGCATGTTTCATTGCGCAGCTCCCTTCCCTTTGGTTCAACGTTCCCACTTCGGACATGTGCTGGGTACCTGGGAAGGGGCGCTTGCAAACTGATCTCACAAAAGGCTCGCTGGTCTTTAACGTGACCTTTACGAGTCGTCGACCAGCACTTCGTGGCTCACGAATGTTTGACGCCGGCGTGCTGAGGGCAACCATGCACGGTCGAGACGAGGAGGATGCAATATGCCTACCTGGCTGCTAGTTCTGATCGTCGTCTTGGTCGTGCTCGCCCTCTTCGGCGGCTTCGGCTATTCACGTCGCTAGAAAACAGGTACGGATTCCGCCGGATCGACCACTATTGGCTCGATCCGGCGGAAAACGATATTCAGCGACCGTTTTGGTCACCGACGACGTGGCAGCTCCGGCTCGAAGCGCTCTTGCCGTCGGCCGTTTCTATGCGTTTCGACTGGTGTAAAGCGAACCCGTCGAATGCAGCGAGACATCGGCTTGCACTTCAACGAGCCGCCGCCTCTTGGTCGGTCTCGCGCTCTGAATCGCCGTCAATGGCGTCTTCATAGACGTCCTCGGCCTTGTCGGCGGCGTCTTCGGAGCTGTCCTTGACGTCCTCCCAGACGTCTCGTGCCTTGTCCTTGGCCTCGCCCCACTTCTGCTGCGTCTCTCCTTCGATCTCCTTCTTCTTGCCCGCGATGCGATCCTCGTCCATGAGGAAACCCCTTTCGGTTGAGATAGCTAGCTGGGTGCCCGCTCCGCGGGAGTCCAAAACTCCGGGGTCGACGTGGGTCAGCGATCGCCGGATCGGTCCGTCCGTGGTGTTTCCGAACTCGAGTGCTTGGGTAGGTGCACGGCGACCGATATTCCCCCAGAAGGAGAGTTCCATGAGTCAGACGGACCAGGCGGTGCTGCACGACAAGCTCGGGGACTACGTCCAGGACGCGCACACGCTCGAGAGGGCGGTCGTGAAGAACCTCGACTCGATGCGCGGAACCCTCGAGGACCCGATCCTGGACGGCCTGTTCGAGCGGCATCGGAAAGTCATGCGGAGCCACGTACAGCGACTCGAGCTGAGACTCGAAGAGCTTGGCAGAGGATCCTCAGTGCGGAAGCAGCTCGAGGGGCTTGCCGCCGAGCTGATGAAGAGCGTGAGCGATGTTCTTCGTACCGACGCATCGGGGAAGGTCGGCCGGGACGCCTACGTCATGGGCCACACTCAGATTGCCGCGTACGAGCTGCTGCAACGACTCGCGGTGCAGGCCGACGACGTGGAGACGAGGGGACTGGCGGAGCTTCATCTGAGGCAGGCTCGCGACTTTGCGGACGAGGTCGCCGCGCATTGGGACGACTTCCTCCGCCTCACCGTCGAGGAGTGGGAGGTCGCCTCCGCAGACACCGCGACGACGACACACGGCGGGGTCGAGCCAGCCGACGAAGAGCTGGCGACGCACCCCACCGTCTAAGGAGAACCGAGGAGGTACGAGATGGAAACGTGGGAATGGATCGCACTTGCGGTGGCGGTGGGAGTCATCCTGCTCGTCATTGCAGTCTTCGCCGGGTCGCGCAGTCGACGCACGTCACGGCTCCAGGAGCGTTTCGGGCCCGAGTACGACCGTGCGGTGTCGGCCTCGGGGCAACGGGACGCGGAGCGGCGGCTGAGCGAGGTCGACAAGAAGCACGATGAGCTCGACATCCGCCCGCTGCCGGCTGCCGCCCAGGAGCGGTATCTCGAGGAATGGCGCAACGCCGAGATTCGGTTCGTGAGTGATCCGCGCGACGCAGCTCGCGCTGCCGAGCGCGTCGTGGTCCGTGTCCTCGAAGAGCGTGGCTACCCACTCGACACCAACACCGATGAGCAGGCGGCGCTCGTTGCCGTCGATCACCCGGACGTCGTCGAGCGCTATCGCCACGGTCACGCGATGTTGGAGAACGTCGATGGTCCCGGGAGCACCGAGAACCTGCGGAAGGCGATGATCGACTTTCGCACCGTGCTGGACGAGCTCCTCGAAGGCAGACGAACGGCAGTCGCCTGAAGCGAGTTGGTGGCGATCGGAGGCGCCCGGCAAAGTAGGCCGAGGCGCCTCGGCTGCCCCGGTCTGCGTGAGAAACGTTTGACGCGGGTATAAGGCGTGGATGCCCGAGCGTGACGACGACGTCGCAACCGGACGCACTCCTCGCCCGGCCGACTCCGTTGCCGGTGTCTCGAAGACACCCCGGCTTCTCGAGGGGGCGACGGTCCGGGTTGGCCACGCCTTGGGCGGGGGAATCGACCGCTCCGTGCGTGGCCGCCATCGCTTGCGGCTGCGGCTGCTGGGATGGGAGCGCGCACTCGACGCCTCGAAGCTCGCGTTCGCTCGCGGAGGCTTCCAGCCGCGCGCCGGCAACAGGCTCGACGTCCTCGTCGACGGCTCGGAGGCGCTCCCGGCCATAGCGAAGGAGCTCTCGGCGGCGCAGTCGTACGTCTACCTCGCGGGCTGGTTCTTCTCGCCAGAGCTGCAGCTGTCGCGCGAGGAGGAGCCGGTGATCGTACGCAACCTCCTGGCCGAGCTCGCGGAACGAGTCGATGTGCGCGTCCTGTCCTGGAAAGGAGCACCGATTCCGCTGTTCAAGCCGTCGCAACGCGATGTCCGGGAGATGTTGGATGCGCTCGCTCGCCATACGAAGATCGACGCCCGCGCCGATGGGTGCACGGGTTTCATGCACTGTCATCACGAGAAGGCGATAGTGATCGACGGTCGCGTCGCGTTCGTCGGTGGGATTGACCTGACGATGGACGGCGGCGACCCGTACGACACCCCCGCGCATGTCGCACGAGGGGGTATCGGCTGGCATGACGCGGCGGTTCGCGTCGAAGGTCCTGCCGTCGCGGATGTCGAGCAGCACTTCAGGCTCCGCTGGCACGGCGCGACTCGTGAGACCCTTCCGCGGCAGAAGGTGCCGGAACCCGCGGGCGAGGTCGAGGTGCAGATCAACCGCACGATCCCCGCCGGAACGTACCGAGCCGTCCGTCGCGGCGACTATTCGATTCTCGAGTCGTACTCGGCTGCGCTTCGGTCCGCTGAGCGCTTCGTCTATCTCGAGAACCAGTTCCTGTGGTCGCCCGAGATCGTTGCGATTCTCGCGGAAAAGCTACGCAAACCGCCCAGCGACGACTTCCGGCTCCTCGTCCTCCTGCCCGCGCGAGCCAACGACGGCGCCGACGTATCACGCGGCCAGGTGGCTGCGCTTATCGATGCCGCCGAGGAAACGACCCGCTTTCTCGCATGCACGATCTATGCGCGGGCACGCAACCTCCGCGATCCCGTGTACATCCACTCGAAGATCGGCATCGTCGACGATCGCTGGCTGACGGTCGGTTCGGCCAATCTCAACGAGCACTCCCTGTTCAACGACACGGAGATGAACGTCGTGACGCTCGATCCGGAGGTGGCTCGGAAGACGCGGCTGCGCTTGTGGTCGGAGCACCTCGAGCTCTCGCTCGAGGCGGTCGAAGGAGATCCGGTCACACTGATCGACGAACAGTGGGAGCGCATCTCGTCCGAGCAGCTCGAGCTGCTCGAGAACGGCGGGGCGCTGACGCACCGCCTCGTCAAGCTCCCCGGAGTCTCCCGCCGGCGACGCCGACTGATCGGCCCTATCCAGGGCCGGCTCTACGACGCTTGACCCGCTGACGGTTTCGCGTCCGTATGACGTGCGCCCGCGCCCGATGCGTCCACCTGCTGGCCTGCGACCTCGGCGGCCTGTTCGACCGGGGCGCCGAGCACGAGGAATCGCCCGCCGAATGCAATCGCGCAGATGCCGAACCACGCCCAGCCAAACGCGAGCCCGGCCGCGACGTCTGACATCCAGTGCACACCGAGGAGGACGCGACTGCATGCCACACCGACGGCGATTGCAACCGCCGCCCCGGCAATCAAGGCCCGCGTCGTAGGTGATCGTCGGCGCGCGAGCACGAGGGCGACGGCCGCGTAGAAAGCGGCAGCAGAGGCCGAGTGACCGCTCGGGAACGAAGGCCCGAGAGTCTCGGCGATCGGGTTGAACTCCGGACGGACGCGATCGAGCAGCACCTTGATCGTGTTCACGAGGACGACTTCGCCGACGATGACGGTTACGAGGAACACCGGCACCCAGTAGTTCGGGACACGTCGATGCTCGACGGCCGCAGCGATCACGAGCACGACGATCACGACATAGGTTCCACCGAGCTCGGTGACGAGCTGGATTGCCTCTGTCGACCAGCTCGACGCGTTGTCGACACCCCACTGGCCGACGCGCCGGTCGACATCGACGAGGGTGTCACTGCTGCGGACGAGGTACGCCAGGAGCCCGATGAGCATCCCGCCGATGATTGCCAGCCCGAGCGCGATCGTGAGGACGAGCCCGGTAGCGGTCGCGGGATCGAGACGGTCACGCACCAGTCGCAAGAGCCACGGGTGCTTCTCCAGCTCCGTCTCGATCTTCACGGTGGCCGCATCGGCCGGTGCTTCGCCGACCACAGGTGTCGGGTATCTCGATGCCACGAGGGCGATCAGTGCGCCTGCGGCGAGAGCGATGAGGATGAGTGCGAAGATCGGCATGAGTTCCGACGCGGCACAGGGCGAACGCCCGGTACGGGAAGAAGTTTCACGTTTTCCCGCGGCGACGAGTGGGTAAACGCCTGTCGTGGGAGCTGACGCGGTATACGTTACGAGCCCGCCGTCCGCTCTTTCGGATGTCGATCCTGCCTGGATCGAAGAGTCCGAGCCTCATTCCGGCGTACCGGCCCTCGAGCCGAGTGCCGGTGGCCTTGCAGAGCGGTTCTCGGGATGGGTCGGCGCCGAGCATCCGATCCGGGTCTTCCTCGTGGCACTCTTCGGCGGCTTTGCGCTGCTCGTCGGCGTGATGGTGTCGCTGGGGTACGTGCTGATCGAGCTCGTGCTTCCGATCGGCGGTCTCGAGGGGGCCGATCAGGACTTCGTCGAGTGGCTCGCCGACAATCGCACGCCGACTCAGGAGGATGTGTCGTGGGTCGGCTCGACGTTGGCCGGGGGGGTCGTGATCCCTGCCGTCATCGGACTCTGTCTCCTCGTGTTTCTCGTCACGCGCCATTGGCTGCTCGCGGCGTTCGTCCTGTTTGCCGTCGCCCTCGAGTCAGGCACCTACCGCGTGACGACGCTGGTCGTCCACCGCGAGCGCCCCGATGTCGAGCGGCTCGAGAGCCTTCCTGTCGATGCGAGCTACCCCTCGGGTCACACGGCCGCCTCGATCGCTCTCTACGGCGGCCTGCTGCTTCTCATCGCGTCGAGGCTGCACCACACGGGGGTGAAGATCGCCGCTCTCGTGGTGGGAGTCGCCATTCCCCTGTTCATCGGATGGGCGCGGATGTATCGCGGCATGCACCACCTCACCGATACCGGCGCGGGCATCCTCTTGGGCTTGGGTGCGCTCGCGATTCTCGTCTTCGCTGCACGCGCGGCCAGTGCGGCTGCGAACCGGCGGGACGCACTGCGCTCGAACACGACTCAGGAGGTTTCAACGGCATGAAGAAGCAGCGCGTTGCCGTGATCGCTCACGCCGGCAAGTCGATCGGCGGCGGGCTCGAAGAGTTGCGCGACGTGCTCGAGCGCGCCGGTGTGTCCGATCCGATCTGGTCCGAGGTGCCCAAGAGTCGCTATGCCCCGAAGCGCGTCAAGAAGGCCCTCGAGAAAGGGGCGGAGACGGTGTTCGTCTGGGGCGGCGACGGCATGGTGCAGCGATGCGTCGACACCATGGC
>JBOHAY010000139.1:0-3214 GCA_050697935.1 Gaiellaceae bacterium | reverse complement strand
TCGCCCGAGGGCTGACTGCCGAGCGTTGTGTCGCCGTCGCCGACCGAGACCGTCGAGCGTGACCTGATAGGAGCGTGGCTTTCGCCTCGATTGAGGTCTGTCCGCTCGCCGGTCGCCCCCAACGGCTATTGGAGGCGATGCAGATGATCGTGATCGGAGTGGACGTGCACAAGCAGTCGGTGACGGCGGTCGCCGCTGATGAGGTCGGCCGGGTCGTCGACGAGCGCACCGTCGCTTCCGGCAGCGACGAGCTGCTCGAGTGGGCCGCGAGCCTGGGCGAGCAGCGGATGTGGGCCCTCGAGGACTGCCGACGCTTGACCCGCTGGCTCGAGCGCCAGTTGCTCGCCGCAGGCGAGGAGCTTGTTCGGGTGCCGCCGAAGCTGATGGCGCCTGAGCGGCGACACGGCAGGGCCCGAGGCAAGTCGGACCCGATCGACGCGCTCGCGGTCGCGCGAGCGGCGATCCGTGAGCCGACGCTCAGCCGGCCGCGGCCTGACGAGGAGCCGTATCGCGAGCTGAAACTGCTTGTCGATCACCGCGACGCGATCGTCGACGAGCGCCGCCGCGTGCATCAGCGGCTGCGTTGGCACCTGCACCAGCTCGACCCGACCTACGAGGTGCCGCTGCGGATGCTCGCCCGCTCCCTGCACCTCGAGCGGGTCGGCCGCTGGCTCGCCCGCCAGGACCAGGAGCTGCAGGTGCGGCTCGCACGCGAGCTCGTCTCGAGCTGTCGCCGACTCAATCGTGAGATCGCCGAGCTCGACCAAGAGCTCGAACAGCGGACCGCGGTGCTCGCGCCGGCACTGCTCGATCTCCCCGGCTGCGGCGCGATCACGGCCGCCAAACTGCTCGCCGAGATCGGCCCCGTCGACCGCTTCACAAGCGACGCCCAACTCGCCCGCCACAGCGGCGTCGCACCCTTGGAAGCGAGCTCAGGCCGAGTCCAGCGCCACCGGCTTGACCGCGGCGGCACCCGCCAGCTCAACTCCGCGCTCTACCGGATCGCGATCACCCAGGCCCGCATCCACGAACCCGCACGTGCCTACCTCGAACGCAAACGAACCGAAGGGAAAAGCAGGCGCGAAGCCATCCGCTGCCTCAAGCGATTGCTCGTTCGTGCCGTCTTCCAGACCCTGAAAGCGAGTCCGGCCTTGACATAGGAGCAACGCTCGGGCAGGTAGGCGAGCTGTCGCCTCTGGCCCAGTACCTCCGGGCTTCCTCTTCGTCGGCGTCGGGGAAGGAGGCGATGATCGTCATACGATGAACGCAAGTGCCTACTAAAGGATTCGCTGCTCGCCGCGCTCTTATCAGCATGGGTGGCTTGGAGTCCGACTTGGAGGACCTGTACAGACGCCGTCATGGCGCGTTCCAGGTGATGCTCTCGTCGGTAACGGGCAACGTGGAGAGCGCGATGGACGTCGTGCAGGAGGCGTTTCTCCGGGCGCTTCGGAATCAAGGCGACTTCCGGAGTGAAGGATCGCTCGAAGGTTGGGTCTGGCGGATCGCGTTCCGGGTCGCCATCGGGTCACAAGGATCTCGCGAGCTGGCGCTCGACGAGTTGCCCGAGGTGGCGTTCGTCGACGAGAGCCGCAACGAGGCGCTCGCAGCCGCGGTAAGGAAGCTGCCACGACAGCGACGCGCAGCGATCTTCCTTCGCTACTTCGCAGATCTCTCCTATTCCGAGATCGGCGAGGTGCTCGGAATCGCAGAAGGAACGGTCGCTGCGACCCTGTCTCAGGCGTGCACGCAGCTCGGCGCGGAGCTTTCGGCTCAGGAGGTAGCGGTATGACTGCTTATGAAGACGGCTTGCTGGCCGCTCAGTTCGCTGCACTCGCGCCCGAGCCGCTCGAAGGTAGGTGGGACGATGTTCTGCGCGAAGCCACGCGGGCTCGGGACGACCGCGTGCGACTGATGCGTCGCGCCGCCGGCCAGCGCCGCCACCGGTACCTCGTCGTGTTCGCTGCGGTCGTGGTCCTCGTCGGGATGGTGACCGCCTCGGCACTCGCCGTGCGCGCAGTTCTCATTGACAAGGGCTTCATCGGATTGCCGCCCGAGGGAGCGACGTCGAGCACGCCTGAGAGCGGAGACCTCGTTCTCGATTTCTATGGGTACAGCCAGGTGTACGGCGGCGCATACGCGCGCGTCTGGGTATACGCCGACGGCCGCGTGGTCTGGGACCGGAGACGCTCCGACGAGAGAACCTTACTCCCCCCCGAGGGCGCGAACGAGTTCGCCTCGGGCTACCTCGAGCAGCGGCTCACACCAGACGGCGTCGCGTCGCTGCGGTCGGAGGTCATCGCGAGCGGGCTCTTCAATAACAGTCAGACCCTCATCCTTCCTGCCGACTACGGCGAGCACCCCTGGGGATCGGTGCAAGTACGTGGCGGCGGCCGTTCCGTCGTTCTGCACTGGACGGAACCGGGTTGGGACGAGAGCGGGCAACCCGTCAAGTTCGAGAACAGCGCGATCGCGACCCCCGATCAGCTCTCCTCTCTCTCGCGCGTCGACACTCTGCTCACGGACCCGGAGTCGGTGCTCCCGCCGAGTGCGTGGGCCGAGCGGGCGGTCCGGGCGTACGTTCCGTCGCACTTCGCCGTGTGCCTGTACCCCATCGGGCCTGACGGTGGGTGGGCGGGACCCGGGGACGTCCGTGGCTTTCTGTCCTTGCTGCCGGCACCGGCCAAGGACGTGCTCGAAGGAAAGAGTTGGAAGGGGATGGAGTACGGACATCCCCGTGGCCGCACGGGCCTCGTCGGGGGGCCGAAGTCCTGCTCGAAGGTGACGACGGCGGAGGCCCGCGAAGTCAAAGCTGCTTTGGCCGGTTTCCCTGCGGAGCAGAGGGAGGCGGGGGCCGGGGACGAGGCCTATGACTTGAGTGGAGGGCGGCCTGAACGCGCGGACGCGGGACTTGAGTTCCAGCCGTACCTCCCCCACGGCGAGTTCATCGACGCCGTTCCGTGAACGTAAGCGTGCGGGCTGTCGCGATGGGTCGGGGGATCGGGCAGGTCGTCGAGTGAAGCCGCTTCGACCGAAGGAGATAGACATGAGACGTTCGTCCATCGTTTCCCTGGCGCTCGTCGCGGGCATCGTGCTCGTCACTTCCGTGGCGACAGCGCATCCGAGCGCCAACAAGCAGCGCGTGACGATTACTGCAAGAGGCACTGCCCCGGGTTTCTCTCCCACCGGCAGGTTCGTGCTCCAGCCAGTGGGGGCT
>JBOHAY010000138.1:0-3770 GCA_050697935.1 Gaiellaceae bacterium | reverse complement strand
AGCGACCGAACGAGCTCCGGACGCAGTGCGCACGCGAGGAGCGAGATCACGCCACCGTACGAGTGCCCGACCACGTGATCTCCTCGGCGAAGCAGACCGGCGACGAGGTCCGCGTCCCGCTCGAAATCGACGCAGTCCACGAGTGGGTTCGGCGGAAAGCCAGGGCGATCGACGATCTCGAGCTCGAATCGTTCGCCGAGAGGAAGCTGTCCGTTCCAGGTCGCGCGGCCTCCGACAACGCTTCCGTGGACGAGCAAGAGCCGCTTCATCGCACCATCCTACGAGGTGTGACGAACTCTAGCCATTTCCGGCTCCAGGAGCCGGAAATGGATGTTACAAGGTCGCTGATATGCTCCCGCCGGGATGACGCCGGACGCGGCCCCCTCGCCTCACTCGCTCGCCACCGCTTCGGGGTTGCTCCTGGGCGCACTCGGCGCTGCGATGGTCGTCGGCGCACTCGTCGGCTGGATCTTAGGCGCTGCGGACATCGGTCTTCTCATCGGTGCGCTCGTAGGGATTCCCCTCGGCGTACTCGTCGTCTACCAGGTCTACGGAAGGGCTCATACGTGAGCGCCGGCATCTTTTCGACCCCGCGCTCGGTTCCGAGCCGGCTCGCTCCCACGGTCGCGGGAGGGCTCGTGATCTTCCTCGCGCTACCGGTGTTCGCCGTCGCCGGCTGGCCGCTGTCGGGGTGGGCGCTCGCAGCAGTTCTCTGGGTCGCGGCGGAGGTGTTCGCCCTGGTACTGGCGCGTCTCCCGGGCAGCGCAGATAACCTCGCCGCCGCAGGAATGCGGGGCATCGGAACCACCTCTCGTGCACTCCTCGTCGGCATCCCACTCGTGATCGTGACGGTGACCGACGAGACCGTCGGCATTGCCGCCGCGATCGTCTACGCGATTGCGTTCACGGTGGAGCTCGGAGTCGGTCTCATGACCTACTTCGGCGGTGAGGCAAAGGCGTGAAGCGGCTCGTCCTGCTGATCTCCGGTCTCGCGCTCACATTGCCCTCGGCTGCGTTCGCCGCCTCGGGCACGGAGGAGGACAAGGGTGCGTTCATCTCCGAGGAATGGGAGCTGCACGAATGGATTCCGATCCATCTCGGGCCGATCGACATGTCGATCAACAAGGCCGTCGCATACCTGCTGCTCGGAGCGCTCTGCTCGTGCCTCATCGGGATCGTCTTGATGAGGGTCAAGGTCGGGAAGGACCCGACCCGTCGCCAGGCTCTGGGCGAGACGATCTATGAGATCGCGCAGGTACAGGTAGCCGAGCAAGGTCTACCCACCAAGGCGATCGGGCGCTGGTTCCCTTACGTCGCCTCCTTGATGATCTTCATCTGGACAGTCAACATGCTCGGCTTCATTCCGCTCCCGCTCTCCGACGAGAAGGTGACGATCTTCGGTGTCGAGGTTCCGACGCTCGCGATCTTCGCGGCTACTTCGACGCTCTCGGTCACGCTCGCGCTCGCACTCATGACGTGGACGTTCACGCACGTCGAGGGAATCCGCGCCAACGGCTCGTGGAACTACTTCAAGAGCTGGATTCCCGACGTTCCGAAGGTCATGCTGCCTCTGATCATCCCACTGGAAGTCCTCGGCCAGTTCATGCGGTTGATCAGCCTGTCAGTTCGTCTCTACGCAAACATGCTCGCCGGCCACATGCTGATCCTGACCTTCGTCGGGCTGATCATCGTCCTCGAGAATGTCTTCCTGGCCTTCGTCGCGGTGCCCGCTGCCGCGCTCTTCTACCTCTTCGAGGTCGTCATCGTCGTCTCGATCCAGGCCTACATCTTCGCCGCTCTGTCCGCCATCTACATCGGCTCGGCCATCGAGCCCGAGCACTAAGGAGGCTCCCCGACATGCTGTCTTCGTTCTTCTTCCTCGCCGCCGCCGAAGACGGCGCCGACGCCGGCAAGGCGATCGCGCTCGCCCTCGGCATCGGGCTCGGCTCGCTCGGTGCCGGCATCGGCATCGGAAACATCTTCGGCTCGATGATCCAGGCGGTGGCGCGCCAGCCCGAGCTCCGCAGTGAGCTCACCGGCATCCAGTGGCTCGGGTTCGCCCTGACCGAAGCCGTCGTCTTCTACGGTCTCATCGGCGGGCTGCTCGCCTACGTCCTGGTCTGAGCATGCCCGGTCTTCTCGCATCGGGGTTGATCGAGGTCGTCCCCGGCCTCATGATCTGGACGCTCATTGCGTTCGCGATCACCTTCTTCGTCCTTAGACGGTTTGCGTTCGGGCCGATCCAGAAGACGATCGACGAGCGGCGTGATCGGATTCGCGCGGCGGTGGACGAGGCCGACAGGGGACGCGAAGAGGCCCGGATGCTCCTCGAGCAGCACCGGCAGCTCATCGCCGACGCGAAGGGAGACGCGGCCGACATCCTCGCCGACGCACGGAAGGTCGCCGACGCGCAGATCGAGCGCGTGAAGGAGGAAGCAGAGGTCGAGCGCGAACGTCGCCTCGAGGAGACGCGCCGCCAGATCGACGCCGAGACGAAGCGCTCGCTGGACATGATCCGCTCCGAGGTCGCCGACCTGACGCTCGAAGCGACAGCCAGGGTCACCGGCAAGATCCTCGACGCGGAGGATCAGCGGCGCCTCATCGACGAGGCGATCTCCGAGCTCGACTTCTCGGCGCTGGAGAAAGACCGCGCGTAGTGGCCGTCCCGCAGCGCATGTATGCGCGCGCCCTCTTCGAGGCTGCGCAGGACGCCGGACGGCTGGACGCGGTCTCCACCGATCTCGCCCAGCTCGCGACGACGCTCGACGACGTCCCCGAGCTGCGCGCCTTCCTGCGGAACCCTCAGATCGAGCCGGCCGGCAAGGCCGAGGTGCTCGCGCAGGTGAGCGCGGGCGCCGACGAACTCGTGCGCAACTTCGTCCGTCTCGTGGCGGAGAAGGGAAGGGGAGGCGAGCTCGCGGAGATGAACGCCGAGCTCGAGGCGCTCGTCGCTCGTGCGCAGAATCGCCTCACGGTCGAGCTCACGACGTCCTACGAGCTATCCGACGACGAGGCCCGATCGATCGTCGAGATGATCGAGAAGGCGTCCGGCCGGAAGATCGAAGCGACGCGCTCGGTCGATCCGCGCCTGATCGGCGGAATCGTTCTTCAGATCGGCTCGCATCGCGCGGACGGCAGCGTCCGCGGGCGGCTCGAGCGCCTCCGACACGAGCTCGCTGGAGCACGAGGTTGAGTCGAAGTCCACATAGCGGCCGCGAAGCGGACGCCTTCAGGGATTTGCGCGCGCGGGTTCCGCGCGAGCGGAATCCGCGTTCGCGCACAAAGGAGACAGCGTGAAGCTACGCCCCGAAGAAATCACCGCGATCCTCAAGGACCGCATTCAGCAGTTCGACGTCGAGACCGACCTCAGCGAGGTCGGCACCGTCCTCCAGGTCGGAGACGGGATCGCCCGCATCCACGGTCTCGAGAACTGCGTGTCGCTCGAGCGGCTCGAGCTCGAGCACGGTGTGGTGGGTATCGCCTTCAACCTCGAGGAGGACAACGTCGGAACGGCGCTCTTCGGCGAGTGGCAGAAGGTCAAGGAGGGCGAGCCCGTCCGGCGCACCGGAGAGGTCATGAGCGTTCCGGTGGGGCCGGGGCTGCTCGGCCGTGTCGTCGATCCGCTCGGAAACCCGCTCGACGGGCTCGGGCCGATCGAGGCGAGCGAGCGCCGGCCACTCGAGTTCAAGGCGCCCGGCGTGATCAGCCGACAGCCCGTGAAGGAGCCGCTGCAGACCGGTATCAAGTCGATCGACTCGATGACTCCGGTC
>JBOHAY010000137.1:0-9085 GCA_050697935.1 Gaiellaceae bacterium | reverse complement strand
GGAACGAACCACGCAGCGAGCGTCTTTGACGTTCGCCACCGGAATCTGCGACTAGCAGATTCCGGTCTGCGCAAAACTCAACCGAAGCGCTCGTACTCTTCGGGCTCGCTCGGATCGGGCCCGATGCCCGCGATGACCGTCTCCTGAGAGCGCTCGTGGAGCCGCTCGCGCCCACGCTTCACCGCGGTCAGGAACTTGTCGAGGTTCACCTCGAGCGTCGACAGGATCGAGTCGGCCCAGTCCTCCATCTCGAGCCTGGTCTCCCGCGCCTTTCGACGTGCGTCCTCGACGATGTCCTCGGCCTGGTTCTCGGCGAGCTTGACGATCTCCGTCTGTGAGGCCTCGCGCATGGCCTGCTCGCGAGCCTCCTGGATGATGCGATCGCACTCGCGCTTCGCCTCGGCGAGCATCTCCTGCCGCTCCTTGACGATCCAGCGCGCCTGCTTGATCTCCTCCGGGATGGTCGCCCGCATCTGATCGAGGATCTCGTAGATCTCCTCGCGGTCGAGGCGAACCTGATCGGTCAGCGGGACGGCCTTCGCGTTGTGTACGAGGTCGTCGAGCCGGTCGATGAGCACCAGTACGTCCATGGCTCGGAAAGTCTACGGGAGTACCCGGAACTCGGCGCAAGACCGGGATCTGCGAACGCAGATTCCGGTCGCGCAGAAGCCCCTGAAGCGCGACGGCTTCGCCGTCGCTGATGTGCGCGCTCGTCCGTCCCGCGTTGGTGTGGTGCGCATTTCGCTCTATTCCTGCGGTGAGACGGGGGCGCCCGGGCGACCGTCGGGGTAGATCTCCGTGAACCGTTGCGCGACGGCCGGAGGGACGAGCTCGTCCACGCGGCCGCCGAACGACGCGATCTCCTTCACACCGCTCGAGGAGACGAAGCTGTACAGGGGGCTCGCCATCACGTACACCGTCTCGATCTCGGGCGCGAGTTGGCGGTTGAGATGGTTCATCTGGAACTCCCACTCGAAGTCCGAGATGACGCGGAGGCCTTTCACCATCGTCTTGGCGTCGTGCTTGCGCGCGAAGTCGACGACGAGCTCCGCGAACACGTCGACGACCACGTTCCCGCAAGATGCGAGCGCCGTCTCGAGGAAGGTGACCCTCTCCTCGACCGTGAAGAGCGTCTGCTTGTGTGTCGGATCGCGTACGACACCAACGACGATTCGGTCGAAGATCGCCGCCGCCCGCCGGATGACGTCGACGTGGCCGTTCGTGACCGGATCGTAGGACCCTGGGCAGATCGCTGTAATCATCGAGAGAACACCGTAATCCGCGCGGAACCGTAGCGGCGGCTCGTGACGAGGTCGAGCGGAAGCGCGGGCTCGACCTTCGCGGAGGTCTCGATGACAGCAACGCCGTCCTCCTCGAGGACCTCCGGTATGAGCTCGGCGAGGTACGCCTCGTGGCTTCCCCACTCCTCATATGGCGGATCGGCGAGTACGAGACCGTGGCGCCGCCCTCGAGCCCGCTCATCGCGCAGAGCTGAAATGACATCGCGACGGACGACGAGCCCGCCCGTGAGACGAAGCTTCTCGAGATTCGTCTGGATGACGCGGCACGCGTCACGATCGTGCTCGACGAAGAGACACCATGCCGCGCCGCGAGAAAGGGCCTCGAGACCCATCGCCCCGGAACCGGCGAAGAGGTCGAGCACGGTCGCGTCCTCGACCGGGCCGATCAGCGAGAACGCGGCCTCGCGCGCACGGTCTCCGGTGGGACGAGTGACCACGCCCTTGGGCGCGTCGATGCGGTGACCCTTCCGCGAACCCGCCACGATCCTCATGAAGGCGCGATGACGCGAAGACCGGCCGCCTCGACAGCGCTAGCGAGCCGGATGTCGTAGACGAGCATGGCCTCGGCACCTACGGTGAGCGCGCTGGCAAGGTGAATCGCGTCAAGCGATCTGAGGCCGCCTGTCAGGGCTGCCGCCTGTCGCAGGACGCCAGCGTCGACGTCGACGAGAAAGAATGGGGCAAGGACGCCTTCAGCGTCTGCAAGTGCGTCGCTACCGGGGTCGGCGCGAAAGACGGCCCGTGCCACCTCGACCAGTGCGACGCGGCTTGTCGCCACCGCGGGAGCAGCGAGCACGAGCGCTCCTGCTGCGACGCTCTCGGGCTCGAGCAGGACGAGCTTGACGAGCGCGGACGAGTCGACGTAGACGATCGGGTCAGCCGTCGCGGTCATCCCGCAGCGCGTCGGTGGCAGTCAGCCGGCCGCGCGCCGGCCTCGGGACGGGGAGAGTCATCGCGCCCTGCGGCGCGGATATCCGACCCTCGGCGATGAGCCTGTCCAACGCCGACTCTCGGATCGGGGTCAGGAGGACAACCGGCTCGCCGTCGTGAGTGACCTCGATCGTCTCGCCGGCTCGAACGCGCCGGATGGTCTGTGTCAGTGTGTCGCGAAGCTCGCGAATGCCCATGCGTGTGGCCATATGTGACCACATGATACTGCGATCGACACTACTTCGCTCGGTCCTTCAGTGCTCGTCATGACTCACCGAGATGCTCCGCTTCACCGAGCAGGCGGTCGACATCGTATGCGAGCAGGCCCTCGTCGCCGAGATCGCGCGCGACGTCTCGCGCGCGCTCGAGCAGCTCCTGGTCGCGACGGAGACGCACGAACCGGAGGTCCGAGTACCCCGACTGACGCGCACCCAGGAGCTGGCCTTCGCCGCGGATCTCGAGATCGCGCTCGGCGAGCTCGAACCCGTCCGTCGTCGCGACCATGGCCTCGAGCCGCTCGCTCGCGCCCTCGGTGAGCTCCTCCTTCGCGCGTGAGACGAGCAGGCAGTACGACTGCTCGGCTCCGCGGCCAACCCGCCCTCGGAGCTGATGGAGCTGGGCGAGCCCGAATCGGTCGGCCTCCTGCACGATCATGATCGTGGCGTTCGGGACGTCTACACCGACCTCGATCACGGTCGTCGCAACAAGGACGTCGAGCTCACCGGCCTTGAAGCTCGCCATCACGCTGCGCCGTTCCCCCGTGGGAAGACGACCGTGAAGACACCCGACGCGGTACCCACGCAACTCGGCGCGACGAAGCCGTTCAGCTTCGGCCTCCGCCGCCCGAGCAACCTTGGTCTCGGACTCCTCGATCAAGGGGCAGACGACGTACGCCTGGCGCCCATCGTCGAGATGACGGCGGAGGCGCTTGTAGGCCTCCGAGCTTCGATCCTCGGTGACCCAGGCCGTGATCACGGGCTTCCGGTTCGCAGGAGGGAGCGCGAGCTCGCTCACCTCGAGGTCCCCGTACACCGTGAGCGCAAGCGTCCGCGGAATCGGAGTCGCTGTCAGGTGGAGCACATGGGGGCTGCGGCCCTCGACCAGCGCCGTCCGCTGCCCGACGCCGAAGCGGTGCTGCTCGTCCACGACCGCCACGGCAAGGTTGCGGAAGTCGACCTCCTTCTGGATGAGGGCATGCGTCCCGACGACGATGTGCGCGTCGCCCGACGAGATGAGCTGACGGGCGGCAGCGTGCTCGCGGGCCCGCAGCGAGCTCGTCAGCAGGACGACGCGGACGCCGAGCGGCGTGCACAGCTCGTCGATCGTCAGAAAGTGCTGCTCCGCGAGCGTCTCGGTCGGCGCCATGAGTGCGCCCTGGCGCCCTAGCTCGACCGCCCGGAGGAGTGCATGGAGCGCGACGACAGTCTTCCCCGAGCCGACCTCACCCTGAAGCAGCCGCTGCATGGGCGTCGTGCGTGCCAGGTCACTGTCGATCTCCCCGATCGAGCGCTCCTGGTCCAGCGTCAGGGTGAACGGGAGCGACACGCGATACCGGTCGATGAGCGCACCCGGGTCTCCGAGCGGGACCGCCGACGCTCCCTCGCGTTCGACCGCTGTTCGAGCGAGCGCGAGCCGAAGCACCAGCAACTCTTCGAACGCCAGGCGTGCCCGCCCTGTCTCCGCCTCGATGAGCGCGCGCGGCCCGTGGACGGCGGTGAGAGCGTCGGCACGAAGAGGAAGTCGTTGGTCCGAGAGGAGCGCTGCGGGCAGCGGCTCCCCCGCGTCGCGCGCGAGTGCCACTGCCTGCGCGTGAAGGTCTCGAAGCCGCTTCTGCACGAGATCTTCGTTCGCCGGATAGACGGGAGCGAAGTCGGCGGTCGCGCCGTCGTTCTCCAGGTCGTACGAGGACACTGCGAACCCGTAGCGATTCGAACGCCCCCGAAGGCGAATCGTCATCCCGGTCGCAAGCTTCTCCTCGAGCCATGGCTGGTTGAACCACGACGCCTTGATCTCACCCGTGTCGTCCGCGACCCGGGCGGTCAGGATCCGCAGCCGCCCGCGCCGCCTGCTCGATACCGAGCGAACGACGACCTCGATCACAGCCTCCTCGTCGCCGAAGAGGTCGCAGATCCGTTTCGACGGAACGGGCTCCTCGTACCGCCGCGGGCGCTGCCAGAGCAGGTCTCCGATGGTCTCCAGGCCGATTCGCGCGAGACGACGAGCGAGCGTCGGGCCGACGCCGTGGAGCGTCTCGACACTCGCTTCGAGCCGGTCGGGCCGCGGAGCAGTCCTCGGCCGCAGCCAGCGGTCGGGAGGGTCCAGGCCGGCGAAGCCGACCGGGAGGCCCACTCGAGCTCGAGTCCCCTTCACAACCGACGGTCACTATAAGAGCCTGAGTGAGCTCGAGCGTGGACGCCGCCGCGGCTGCGAAGCAGCCGCCTTTAGGGATTCTGGCGCGATCGGGATCCGCGCATCAGCGGATTCCGATCTTGCGCAACAGCCGAGCCTACGAGTCGACGACGAGCGTGTAGAGCCATCCCGGCTGCCAGCGGAACGAGCTTTCCACGAGCTGCGGGAGCGGTGTGCCCTCGAGCAGGTGCTGGAGCGCCCACTGCGTCGCCGAGTGACCGATGACGACGATCCGCTCGTTCTCGAACCTCGGCGAGAGATCGTGGAGAAAGCTCTGCACGCGGAACACGACCTGGCTGTAGCTCTCTCCCCCTGGATAGGGGTCGTAGACGTGACGCGATCGCTCGACCTCCAGGCGCGCCACCGGCGTACCGTTGAGATCGCCGTAGTCGCATTCGCGCAGGCGCCAGTCGTGGAAGATCGGCATTCCGAGCCCGCCGAACGCGAGCTGCGCCGTCTCGACCGCGCGAGCGAGATCGGACGTGAACACGGCGGCGAGCCCTTCGCCACCGCGACGCTCTCGAAGCTCGTTCGCCTGACGCTTTCCCGCATGCGAGAGCCGCCCGTCGAGCCAGCCGGAGGCGATCCAGCTCTCGTTGTCTGTCGTGGTCGAGTGCGTCTCGAAGACAATCGCGACGCTTGACTGTCTTCTGCGCCTCATGCCGTGATCCGCTCAGCGGATCCCGGCAGCGCGGAAAACCCTGAAGGCGTCCGCTACGCGGCTGAGCCCGCGGTGTTCCCGTCTCGTCACGGGACTGGCGCGCTACTCATCCTGGAACCAGAAGAACCCGACGGCGCCGGGACCGGCGTGGGTTCCGACCACAGCGCCCAGCGTCGCCGTGAACTCGATCTCCGCCTGCGGGCGCACACGCCAGACGATCTCGCTCAGAGTGCCGACCCATTCGGCCGCATCCGCATGCGCGATGGCCACGCGCAAACCCGGCCCGTCGGTCGTCGCTTCGACGAAACGGCGCTCGAACTCGGCGAGCGCCTTCTGCCGCCCACGCACGCGCGAGACCGCCACGACGACCCCGTCGTCCACTCCGAGGATCGGCCGCACGTTCAGGAGCGAGCCAGCGATGGCTGCTGCCCGACCGATGCGCCCGCCGCGCTGGAGGTACTCGAGCGTCTCGACCGTGAAGAGCACCTCGGCGTCCTCGTGGAACCGCGCAACCAGCGCCTCGATCTCCTCATCCGTCGTCCCCCGCGCAAGCCGGCGCTGAATCGCGTGAGAGAGCATGGCGATGGCGAGCGACGCGGTCAGCGAGTCGACGACGCGGATCCTGTCGCCGCCGATCTCCTGCGCGGCGAGCTCCGCACTCTGGAACGTGCCTGAGACCTTCGACGAGACGTGCAACGAGTAGATGCGCTCGTAGGAGGCGAGCTCCTCGTACGCGTCGACGAAGTCCTGCGGTGTCGGCTGCGCCGTGGCAGGCGTGACGGTCGACGTGCGGAGCTTCTCGTAGAACTCGCCGGGGCCGAGCTCCACATAGTCGCGATAGGTGTCGTCGCCGAAACGGACGTACAGCGGGACGAAGCGCATGTTCGGAAAGCGCGCTGGCGCCTCCGGGTAGTCGGACGTCGAGTCGAGCACGACAGCGGTGTTCTCGGTGGTCAGGTTCACTCGCGTCTCCTCCCGGCGGCGGCGCGCACGGCGCGCACGAGCGCATCGACTCCCTCGTCCTTCCGTACGAGCGCTGCGCCTGCGCTCGCGGCGGCATCGTACTCCTCCCGACCAGCGGACGCGCTCAGGAAAACGACCTCGATCTCGGGACAGCGGTCGCGCAACTCTGCAGCCACCTCCGCGCCGTCGATGTCCGGCAGGCGGTAGTCGAGCACGACCACGTCCGGGCCGAGCTCGAGGCATGCGGGCGTGGCCGCAGCGCCGTCGGCGACGGCACGCACGACTTCGAGCCCGTCCACCCGCTGCAAGAGGAAGACGAGCGATTCGCGGTAGACCTCGTTGTCCTCCACGAGGAGGACCGCGATGGGCGCGTCGGGCTCGATCACTCCGCGACGAGAAGCAGCGGGTAGTGGGGCTGCCCGCCGTCATGGATCTCGATGGAGATGCCAGGGTGCTCCCGTTCGATGGCTGCGACGAGCCCGTCGAGCGGCGGCGCTCCCTCTCCGGTAAGGATCGCCAGCCATTCCCTGTCACCCTCGAGAATGCGCGCCACGACCTCCTCCACCACGGTCGCCATGTCTTGCGCCGCGGCGACCGCAGTCTCGTCTACGAGCCCGAGGACGTCGCCCTTGTGGATCTGAATGCCATCCAATTCGACGTCGCGCGATGCGATCGTGACCTCGCCCGTGGCGATCGAGGCAAGCGCGTCGAGCATGTCCTGCTCGTTCTGCTCGGGCGTGTTGGTGGAGACGTAGCGACCCATCGCCGCGAGCCCCGCCTGCACCGACCGTGACGCAACGACTCGCACCGTCTTCGGCGTGTGTTGCGCCGCCTGCTCCGCCGTGAGGATGACGTTCGAGTTGTTCGGCAGCACGATCACCTCCGGTGACGGAACCGCGTCGATCGCCGCGATGATCTCCGCAGCGGACGGATTCATCGACTGCCCGCCTTCGATGACCCGGGTCGCGCCCATGCTTTCGAAGAGCCGACGATTCCCGCGCCCGGGGCACACGGCGACGAGCCCAGTTTCGAGCGTGGGCAGCGGCGCTCCGGAGCTCTCGAGCAGCCGGTCCTCCCGCTGGGCCGTCTGGTGGTGCATGTTCGCGATCTCCACGCCGTCGACGACACCAAGCAGTGTCGCCGCCGAGAGCGCTGCGCCGGGATCGTCCGTGTGCACGTGCACCTTGAGCGCCGACTCGTCGCCCACGACGAGCAGCGAGTCTCCCATCTGCTCGAGCGTGCTCTCGAGAGCTGCCTGGTCGAGATCCGCACCCTCGACCACGAACACGGTGCAGTAGCGGTACTCAGAAAGCTCGAGGTGGATCGCGTCGATGCTCAGCGCCTCTGGCTCGACCGGCACCTCGGGAAGCGGCTCGCCCGAGGCCCCGTACACGAGACCGCGCGCGATCTCGACCAACCCGGCCCCACCGGCATCGACGACCCCGGCATTCCGCAGGACCTCGAGCATCTCTGGCGTACGGGCGAGCGCGTCCTCCCCACGGGCCAGCACCGTCGCGAGAAACACGGGTGCCGGAAGGCGGCGATTCTCCTTCCGCTCGCCCTCCTCCGCCATCTCGCGAATCACCGTGAGCATGGTTCCCTCGACGGGGCGCTTGACCGCGCGGTAGGCGGCGTCGCTCGCTCCGCGGAACGCACGGCGAAGTCGTGGAGTGCTCAGATCGCTCGTCTGACCGAGCACGTCGACGAATCCACGCACGATCTGCGAGAAGATCACACCGGAGTTGCCGCGCGCGCCCATGAGCGCGGCGCGCGTGACGTCCTTCGCCACGGCTTCGCTCGACCCGGCAGTCGAGCTCTCTAGCGCCTCGACGATCGACCGAAGCGTGAGGGTCAGGTTCGTTCCTGTGTCGCCGTCGGGAACGGGGTACACGTTCAGGTCGTCGATGCGCCTGCGATGAGCCTCGAGGTTCTGCAGCGCGCATGTCGCGAGGTAGCGGACGGCTTCGAGCTCCATGCTAACTCGATCTCACTCCGTCGATGTGCACTTCGAGAGCCGCAATGGGGACGCCGAGCATTCGCTCGAGCTCGTACTGCACCCGTGAGCGAACCGTCGCCGCAACCTCCGCGAGCTTCAGGCCGTGCTCGACGACAATGTGAAGCTCGACCGCCAGCTCGCCGTTTCGCTGCTCCACGTCGACGCCCTTCTTGATTCCCCACGGGATGAGACGGGAGAGCCGTCCGCGGCCGGCGAGGGCGACGACCCCGTAGCTCTCGGCCGCAGCCTGGCCGACGATCTGCGCGATGGCTTCCATCGAGACGGCGATGGAGCCGAGTTGGGTCGACTCGATCACGAACTGCTCACGTTCCACGCCGCGAGCTTAACGTCCTGAGCACAACACTCTTGCGTCGCGGGATCGTGCCGTGAGTAGAGCGACGCTTGCGTCGCCCCCGGAGAATGAGCCTAGGTCGAGGGCGAGGCAAGCCTCGCCCCTACGCCAGCCGGGAGCGACCGGCGGGCAGCGGCGTCAGAGCGCTTTTTGGACCTTGCCGGCCTTGAGGCAGCGCGTGCAGACGTAAGCGCGCGTCGCATGCCCGTCGAGCATGACCCGGACGCGCTGCAGGTTCGGGTTGAAGCGCCGCTTCGTGGCCACCATCGAATGGCTGCGGCTGTTGCCGAAGCCGGGCTTCTTCCCGCAGATGGCGCAGACCTTGGACATGCGGCCGCGCACTATAGCTATTGCGCAGCGGCACGAAGTTCCTACTCGGAACTCCGCGCCGCGCGAAAATCCGTGAAGGCGCTCGCTTCGCGAGCGCCGTGGCCGCGAGCGGCAGCTCGAACGCACCTGGAACGACCATGATC
>JBOHAY010000136.1:0-2221 GCA_050697935.1 Gaiellaceae bacterium | reverse complement strand
CACGGTTTCGCCTCCCGCTCGCGAGGTCCATGACCGGCGCCTCGAGGCCGTACCGTGCGGCGAGCCACTTGTTCTCGGTCGTGAGGATCCGGTGGTACGAGGGGATCTCGTGGCCCGCCTCGTAGTTCTCGCACAGCTGCTTGACGAGCGCCTGGCAGTAGGCGGCGATCGCGACAGCGTCCTCTACGCGCGTGACCGCGTCGCAGATCCGGATCTCGATTGTGCCCAGGCGCGGATGCAGCCGGATGTCCCACCAGATGTGCGTGTAGTCGGCGATGCAGCCCGAGCCCTCCAGCCGGCCGACGACCTCGGCGTAGTCCGCGTAGTCGCGGAATCGTGGAGGCGGACCTGAGCGCGGGAACGCCGAGAAGACCATCTGCCTGCTCGATGCGAGCCCGGTCGGCTCGCCGCGCCAGAAAGGCGAGCTCGCGGACAGCGCGAGTAGCGGCGCGAGGTGGGGAAGAAGCCCGTTGACGACCTTGACCGCCTTCTCGGGATCGTCGACGGCAACGTGCACGTGCATCCCGAAGATGAGCTCGCGCCGCGCCACGTACTGCAGCTGGTCGATGAGAGCTCGATAGCGATCCTTCGCCGTGATGTGCTGGCGTTCGAAGAGGCTGAACGGGTGCGTCCCAGCGGATCCGACCCGCGTGCCTCGCTCGCTCGCGACTCGGGTGACGTAGCCTCGTAGGGTCGAGAGCCAGCGCATGACGTCTCCCGCGTTGTGGCACACCGGGGTCGTGATCTCGATGACCGACTGCATCAGCTCGGGGTTGATGCGCGCTTCGAGCTCGTGGCCGGTGACCGCCTCGAGCATCGTCTCGATGTGCTGGACGAGGTCGAACGTCTCCGGGTCGAGGAGCTGGTACTCCTCCTCGACGCCGAGCGTGTACGGGTCGCCAGAGCCGAACTTGTAATCGAGGACACTGCCGGCCGGCTGCGAGCCGTTGCCAGTGATCGAGGACGGGAACGCCTGCTTGCTCGCGCTCACGGCAGAACCGCTTCGACCTCGATCTCGACCTTCCAGGCGGGATCGAAGAGCGCGGCCAGGACGGTCGTGTTGGCGGGACGCACGTCGCCGAAGACCTTCGCGTGAGCACGCGCGAAGCCGTCGAAGTCGGCGGGGTCGACGAGGTAGACCCGCGTGCGGACGACGTGCTCGAGGCTCGTTCCCGCTCGCTCGAGCGCCGTGCCGACGAGCTCGAGGCAGAGGAGGGTCTGGTCGTAGATGTCCTCAGGCGGGGGCGAGCCGTCGGCCGGGTTGGCTGCCGTGCCGGAGACGTGCACTCTGTCGCCTGCAACGACGGCGCGCGAGTAGCCGACGATCGGCTCGTAGATCCCCGTCCCAGGAATCAGGCGTCTCTCCATTCGGAAAGTCTCGCACGAAGAGGCGGCCCCGCCACGCTGGTTTAGGATCGGCCCGCGTGCAGGCTCTTCGGCAGATCGACGATTGGCCGGTCGCTTTCGCCGCTGCTGGAGCTCTCGATCCCGCTGGTGACGTGACGACTCGCGGTGACACGACCCACGCGGTGCGGTTGGCATCGGTCTCGAAGCCCATCGTCGCGCTCGCCACGCTCGTCGCCGCCGAGGAGGGTGTCGTCGACCTCGACGAGCCCGCTGGGCCGCCCGGCTCGACGGTTCGGCACCTCCTGGCGCACGGGTCGGGGTTGCCGTTCGAGGGGTCGACACCGATCGCCCAGCCCGGCCGTCGTCGCATCTACTCGAACGAGGCGTTTCGCGTCGTCGCCGACCACCTCGCGGTTCGCGCGGAGATGGCGTTCGTGGACTACGTCAGTGCCGCGGTCTCCCAACCGCTCGGCATTGGCCTCGATCCGCACGGCGACCCCGGCTCGGGAATGCACGCTTCTCTCGACGACGTCCTCGCGATCGGCCGTGAGCTCCTGCGGCCGACGCTCGTCGCGCGCGAGACGCTCGACGAGATGACGGGCGTTCAGTTCCCCGGGCTGGCGGGCGTTCTCCCCGACCACGGCCGTTTCGATCCGCTCGACTGGGGGCTCGGCGTTCAGCTCAACACCCGGCCGGCTTCGTGGATGGGCACGCGCGCCTCGTCCCGCGCCTTCGGTCACTTCGGCGGCTCAGGCACGTTTCTCTGGGTCGACCCGGAGGTGGGCGTCGCCTGCGCGGCGCTCACGACGCGCGAGTTCGGCGAGTGGGCGAAGGAGGCCTGGCCGCGCTTCGCCGACGCTGTCCTCGACGAGAT
>JBOHAY010000135.1:0-5366 GCA_050697935.1 Gaiellaceae bacterium | reverse complement strand
TCGTAGCTCTCGACGAGCTTCGGAGAGAACTGCACAGTGTGTGCTTCGCGCTCCACGTGCGGGCCGTCGAGATCGCGCACGAGCCAGTCGGCGCCTTGGTATACCCAGACACTGAGCCCGTTGGACTCGATGAGATCGATGGCCGGCGCGACAAGGTCGTCCGGGAGTACGCGCTGCTCGACGACCTCCATGTCGGGGCCGACGACGAGCCCGCCGTTGAACGCTGCGAGAGGAGTCTGGAGAGCCAGCGGCTCGACGAGCATGGACATGCCCATGGGCGGTCGCCCGCTCGTCACCGCGAAGTGGATCTCGGCTTCGTGGAGGGCGTGCACAGCATCGATCGAGCGCCTCGTGAGAGTCTTCTCCTTCGTCACGAGCGTCCCGTCGACGTCGGAGAGCAGGAGGCGGATGCTCATCTCAGCGCCCGGTAGCGGCGGATCAAGGCGTTCGTCGACGAGTCGTGCGCGAGCTCGGGCTCCGACTCCGACTCGAGCTCGGGGATGATCCGCTTTGCGAGCACCTTGCCGAGCTCCACGCCCCACTGGTCGAAGGAGTTGATCCCCCAGACCGTGCCCTGCGTGAACACGCTGTGCTCGTAGAGGGCGACGAGCGTCCCGAGCGTGTGCGGTGTGAGCTTGTCGGCGAGGATGACGTTCGTCGGGCGATTGCCCTCGAACACGCGGTGCGGGATGACCTCCTCGGCGGTTCCCTCGGCCCGGACCTGCGCTTCGGTCTTCCCGAACGCCAGCGCCTCGGCCTGCGCGAACACGTTCGACATGAGGATGTCGTGGTGGTCGCGGATGGGGTTGAGGGTCTTCCCGAAGCCGATCAGGTCGACGGGAATGAGCTTCGTCCCCTGGTGGATGAGCTGGTAGAAGCTGTGCTGGCCGTTTGTTCCCGGCTCTCCCCAGTAGACGGCGCCGGTCTCGTAGTCGACGAGGCGGCCGTCGAGCGTGACGTGCTTGCCGTTCGACTCCATCGTGAGCTGTTGGAGGTACGCGGGGAAGCGCTTGAGGTACTGGCTGTACGGCATCACGCCTGAGGTCTGCGCGCCGAAGAAGTCCGCGTACCAGACCGACAGCAGGCCCATGAGTGCCGGCAGATTGCGCTCGAGGGGGGTCGTGCGGAAGTGCTCGTCCATCGCATGGAATCCGGCGAGCAACTCGCGGAAGTCGTCGGGCCCGACCGCGAGCATCGTCGAGAGCCCGATAGCGGAGTCCAGCGAGTAGCGGCCGCCCACCCAGTCCCAGAAGCCGAACATGTTGTCCGTGTCGATGCCGAACGCCGTCACCTCTTCGGCGTTGGTGGACACGGCGACGAAGTGCTTCGCGATCGCCGACTCGTCTCCGAGCGTGGCGAGCGCCCATTCCCGCGCGGTGTGCGCGTTCGTAATCGTCTCGAGGGTGGTGAACGTCTTCGACGAGACGATGAAGAGCGTCTCGTCGGCGGCGAGATCGTGCGTCGCCTCGGCGAAGTCGGTCGAGTCCACGTTCGAGACGAAGCGGAACGTGAGGTCACGCCGCGTGTAGTGGCGCAGCGCCTCGTACGCCATCACCGGGCCGAGGTCGGAGCCGCCGATGCCGATGTTGACGACGTTCTTGATCGCCTTCCCGGTGTGGCCCTTCCACTCGCCGGATCGCACGCGGTTGGCGAACGCGTCCATGCGGTCGAGCACCTCGTGCACGTTCGCGACGACGTCGACGCCGTCCACGACGAGCGCCGATCCCTTCGGCATGCGGAGCGCGACGTGGAGCACCGAGCGGTTCTCCGAGACGTTGATCCGGTCGCCGCGGAACATGGCTTCCCTCCGCTCGGCCAGGCCGGATTCGTCGGCGAGCTGCAGAAGCAGACGAATCGTTTCGTCGGTGATGCGGTTCTTCGAGTAGTCGAGGTAGAGACCGGCGCCTTCGGCGGCGAGGCGCTCGCCCCGCGTCGCGTCGTTCGCGAAGAGATCACGGAGATGGCGACCACGAATCTCAGCGTGGTGTGTCTGCAGCGCCTTCCAGGCTGTTCGGTCCGTGAGGTGCGCGCTCATGCGCGCTCCTCGCCGGCCACGGCTCCCGGCCGGCGGAGCCGGCCTCCGCCGCGGCCTGACGCCGCTCGCGGCACCAGGCTCTCCAGGCCCGTACCCGAGTACTGTGCCCTCCGGCCTGGCACCGCGAGCGACGTCCAAGGAACGCGCATGAAGGCTGGGGTTGACACAGGGCGTCTCATGCCGTGAGTGCGGCGCTCTGCGTGTCGATGATCGTCATCAGGTCGTTCCAGGACTCGACGAAGCTCGATGCCGCGTCGGCCTGCAGCTTGGCGGCGAGCGCGATGACGTCGATCCCTGCGGCCGCGTGGGCGGCGAGCGTCGCATCGGCGTCGCCGCCGTCGGTCGGCATCGGCTTGCCTGCGTGGCCGTGGTCGTAGAACGCAAGCAGCGTCCCTTCCGGGATCGTGTTGATCGTGAATGGCGCGCCCAGGCAGTGCACGTAGAGCGTGTCGGGCGCCTTCGGGTCCTTCGTGCTCGTCGAGGCCCACAGCAGCCGCTGCATCCGAGCGCCGGCGTTCTTCAACCGCTGCCACCGCTCCGAGTCCATGAGCTCCCGATAGGCCTTGTACGTGTTCAGCCCGACTGCGAGCGCGAGCGTGTCGCGGAGCTCGTGCGGCACCTTGTCGAGAACGGCCGCGTCCCAGCGCGACATGAACACGGATGCGACCGACCCGACCGCGGGATTGAGCCCGGCGTCGATGCGCCGCTCGACCCCGCGCATGTACGCGTCGGCCGCGGCGACATAGTGCTCGGCCGAGAAGAGCAGCGTCACGTTGACGGGAACTCCGGCGGCGATGGCCTCCTCGATCGCCGGCAGGCCCTCGGGGGTTCCGGGGATCTTGATGAAGAGATTGTCGCGCCCGGCCTGCTCGTGCAGGGCCTTCGCTGCGTTCACGGTGCTCTCGGCGTCGTAGGCGAGGAGCGGCGAGACCTCGAGCGAGACCCAGCCGTCGACGTGATCCGTGCGCTCGTGGACGCCGGCGAACAGGTCGGCCGCTCGCCGGAGATCCTCGATCGCGAGCTCGAAGAAGAGCGCCTCGCGGTCCAGGCCGGTCGACGCCTTCTCGTGGATCGCGTCGTCGTAGCCGCCTGAGGCGATCGCCTTGTCGAAGATGGACGGGTTCGACGTCAGGCCCGTCACCGAGTACTCGTCGATGTACGTCTGAAGCTGCCCGGAGTCGAGCAGCTCGCGCGTGATGTTGTCGAGCCAGAGGCTCTGTCCCAGCTCGTGCAGCGTCTCGGTCGCTCTCATGGCGCTCCTCCTAGTGGCCTCTGGCGGCTGAAACGCGCTCGCGCGCAACCTGCGCGACCGCGTCGGGCGTGAACCCGAACTTCTCGACGAGCATCTTCAGCGGCGCCGAGGCGCCGAACGTGTGCATGCCGACGATTGCCCCGCCGTCGCCGACGTAGCGATGCCAGCCGAGCGTCGACGCCTGCTCGATCGCGACGCGCGCCTTGACCGCGGGCGGGAGGACCTCGTCCCGATAGCTCTGCGGCTGGCGGTCGAAGAGCTCCGAGCAGGGCATGCTGACCACGCGTGCCCCGATCCCCTCGGCTGCCAGCTCCTCACGGGCTTCGAGGGCGAGCCCGACCTCCGAGCCCGTGCCGATCAAGATCACGTCCGGCTCGCCGCCGTCCGCGTCGATGAGCACGTAGGCGCCCTTCGCGATCTCCGTAGCGGGAGCCATCACCGAGCGGTCGACGGTCGGGAGCGCCTGCCGCGAGAGGATGAGCACCGCCGGCTCGCGCTTGAGCTGCGCGACGTAGCGCCAGGTCTCTGCGACCTCGTTCGCGTCGGCGGGGCGAAACACGAGCAGGCCGGGAATCGCCCGCAAGGACACGAGATGCTCGACGGGTTGGTGCGTCGGGCCGTCCTCGCCGACGCCGATCGAGTCGTGCGTGAAGATGTGGACCACCGGGATCTCCATCAGCGCCGACAGGCGGATAGCGCCGCGCGCGAAGTCGGAGAAGATGAGAAAGCCCGACCAGAACGGGCGGAGCTTCGAGACGGCCATACCGTTGGCGATTGCGGCCGAGGCGTGCTCGCGGACACCGAAGTGGAAGTTGCGCCCGCTGCGATCACCGGGCTCGAAGTCGCCGGCGCCGTCGAACGTGAGGCGCGTCTTCGTGGACGGCGCCAGATCCGCAGCGCCGCCGAGAAGCCAGGGCACGTTCTTCGCGACGGCGTTCAGCACCTGGCCCGACGAGTCGCGGCTCGCGATGCCCTTCGAATCGGCCGGGAACACCGGAATGTCTGCGTCCCAGCCATCCGGGAGCTCGCGCCGTTGCATCTGCTCGACTTCGTCGGCGAGCTCGGGATGGGCCGCCCGGTACTCCTCGAATCGAGCCTCCCACTCCTCCCGAGCGTCTCGCCCGTGCGCGCCGATCCCAGCGGAGAAGTGCCCGTACACGCCTTCGGGGACGAGGAACTGCGCATCCTCGGGCCAGCCGTAGAACCGCTTGGCTGCTTTGACGCCCTCGGGGCCGAGCGGCTCGCCGTGGGCCTTCGGCGTGTCCTCGACCTGCGTCCCGTAGCCGATGTGGCTGTGGACGACGATGAGCGTCGGCCGCTCGTGCTCGGCCTCGAAGTCGTGGAAGGCCTTCTCGATCCGCTCCAGGTCGTTCGCGTCGGCGACGCTCGTCACGTTCCAGCCGTAGGCGGTGAAGCGACCGGGGACGTCTTCGGTGAACGTGATGTCGGTGTGGCCCTCGATCGTGACTCGGTTTGCGTCGTAGATCCAGCAGAGGTTCGACAGACGCTGGTGCGCCGCGAACGAGGCCGCCTCGGACGCGATCCCCTCCATCATGCAGCCGTCGCCGGCCTGCGCATACACGTCGAAGTCGAAGAGCGCGTGCCCATCGCGGTTGTAGCGAGCGCCGAGCCACTGGCTCGCGACCGCCATTCCCACTGACGTTGCGACGCCCGTCCCGAGCGGCCCCGTTGTCGCCTCGACCCCGCTGGTCCAGCGGTACTCCGGGTGGCCCGGCGCCTTCGAGTCGAGCTGGCGGAAGCGCCTGATGTCGTCGAGGGTTACGGCCGGCTGTCCGAGGATCTCGTAGTCGGGATCGACAGCCCGGACGCCGGTCAGGTGCAGCATCGACCACAGCAGCGCCGACGCATGACCCGACGAGAGCACGTAGCGATCGCGGTTCGGCCAGATCGGATCCGTCGGATCGAAGCGCAGGAATCGCTGCCAGAGCGTGTACGTCAGCGGCGCGATCCCGATCGGCGTTCCCGGGTGACCCGAGTTCGCCGCTTCGATCGCGTCGATGCACAGCGTCCTGATCGTGTCGATGCACTTCGCGTCGAGGTCGCCGTTGGTTCCCGTGG
>JBOHAY010000134.1:0-4555 GCA_050697935.1 Gaiellaceae bacterium | reverse complement strand
ACGGCGGTCGGCGAGTTCCACTACCTTGGCGTCCCCGAAGCGCTCGCCGCGGGCGACGCGGCGAGCGCCGCCGGCATCGACCTCGTGCTCCTGCACGTCGCATACGCGCGCGGCGGTCTCCCTCGCTCCCACCAGAAATCGGTTGCCGCGTATCTCACTGAGGTCGAAGACCTTCGCTCGGCGGGCCTGCGCGTCGGCGTCGCGCCACATTCGGTGAGAGCATGTCCGCCCGAATGGCTGGAGGAGATCGGCCGCTACGCGACCGACCAGGCCCTTCCACTCCACGTCCATGCGGACGAGCAGCCGCGTGAGGTCGAGGAGTGCCTGGCCGAGCACGACTGCCGCCCGATCGAGCTCCTCGCGCGGACGGGCTGCCTCGGCGAACGCACGACCGTCGTTCATGCCACGCATGCCGACGGGCGCGAACTCGATCTTCTCGCATCGACGGGCACGACGATCTGCGCGTGCCCGACGACCGAAGCCGATCTGGGCGACGGCTTCTTGCCAGCCGAGCGGATTCGAACGCGCAGAATCCCGCTCTGCATCGGCTCGGACTCGAACATGCGGATCGACCCGCTCGAGGAGCTCCGTGAGCTCGAGGGGATCGCCCGCCGCCAGACCGGCCGCCGCGGCGTGTTCTCGACCGACGAGCTCCTGTGCTTCGGCTCCGCACAGGGCGCCCAGGCCATCGGTCTCGACGCATGGCCGGAGATCGAGGTCGATCTCGGCCACCGCTCACTCGCGGGAGTCGAGCGAGCTGACGCCGCCGCGGCTCTCGTAGCGGGCTGCGGTGCCGACGTCGTGGTGGGATGACCAACAGCCGCGGCGTCGTTGGAGACTGACGTGGACGTGACCGAGGCCACCTTCGAGCACGACGTGATCGAGCGATCGCGCGAGACACCGGTGATCGTCGACTTCTGGGCTGCATGGTGCGGCCCGTGTCAGGCTCTCACACCAGTGCTAGAGCAGGAAGTCGAAAGGCGCGCGGGCGCGGTGGTCTTCGCCAAGGTCGACGTCGACGCCAATCCCGGCATCTCGGCCTCGTACGGCATCCAGGGCATACCGGCGGTGAAGGGGTTTCGCGACGGACGTGTCGTTAGTGAGTTCGTCGGGGCGCGGGCGCCGGCCGCAGTCGCTTCGTTCGTCGACGAGCTCCTCGCACCGCCGCGCATCTCGGTCCTCGTCGAGGAGCTTCGCGCAAGCGGCGAGCTTCCAGTCGTCCGTAGCGCTCTCGAGGAAGGCGACACCGAGCATGCGCTCGATCTGCTCCTGGAGGAGATCCCGAACGCCTCTCCCGATCGCCGGGCGTGGCTACGAGAGGTGGCGGTGGCCGTGTTTCACGACCTTGGCCACGACCACCCGACAACAGTCGCCTACCGGCGCCGCCTCGCAACGGCTCTCTATTGACGCGGCGCGGCGCGAAGACGCGCGGCCCAACCGGACGTCGCGTCGAGATACGCCAACTGCGCAGTGATGCCCTTCTTGCCCCATGACCCTTCGTAGCTCGGCCGCCCAACCTGCAGGCGCGCAGGCTCGATCTGTGTGCCCTCCTGCCACTCGTTGTAGCTCGTGATCGTCACTAGGTCGGCGCCCGCGCGGATCGCCGTCTTCCACATCCGGTCGTACGTGACGCCGTGCAGACGTGGTCGGACGGCCTCGTCGCGGGTGGCAAGTCGCGCGTCGTAGCCCGGGCCGACCGACGGGGCGCACAGCAGTCCCGCCGCGCGAGCCTGCGTGCAGAGCCTTCGGAAAAGCGATCCGTTCCAGGTCACGACGTCATAGGTGTAGAGGCCGTCGAATCCCGAGCTCTTGGCGCGCCCGACGAGTGGCGTGTGACCGAAGACGCGGGCGCCCTCGAGTGGCTCGAGCGCCGTGGCCCAGGCGGCCGCCGGGTCGCGATCGGCGTCGTAGACGTAGAAGTCCGTGTACCCGCCCTCCGTCTGGAGGCGAGAGATGTCCTCCGCGGCGCGCGCGGGCGTTCGCGTGTGATACGGCTCGACATGGATGGCGACAGCCAACCCATGCGGCTTCGCGGCCTGTGTGACCAGCTCCAGTCTCTCGTGCTCGGGCGATCCGAATCCCCACCACGACACGATGACCGTGTCGACGCCGGCAGATGCAATCTCGCGCATCTGGGCGGACACGATCTTCGCGTTGGACGACGAGTAGAGCCCTCGGCTCGGAAAGTACGGCGTCGAGAGAACCGGCGATCCGTCGTGCTCGACGTACCAGTGAGCCCAGCGACCGTCCCGCACGGGGGTCGAGTACCACGGGTAGTAGAAGATCGCCACCCGTCCCTCGCTTGCATCGGTCCTGCCGGAGCCCGCTCCAGCGGGCAAAGCGAGAGCCGCAGCGCAGACTGCCGCACTCAGGAACGCCGAAAGTCGTGCTCCGCTCACGCCCCGCGGGACTCTACCGTCCGGTCCTAATCGGCGACGCTAGGATCCATGACGGTGGCCACCTACCGGTATGTGATCGTCGGCGGCGGGATGACTGCCGACGCCGCCTGCCGGGGGATCCGTGACCACGACAGCGACGGCACGATCGGTCTCTTCGCGGCAGAGGCCCACGCGCCGTATGCACGTCCACCTCTCTCCAAGGGTCTCTGGTCGGGCAAGGACGAGAGCTCGGTCTGGCGAGGAACGCCGGAGCTCGGCGTCGACATCCACACAGGCCGGAGGATCGTGCGCCTCGACCTCGCTGGACGGTCGGTGACAGACGACGCCGGTGAGAGTCACATGTACGAGCGACTTCTCCTTGCGACCGGGGGTACCCCGCGCCGGCTTCAGGCCGGCGATGAGGACGTCGTCTACTTCAGGACGATCGACGACTTCCGGCGCCTTCATGCATTCGCCGAGCGCGGCGGGCGGGTGGCGGTCATCGGCGGCGGCTTCATCGGGTCCGAGATCGCAGCCGCGCTCACAACGAACGGATGCTCGGTCACGATCGTCTTTCCGGACAGTGGGATCGGCGCACGGCTCTTTCCATCCGAGCTGTCGAGCTTCGTCAACGACTACTACGCCTCGAAGGGCGTCCATGTCGTCCCCGAAGAGCTGGTCGAAAACATCGCTCGGGACGGGTCGGCGTTTCGTTTGACGACGAACGCGGGCCGCTCGATCGATGCCGACACTGTGGTGGCGGGGCTCGGCATCGTTCCGGCTACCGAGCTCGCAGAGCAGGCGGGGCTCGATGTCGACGACGGCATCCTGGTCGACGAGCACGGAGGTGCGGGTGGTCGGGACGACGTCTTCGCGGCCGGTGACGTGGCGCGCTTCCCTGTGGCCGCGCTCGGCGGGACCCGGCGTGTCGAGCACGAGGATCACGCCAACACGCACGGACGCATGGTCGGCGCCAACATGGCCGGCGCGCACGAGCGCTACGACCACCTTCCGTTCTTCTACTCCGATCTCTTCGAGCTCGGTTACGAGGCGGTCGGGGACGTGGATTCCCGGCTCGCCACGCTCGAGGAGTGGGCAGATCCCAACCGCAAGGGCGTCGTCGGCTACGTCGACGGTGACGGGATGGCGCGCGGGTTCCTGCTCTGGGACGTATGGGGCAAGGTCGACGACGGGCGAGCGCTGATTCGTTCGGGAGCGGCGCTCGACGTCGACGCCCTTCGCGGCCTCCTCGACTGAATCGTCGCGGCGGCAACCGTCAGCCGAGCGACGAGCGCGAGCGCGAGGACGTCGAAGACGACGTAGCCGCTGGCTGCACCACTCGGCGGATTCCCCTGCGAGAGCCCGAGCCCGGGCACAGCCGCCTCCCACGTCCACGTGCCCAGCGCCGTCCCGTACAGCTCGAGCCCGGCGACGACGACGAACACCCCCGCGTAGACGGAGCGCTTCGTCCACGCCAGGACGCCGATAAGGAACGCGCACCCGATCGCCCCGACCACGTCAGACGCCGGCAGCACCGTGACGCCGGCGATTCCCCAGACCGCCGCGCCTCCCGCCGCAACCCCGAGCAGCATGTTCGGCCGTGACCCCGCAAGCGTCGCGAGCGCGAGCCCGCCGAGGTAGACGAGCCCATGGCCAGGCGGGACGAACGGGGGCAGATTCTCGAGGCGATAGCCGTAGAGGCCCCAGATCAGGGAGCCGATGACCTCTCCTATCGTCGCGATCGCGACGACGGCGAGCGTCTGCAGCCGCACCGTCGAAGGCTGGATGATCAGCATTGCGATGAGAACTCCCGCCGTCAGCACGCCGAGCGCGAGTTGGCCGGTGCCGCCGACCTTGGAGTCGAGCCACAGGCCGCCGACGGTCCAGCAGAGGACGACAAGGAGGACGAGGGCCGGCCGGCGCACGATTACATCTTCGCCGACTGGCGCGAGTTGGTTCACCGTTACCTGCTCGCTTGCTGTGAACGAGGCGCCGCCACTGCGAAGCGGACGCCTCTTCAGGGATCTTGGCGCGACCGGAATCCGCGCGGGCGGTTTCCGGTCTTCCGCAAGTCATGTTTCCTGCTTGCGCAGGTGACCTGGTCGCTTGCTGTGAAAGAGGCGCCGCGGCCGCGAAGCGGACGCCTTCAGGGATCTTGGGCGCGACCGGAATCCGCG
>JBOHAY010000133.1:0-2162 GCA_050697935.1 Gaiellaceae bacterium | reverse complement strand
TCCCTACAAGCCGCGCCGAAGACGCTCGAGCTGCTCGCGGGTCTCTGGATCGAGTCGGTCGCCGAGGCGCCCGCCGGCGCCGGTCTGCTCCTTGTCCGCATGACGCACGGGTTCGAGGTCGGCAAGGAACGCACGCGATGTCTGCTTGCGAACCTCCTGCCCTGAGGTGCGGCGCACCAGGGCATCCGTCGAGACGACGCAGACGAGTTCCGACGCCCGGTTCTCGGCGGCCAGCCGCTCGAGCACATCGTCGGCGTGTGCCGCGTAGCGGATGGAGAGCGGGCCGATCTGGCGCTCTTCTCCGACACCGTCGAAAACGACGACACCACGCGCTCCCTTGCTCGCGACGAAACTCGCGAGCGCGTCGACGAGCTCGCTCCGATCGGAGAAATCTCCCGCGTGGAGCAGGTTGTAGCCGTCGAAGAGGTACAGGGTCGGATCAGCCACGTCACCACAGAATGCCTTGTGGCTCTGAGCCACAAGGTTTCGAGACGTCAACGCGTTCGCTGGCGGCGCGCCTCGTACAGAAGCACGGCTGCGGCGACGCTCACGTTCAGCGAACCGACCTTCCCCCCGAGCGGGATCGCGACCGTGCCGTCGCATGTCCGTCGAACGAGTGGCCGCACGCCTCTCCCCTCGGCCCCCAGGACGAGCGCGAGCCCGCCGGTGAGATCCGCATCCCACATCGACATCGAGCCCTCGGAATCAGCAGCGTATGCCCACAAGCTCGATCCCTTGATGTCGCCGAGGTAGCGTGCGAGGTTGGGAACGACGGCGATCGGGAGATGTTCCACGGCGCCGGCAGAAGCTCGACACACAGCGGGTGTCACGCGCACGGAGCCGTGAGCCGGAACGACGACTCCGGTCGCGCCGGCACCCTCCGCGCTCCTCGCGACGGCACCCAGATTGTGCGGGTCGGTCACCTGGTCGAGGCAAACGAGCAGAGGGCTCTCCATAGCCGCGAGCTCGTATGCATCGGCGTAGTGGAAGGGCTCGCACCAGGCGACGACCCCCTGATGATCGCGCGTGCCGGCAGCCTCGGTCAGGACGCGCTCGGGCTTGACCTGCGCGCGCGGACCGGCGTCGAGCCACGGAATCTGGCTCGCAGCTCGTTCGGTAACCCAGGTCTCGAGCACCGCACGCGGCCCGCGATAGAGCTCGCGCGCGGCGTTACGACCGTAGACGAGCTCGCGCGTCACCGCAGACGGACAAGCCGATAGCCGCCTGCCTCGTCGCGCACTTCCCACCCAGTGGCTTCGAGCTCGCCACGAAGGCGATCGGCCTCCTCGAAGTCGCGTGCCGCGCGCGCCTCCTGCCGCTTCTGGGCAAGCTCCACGGCATCCGCCGAAACCTCGTCCTCGGTCGAGAGCGACTCGAGACCGAAGACGCCGAGAGCTCGCCGCAGCAGCTCGTGGTCGCGCCACTCGTGCATCACGGCCAGCGCGGCGGGCGTGTTGAAGTCGTCTTCGAGCGCGCCCGCGAAACGCTCCCACGCGTCGGGCGGCGCAGGCTGGTGCGGGTTGCGAAAGACATCACGAAAGCGGTCCGCACGAGCCGCTGCCTGAGCCATCACCCGATCGTCGAAGTCGACCGGCTTGCTCCAGAAGCCAGAAAGATGGAACACGAGCAGCGTCTCGCGGCCCCACACGTCGAGGACGTTGCGGAGCGTCACGACATTGCCGAGCGACTTCGACATCTTGGCGGCATCGAGCTCGAGCATGCCGTTGTGCATCCAGATCCGGGCGAATCCGTGACCAAGGCTTTTTGACTGTGCGAGCTCGTTCTCGTGGTGTGGGAAGCGAAGGTCGTTCCCTCCGCCGTGAATCTCGAACTCCTCGCCGAGGAACTTCTCCGCCATCGCCGAGCACTCGATGTGCCATCCCGGACGACCCAGGCCCCAAGGTGAGTCCCACGCTGCATCTTCGTGCGGCTTCTGTGACTTCCAGAGCGCGAAGTCGCGCTGATCGCGTTTCAGCCTGCTCTCTTCCTGGGCAATCATCTCCTCGGGCTTCGCGCCCGAGAGCCGGCCGTAGTCGGCGAAGCCTGCGACACGAAAGTAGACGTCGCCGTTCGCGACATACGCCTGGCCACCGTCGAGCAAGGCCTGGATGAACGCAACGATCTCGGGGATGGTCTCGGTGGCCCGCGGCTCGATGTCGGGC
>JBOHAY010000132.1:0-2091 GCA_050697935.1 Gaiellaceae bacterium | reverse complement strand
TGCACCCAGCGTCGAACGTCGGCCTCGGAGGCGGCAGCGAGGATCCCGTACGCCGCGGAGCGTCGTGCCGAGGGCGGTGCCTTGAGCGAACCACGCAGCGTCGCGATGAGGCTGCGTCGTCCGAGGGGCCACTGGAGCGCGTCGACAGCCAACACGATCGCTGAACCCACGTCACTCGGCAGCGGAGTGGCGAAAACAGGCCCGCGCGGGGAGGAAGGACGCGGGGAGCAGACGTCGCAGGCGCCGCACGGGGCGCTGAACTCCTCGCCGAAGTGCTCGGCGACCTGCCCGTGCCGACACGAGCGGCTCTCGGCGAACGCGATGATCCGGTCGGCGCGGGACTCCGCGGCTCGTCGGGCGCGTTCGAGCAGGAGCTCGACCCGCTCGGTTGCATCGCTCGGCGCGGCTGCCAGTTCGACCCGCATCCGGCGGCCGTTGTCGAATCCGCGATGGAGGAGTCCTGCTTGCTCGAGCATCCCGATGAGCACCCGCGCATCGCGATCGGGAGCGGCACCCGCGAGCTCGTCCGGGTCGACGGTCTCTCCGCCGTCACGGACGGCGCGATACACGGACCGGAGCTCCTGCGACGAAGGAACGTCCGAGACGGCGAATCGCCGCAGCGCTACGGCATCGCTCGGGCTCGCCAGGAGAAGCGTGTCACTCGGCGCTCCGTCGCGTCCTGCACGACCGACCTGCTGCACGTAGCTCTCGAGTGAGTCCGGGAAGTTGACGAGACAGACGAGCCGTACGTCGGGCTTGTCTATGCCCATCCCGAACGCGGTCGTCGCCACCACGGTCTGCGCCTTGCCGGCCACGAACTCGTTCTGAACTCGCGTCCGTTCTCGAGACTCCATGCCCGCGTGGTAGTGCTCGGCGCGAACCCCGTGGCTACGCAAGATCCGTGCGAGCTCCTCGGTCGAGCGGCGCGATCGCGCGTACACGATCGCCGAGCCGTTCGTCGCTCCTCCAAGCCGGTCGACGAGCACCTCGATGCGATCTTCGGCGTTTGCGACTGCCTCGACGTCGTAGCGCAGGTTGGGGCGAACGACGCTCGTGTGAACGATCTCGAGCTTTCGGCCGAGCGCTTCGCTGATGGCCGACGCGGTCTCGGGAGTCGCGGTTGCCGTCATCCCGAGGAGTGTCGGGTCACCGAGCTCCGCGAGCGCGCGTCGGATAAAGAGGTAGTCGGGACGGAAGTCGTGCCCCCACATGCTCACGCAGTGCACCTCGTCGACGACGACGAGGCCGATTCCGAGCTCGCGCAGCGTCTCGACGAATCCCGCCTGTCGGAGGCGCTCTGGCGCCGCGTAGACGAACCGCTTCTTACCCGCCGCGACCTCGGCCAGGCGCGACGACGTCTCGGTCGGGGTAAGTGAGGAGTTGACGAAGGTCGCCGTGGGCGCGATCGCCGGCGGCAGCTTGTCGACCTGGTCCTTCATGAGCGCGATCAGCGGGGAGAGCACCAGCGTCGGCTCGGGGCGGAGCATCGCGGCGAGCTGGTACGTCAGCGACTTTCCGGACCCGGTTGGCATGAGCGCGAGCGTGTCGCGATCCGCGACTGCGGCGCGTACGACCTGCTCCTGCCCGGGTCGAAACGCGTCGAATCCGAAGAGCTCTCGCAGGGAAGTGGTCAGGTCCGTCAGGCGGGCGAGTATAGGGGCCGCATCGAACGACCCCCGATGGTTGATGCCACGAGATCGCCTCCTTCGGTGTGTGAGCTGGCCGCTCTCCCGTCGCGAAGCGCACGCCCGGCGCGAGGCCGTTTTCACGGCCTCCGCCCCGGGTGGAAGCGGCCCCGACGCGCGAGATCGCGCAGCCGGACGCGCGAGATCGTGGCATCGACCATCGAGGCCTGGTGCAGATTTGTTTACGCCGACGTGTCGGATCGAGGAGACTTCCGCCGGGCGTGCGGGTGCGCCTGGAAGTACACCTCGCGGCGGCGGCGGTCGGAGACGTGCGTGTAGCGCTCGGTCGTTCCGAGGTCGGCGTGGCCCAGCATCTCCTGGACCGAGCGAAGGTCGGCTCCGCCCTCCAGGAGATGGGTCGCGAACGAGTGGCGGAGGAGGTGGGGGTGCACGCGTCCGGGCTCGA
>JBOHAY010000131.1:0-4019 GCA_050697935.1 Gaiellaceae bacterium | reverse complement strand
GGTCGAGCAGCGCGGTCATTCGCAGGCGGCGGTTCGGGTTCTCGGCCGCGCAGGTCGCGAGGAACTGTTCGAGTGCGCCCTTGCCGGCTCGCCCTTCGGCGAACTTGCGTGCGAACTCCGCCCGTAGGTCGAATCGGATCTGCCGCCCCGCGATTGTCGCCCAGAACCGCTGCTCGTCGTCGTCGAGGTACTTCGGGTCGATCCGCTGCCACTCGCGCTGGATGACGGCGAGCCGGCGGCCGACGTCAGGAGTGACCGGGACGAGCCACGGCACCGGCGAGAGCTTGCGGCGGGCGCGGCGTTGCTGTCGGCGACGTGGAGCGGGAGTCACTCGAGCGCCCTCGCGATAGAAGTCTGCATTGAGCAGCGCGTGCAGCGAGACGACGCGGTCGTTGTGGGTCGAGCCCTTCGCGACGAAGTCGACGACGATGCCGGCTTCCTTGCGCGGGTGCATGCGCATGATCCGGCCGATCCGCTGCTGGTACACGCGGCGCGAAGCTGTCGGTGCGAGGTGCATGCACACAGTCGCTCGCGGTGAGTTCCACCCCTCCGCGAGGAGCTGCGCGTTGATGAGGACGTTGATCTCGCCGCGCTCATAGGCCGCGAGCGTCTCGGCGAGACGCGCGGGAGGCGTCTTCCCGGAGACGGCCTCCGCCTTGAGGCCGGCGGCCCGGAACTCCTGAGCCAGGTTGTACGCGTGCGCGACCCCGGCCGCGTAGACGATCCCGGGTGTCGTGCCGAAGCGCTCGCGATAGAGGCTCGCTGCAGCTTGGTTGAGCGCTTCGTGGTCGAGCGCGGCGGCAAGTGCGCGCTCCTCGAAGTCGCCGCCTACGATCGGAACCGAGTTGATCGCGGCCGCCGGCGGCACGCGCAGGTTCCGTAGCGGCGCAATGAGCCCGCGCCGAGCGGCGTCGCCCAGCGGGAGGTCGTCGACCGAGGCCGGGAAGACATCGGAGACCTGCTTGGCGATGAGCTGTTCCGTCGCGGTCATCCCGATGTACAGCGGTTCGTGGAACGCGCGGATCGCCGCGCTCGTCTTCTCTCCGAGGGCGGTGTGTGCTTCGTCGCAGAGGACGAGGTCGTACGTTTCGCGGTCCAGTTCGCCGCCGTGGCGGGCGAACCAGGCATATGTCTGGATGGTGATCGGGTTGTCCCGTGGCGCGTGTGCGCCCTTGATCACCGCATCCGTGAAGCGATCCGCGTAGCCCTCTGTCGTCAGGTCGCGCTGGAACTGGGAGACGAGAAGCCGGCGGTGCGTGAGGATCAGGACGCCGAGACCGCGAGCGGCCTCGACGAAGCCGGCAGCCGCGATGGTCTTCCCGGACGCCGTCGGGTGGCGGAAGCGGTAGCGGCGGACAGCGCCCGGATCGGCGCCGCTGAAGCTCGGCTCGAGATCCTTCTCTTCGATGAAGCCGGCGTCGAAGTCGTCGTCGGCCTCTTCGTCGATCTCGGCCTCGGCCACGGAGCCGTTCCCGCTTCCGTTCCCGTTGCCGTTCTCGTCTGCCGAGCGCTGCGTCGCAGCGATGAGCTCGGCGAGCATTCCGGCCAGGGCGTCAACCTGATGACGCCGAAGCTCCGTTCCTGCAGCTGTGCGGGACGGGTTCTCCGTGAGGACGCGCTCGAGCCCGAGCATGAGCCCATAGCGAACCTTCCAGCGCCGGGAGGGCCTCGCCAGGCCGGCGTCGATCTCGGCGATCGCGTCGTCGAGTGCCGCGCGTCTCGCGGTACCGGGAGCGAGTGCCACGAGAACGTCCTCGTCAGCCTGCAGGAACGGCTCGCCGACCCAGCCCTCGGCTCGATGGGCCGCAGCAGTCAGGTTCTCGGGGGTGTCCGACGTCAGCGTCGGGATAGTCGTAGCCTCGTGCATTCACGCAGCACGTACTTCGTGCCGCTCCTTCCGAAGAGTTGACGCTCGCCTGATGACGGGCGAGCCGTACCGGCAGAGCATACCTCAGAGAGCGGGCGGATTCGCGCGTGGAGTCTCCACTGTCTATGCAGGCGCTGCGGCAAGCTCTGCGAGCTCACGACCGGTCACGCGCTGCGAGACCCCGGTCTGATCGAGGTGCTTCGTGATCCCGCCGAGCCAGAACGGATAGCCGGCGCCGAGGATCAGACAGGTGTCGACGTCCGCGGCCTCTGCGACGACGCCTTCCTCGATCATGTGGCGGACCTCGTCGGCCATTGCCTCGAGCACCGCCCCGTGGATCTCCTCGACTGTGCTCGGAGCGTGCTCCACGACCACCGGGTCACCACCCTCGGCGAGGCTCGCGAGAGTCGCCGACAATGGGAACCGGTCGGGCCACGCCTCATGGAGCGTGTGTCGCACGTGGTTCGCCACTTTGGGCCCGACGAGCTGGAGGAGCACGGAGGGCGCCATGGGCAACCCCAGCCGAAGAACCGCCTCGTCGGTTTCATCGACGGTATTTCCGTGATCGAGCGCAGCGGTTACGACGGACCCCTGGCGGGCGAGCAACCTGTTGACGACGAACGCCGGCGCGTCGCGAACGAGCACGCCGCGCTTGCGCAACGTCCCCGTCACCGCCCAGGCAGTGGCGAGGGTGACGTCGTCTGTCGCCGGCGTTCGCACGAGCTCCACCAACGGGAGAACGGCGACGGGGTTGAAGAAGTGCATTCCGACGACGCGCCCGGGGTGCTCGAGATCTGCACCCATCTCGGTCACCGAGAGGGAAGACGTGTTCGTTGCGAGGATGCACTCGGGGGAGACGACTCGCTCGAGCTCTGCGAAGACCTCCTTCTTGACGATCATCTCCTCGAATACGGCTTCGAGCACGAGATCGCAGGCGGCGAAGACGTCCCACTCCGTCCCGCCCGTGACGAGAGAGCCGAGGAACCGAGCCTTGGCCTCGCCAATACGTCCCTTGCGCGTGAGCTCGTCGAGCTCGCCGACGATCCACGCGGTCGCGTCGTCGACCTGGGCCTGCGTCCGATCTCGAAGCACGACCGGAACCTCGAGCCGTCGGAGCGCCAGGAGCGCGAGCTGGCGCGCCATCAACCCGGCCCCGACGATTCCGATCCGCTGGATGCTCCTCGGCTTGGCGTCAGGGATCCCGACTCCTCTCTTCGCCCGGCGCTCGACGAGGTTGAACGCGTACACGGAAGCCTGTGCCTGCGGGCCCGGTAGGAGCTCGGCGAGCGCGTCCTCCTCGGCGCGATAGCCCTCCTCGAGCGACCAGGTCGCAGCACCTTCGATGAGGTCGAGCGCGCGGTACGGAGCGGGCGCCGCGCCGTGGAGCTGTCCGTCGAGACGCGCCCGCGCCTTCCGGCAGACCTCTCCGATATCGGAGAGGTCCGCAGCGGGACGACGCTTGCCCGGGCCTTCCTCGATCTTCTGGATCAGGAAGGCGAGCGACTGGTCGAGGAACTCGACCGGCTCGAGCAGCTCGTCCGCGAACCCGGACTCGACTGCCTGTTTGGCCGTGAGCATCCGATTCTGTCGGAGAGGGTTCTCGACGATGAACTTCACCGCGTGCTCTGCTCCGATCAGCTGTGGGATGAGCTGTGTTCCGCCCCAGCCGGGGATCAGGCCGAGGAACACCTCGGGACACGCGAAGTGGCGGACGGATGAGGAAATCGTCCGGTAGTCGCAGTGCAGCGCGATCTCGACTCCGCCACCCACCGCCGCGCCGTTGATTGCGGCCAGCGTGATGAAGGGAAGGTCGCGGAGTCGCCCGAAGAGCTCGTGCCCTACTTCGCCGCCGAGCCGGGCACGCTCGGGTGTGATCTCTCCGAACTCGTCGATGTCGGCGCCGACCGCGAAGACGAAGGGCTTTCCCGTCAAGAGGAGCCCGCGCCAGTCGCGCGCACGTAGCTGGCCGAGCGCCTCGTCGAGTGAGCGAAGCGCCTCCTCGCCGAACGTGTTCGGCTTCTGCCAGTCCTCGCCGTTGTCGATCGTCACGAGCGCGACCGGGCCGACGCGGGTCTCGATCCGCTGAAGCTTGAACTGGGTCGGGGCGCTAGCCACCGTTCTGGAGGTTCTCCCAGAGGATCGCGGCGCCCAT
>JBOHAY010000130.1:0-2383 GCA_050697935.1 Gaiellaceae bacterium | reverse complement strand
GTTTTGGTCATTGCAGGACCGGATCGGTGCGGACTGGATCGAGATCGCCGCCGCAGGGATCTCGGCCGCACTCGCCGCAGCGTTCCTTCTCGTACCGCGACGCTTCGCGCTTCTGTTACCGCTGCTCGTCCTTGGGCTGTGGGTCGCTGCGCTCAGGCCGATCTGGTGGGGCACTCACGGATTCGAGCGTTTCTCGCGCGGCGCGCTGTTCCAGGGCATTCGAACGGCCGAGCGCGACTGGGTCGATCGAGCACTACCGTCGGGCGCGCGGGCAGGGTTTCTCTGGACGGGCCGCGTCGATGTCGACCGCCTCACGGTGAACCAGAACGAGTTCTTCAGCCGGGGCGTCGGCCCAGTCTACTACGTCTCCGACCCGACTCCGGGCGGGCTTCCTGAGGCACGAGTGACCCTCGATCGGAAAACGGGGGAGGTGACGCTCCCCGACGGTAATCCCGTCAACGATCGCTACCTGCTCGCAGACTCCTCGTTCGAGCCGGACGGGACGCCGATCGCACGCGACAAGGGCTTGGGGATCACGCTTTGGAGCGTGAACCCGCCCCTCGTGTCCGCGTCTCTCATCGAGGGCCTGTACCCGAAGGACACGTGGTCGGGTCGCAGGGTGACGTACGTGCGGCGGAGGTGCGTCGCGGGGCGACTCACTGTCGTGCTCTCGAGCGACGCGCACCTCTTCCTCGAGCCTCAGACCGTCGTCGCGCGCTCGAACGGCCGTGTCGTCGGGCGGACGCGGATCGACCCCGAAGGGCGCGCGGTGCTGAGCGTGCCTGTCGCGCCGCCGCCCGGCCGCAGCGACTGTCGCTTGATCTACACCGTCACGCCTACGGCGATCCCCGCCGATGTCACCCAAGGTGGCAACCCTGACCCGCGCGTGCTTGGCGCCCATTTCGAACGCTTCGTCTACGAGCCGAGCACGTGAGAATCGCCTTCGACGTCTCGCCGCTCTCCCACCCGCTGCTCGGGATCGGGAACTACATACAGGGATCGCTTGCCGGACTCGCCGAGACGTGTGCAGGAAAGCACGAGATCGTCGCGTTCGCGCCGACGAGCCTTCGCGGTCCCGTCCGAATTCGGGCGGCACTCGCGGGGATCGACGTCGAGCTGCGGACGTGGCGGCTGCCGTTCTCGCATGCCCTACGCACGGGCTGGAGCCTCGCGGGCCACCCGGCGGCCGAACGGCTCATCGGCCGCTTCGACGTCCTGCACTTCAGCGACTGGATGTACCCGCCGCAGTTGGGAGGAGTTCGTGCGACGACGATTCACGATCTCGTGCCGCTCCATCACCCCGAGTGGACGACCTCTCGGACGCAATCGATGCACGGCCGTAAGTACCGGAACGCAGCCGCGACGTGCGACGTCGTCTTCGTCAACTCCGAGTTCACGGGGCGCGACGTGATCGAGACGCTCGAAGTCTCGCCCGAGCGAGTACGCGTCGCTCATCCGGCGGCGAAGAGCGTGTTTCGGGCGGACGGCCCGACTGCGGATCTGGGAGGGCGATACATCCTCACCGTCGCGACACTCGAGCCGCGGAAGAACCTCCAGGCGCTCGTCGAAGCTCATCGACTGCTCGGCGGTGACCTCCTGCTGGCGGTCGTGGGAGCGGAAGGGTGGGGAGAGCAGCCCGTTCTCGACGACCCGCGCCTACGTCGCCTCGGGTACGTCTCCGACGACGAGCTCGCGCGCCTCTACCGTGGTGCTGCCGTCGCTGTGTATCCGTCTCGCTTCGAAGGATTCGGCATTCCCGTGATCGAGGCCATGGCCTGCGGGGTGCCCGTGGTCGTCTCGTCCCACGAGTCGCTCGACGAGGCGAGCGGTCGGGCAGCCGTTCGGGCCGATCCGGAGGATCCCGGGGCGATCGCTGCCGCAATCGAGCGTGCGCTGGCCGAGCGCGAAGCCCTGGCCGCCACCGGGCTCGAGCACGTGCGGAGGTTCTCCTGGCGCGCGGTCGGCGAGACGTTCCTGCGCGGTTACGAGGAGGCGGCGTCCCGATGAGACCCGAGGAGGTGCTGCTCGTCGTCTTCCGGCCGGGCCCAGAGTTCCTCGTACTGCTCCGCTCGCCCGAGCGCCACGGGTACTGGAACCTCGTCGCCGGCGGTGTCGAGGAAGGAGAGGCGCCCGCCGATGCGGCGAGGCGTGAGCTGGACGAGGAGTCTCGTCTTGCGGATCCTGTCCGGTTCGAGTCGCTCCCACTGGACCTTGCGTACGTGCGCCCGGAGGGGTCGAAGGTCGTTCTGCATGCGTTCATGGCCGAGGCAGCTCCCGGCTGGGAGCCGGTGCTCGACGAAGAGCACGTGGAGTACCGTTGGTGCTCGGCCGCCGATGCCGACGTTCTTCTCGCCTATCCGGAACCGCGCGAGGCCGTCGGGTA
>JBOHAY010000129.1:0-7661 GCA_050697935.1 Gaiellaceae bacterium | reverse complement strand
TGCGTGCGCCGCTGATATATCACCCTCGGCCCTGGTTGTCCACGAGGCGCTCAGGGCACGTCGATGCGGGCGAGCTTCCGCGCCGTGAGCACGGAGAACGCGCCGATGACGACGGCGGCGCCGATCGAGCCTGCGGCTCCCCCGAGCGAGAGATCGCGCGTCACGAGCTGCTCCGAGTCGAGCCATCCGATGATCGCAAGCGTGAACTGGCGGATGCTGAGGTAGCGGATGCCGTCGAGGTAGGCAGCGAGCACCGCCTCCCAGACGAAGACGTAAATGAGTCCGAAAATCAGCGCGTGGCGCAGGGCGAGACCGGCCCATGTGAAGATCGCCGCATACGCGAACGCCCCGATCAGGAGCCCAACCGCCGTGGCTGCAGCACCGCGCACGTCGCCGTCCTCGATGATCATCACGGCCAGAAGGCCACTTACAGCAACGGGCACGCCGCCTACCAGCACGGGTGCGACGAGCTTCGGAGCTGCGATGCGCCAGCGCGGCAGAGGCTTGAGCACGAGGTAGCCGAGTGTCCGGTCGCCGAGCTCGTCGCCGAGTGCCGAGGTCGCGAACAACAGCATGACGAGCGGCAGGATCCCGGACGCGACGAGCGTCGCGATGATCTCGTCGGCGAACTCGTCACGTGGCGTCGTCGAGTCGGCAACGTGGAACAGCACCCCGGCGAGCACGGGTAGCGCGACGAGGGCAAGCACAAGCCACGAGCGGCGGCTTCCAGCGAGTTGACGCACCGTCAGGGTGAGGATCGCCCTCATGTGGCGGACCCCGTTGCCAGATACTCGAACACGCTCTCGAGCGAGTCGTCGAGCGGCTCGACGCGAAGGAGCCGAATGTCGAGTCGTGCGGCTACGGCGGGCAGCGAGCGTTGCAGCATCGCGACATCACGGCTCCGGACGCGTAGGTGCCCTTCGCGACCGATCTCTACCGACTCGACGGTCTCCTCCATGAGCAGTCCTGCCGCGAGGGCGCGCGGGTTCGAGGAGTCGATGCGGACGAGGTACGGCCGGTCGTTCAGCTGCTGGCGTATCGCGCGGTAGTCGCCGCTCGCCGCAAGCTTCCCGCTCACCATGAGGTGGATCCGGTCAGCGAGCTGGGCGATTTCTTCGAGGATGTGCGACGAGACGACGATGGTGCGCCCCTCCGCACCGAGGCGGCGGATGACGTGTTGCAGATGGAGGCGCTGCGCCGGGTCGGTGCCGGACAGCGGCTCGTCGAGCAGGAGCAGAGGCGGGTCGTGCACGAGCGTTGCCGCGAGACGCATCCGCTGCCGCATCCCACGGGAGTACTCCTTGAGCCGCCGATTCTGTGCGTCGACCAGGTCGACCGTCTCGATCGCGCGTGTCACGGCGTCCCCGAGGTGCTCGACACCTTGCAGGCGAGCATTGAGCTCTACGAACTGGCGTCCCGTCAGGAAGTCGTACACCGACTCGTGCTCGGTCATGTATCCGATGCGGCGGTAGAGACCTGGGTTCCCGCGCACCGGCTCGCCAAAGATGCTCACCGTTCCCTGGGAGGTGCCGATGAGACCGGCGATGGTTCGCAGCAAGGTCGTCTTGCCGGCGCCGTTCGGCCCGAGCAGCGCCGTGACACCAGGCTCGACCACGAGCGAGACATCGCTCACGGCAACGACGCCGGCGAACCAGCGCGAAACCGAGTCGACCACGATCGTCGGCTGTGCGCCGTTCCCGCTCACTCGCGCACCAGTTGCCGGGTGCGCTGTAGAAGCCAGGCGGCGAGCACGATCGTCACGCTCGCGAGCCAGAGGGCCGACACCCAACCCCGGCGCGCGGGGCCGCCGAGCTCGTCCGAGAAGATCCAGTGCACCGTGTCGACGGTGACGTCTGGCAAGCCGGCGAGCGAGAGGACGTCCGCGACCGAGCCGTCGAAGTTCTCCTCCCCGATACCGCCCACGGCCGAGCCCACCAGCAGCACGGCGAGCGTCGCGACGGCCGCGTACGCCCGCCGCTTCGCGAACGAGGCGGCGAGCAGCGACAGCGTCGTCAACAGGATGGCGACGGCGGCCGCAGCGGCCAGGGATCGCGGCACGACATCCCAGTTGTCCGCCAGCCAAGACCCCGTGCTCGACGCATCGAGCGCGTTCCACGTGAACAGGACAGCCACGGGAAGCCAGGCTGCGAGCCCGGACACGGTCAGAAAGGCCGCCCACCGCGAGCCGACGTAGTCCGTCGGCGTGATCGGCCGTGCCGCGTACAGCGAGAGCACGCCGTCGCGTCTATCCGGGCAGAGCAGGAGTGGGGCTACGACAGCCGCAAAGAGGATGAGCGGCACGAGCGCCCAGTCGTAGTAGTCGGCGTACGACGGCAGCTCGAACTCATCGGCTGCCTCTTGTGCCGGTGAGAGGAACGCAGAGATCACGACGAGCACGACCATCGGAACGAGCGCTAGGCCGATGAGCAGCCAGGACGCGAACTTCGCTCCGGCGCCACGTCCGAAACCGAGCGAGATCCTCACTCCGTCCCTCCAGATCGCGAGCCGTCGGCGCCAGCGGCTCGTCCGCTGCCCGTCGTAGCCGCGGTACCCGAGGTCGAAGATCTCCGCCGGCCCGGTTGTCATGTCGCCTCGCCTGCTTCCCCGCCCGCGTCGGCGGCCTGCGGCGAGAACACGTCGGCCAGCGCGAGCCGAGCAGGAGCCAGTCGGTAGAGGAGCGCCTCCGAGGCCACGATCGCGTCGCGGATCACGTCGTAGTCCTCGCCTGAGACGTGCTCCAGCGTCAGGCGGCTGCCCTCCAGACGGGCCGGGAGGCCCCGCGCCGCGAGCGTCTCCAGTAGCGCGGATGCGCCTTCGACGAGCTCGATCTCGAGTGCCTCGGTCTCCTCCGTGAGACCCGATACGGCGCCTGTGCGTAGCAAGCGTCCCGCGTCGAGCACGACAACCGAGTCGCATGCGCGCTCCACGTCGCCCATCAGATGCGTCGAGATGACGATGCTGATTCCGAAGTCGCGTCCGACGCGCCGGATCAGCTCCAGCATCTCGCGACGACCGATGGGGTCGAGACCTGCTGTCGGCTCGTCGAGGAAGGCCAGCAGCGGATCGTGGACGAGCGCCTGTGCCAGCTTTACGCGCTGCTTCATTCCCGTCGAGTACGTCCCCATGGGCCGGTACCGCTCCTCGAACAGGCCGACGTGTCGCAGCATGTCCGACGCACGCAGACGCGCCGCCGTGCGCGGCAGGCCGCTCACCTCGGCCATGTAGGCGAGGAACTCTGCGGCCGACACTCCGGCGGGCAGGCAGTCGTGCTCCGGGGCGTAGCCGATCCGCTGTCGAAACTCCGGCGAGACGCGCGGGTCCTGGCCCAGCACCTCCGCCGAGCCGCCGTCCGGCCGGATGAGGCCCATGAAGAGCTTCAGTGACGTGGTCTTGCCGGCGCCGTTCGAGCCGAGCAGGCCGGTGATTCCCTCGCCGATCTCGAAGCTGACCCCGTCGAGCGCCCGCACGGAGCCGTACGTCTTTGTGAGTTTCAGAGCACGGAGCAGAGCCACCCGAACGCGAGGGTATCCGTGACCGGTCGCTGACGAGCCACGCTACAGCGTCTTGAACTGCTCGAAGGGTTGGCGGCAGTCGTTGCAGTAGCGGCTCGCGGGGCCTGAGTCACTGTTCGCGTGCCTCAGTCGATGACGGATCGAGCGGCCCTCGTCTCGCGATCGCAACTCCGAGGCGCCGCGCTCAGTCTCGCCGTGCGCGGATGATCGCGCTGACCCCGATCCTGTCGAGCCGATCTCGTGGGATGACGTCACGCATGATCGCGAGCAGCTCCTCCGTGAAGAGCGGGTAGAGAGCACAGTCGTCGATCCCGATCGGCTCGCGCTCGAGCACCTCGATGTCGACGAAACCCGCCCGCTCGAGCTTCCGGACGAAGTCACGCTCCGTCAGTGCGCCCGCCACTCAGCCGGCCCATGCGGCCGGGTGGGTCAGGACCTCGGGCGGGAGTTCCTCCTCCTCCACCGTCAGGTCTGCGACGCAGAACTCGCCACCGGGAAGCAAGACTCGAGCGCACTCGGCGAGTACCCGCGCCTTGCGCGGCGAGAGGTTGACCACGCCGTTCGAGATCACACAATCGACGCTGGCGTCCGGCAGCGGTATCGCCTCCATCTCGCCTTCGAGCACGTCGACGTTGTCCAAACCAGCTTCCTCCGCCGCGGCTGCGGTCCGCTCGAGCATCTCGGGTAGGAAATCGAGCGCGACCACACGGCCGGTTGCCCCGACCCTCAAAGCGGCGAGGATCGAATCGATGCCGGATCCGCAGCCGAGATCGAGCACCGTGTGGCCAGGCCCGATGCGGGCGTGGCGAAGGTGGTTTCCAACGCCGAGGGCATGGTCGAGCGCGACGGCAGGCATGCCCTCGAGCTCCTCCGGCGAATAGAGCTTCTCCGCGACCGCTCGGCTTGCCGCGTCTATCGATCGGTATGCATCCCGCACGAGCTCGCGAACATCGTCCTGGTGCAGGAGGTCGCGGCTCACCTTCGCCCCAACTCCTCGAGGGTAGCCGTCAAACGGGAGCGCACATCAGGCGGCAGATCTTCCTCTGCGTGGGATGTGAGGAAGCCACTGAGCTCTTCGGCAAATTCGAGCTCACCGCAGCAGCGGCGGCAGAAGCTGAGGTGCTCCTCGATGACCTCGCGTTGTGACTCCTCGACGACACCGTCCAGGTAGTCCCAGAGCTGCTTGACGGCCTCGGCGCAGGTGATCACGCTCGCGCACCCTCCTTCAGCAGGCCGTTCCGTTCCGCGTAGCTCCACAGCTCGCGCTCGAACAGCTTGCGGCCGCGATGGAGGCGCGCGAGCATCGTCCCCAGCGGGACTTCGAGCATGTATGCGACCTCCTTCACGTGGTACCCGGCCATGTGTACGAGGACGAGCGGGACGCGGTAGAGCTCGGGGAGGGACCCGAGAATCGCACGGACGTCCTCGCTGCCGAACTCGTGGAGGAAGTCGACGTGCACCGAGTCCGAGTATGGGAACGGGTCTTCGTCGGCGATCTTGCGGAAGAGCGAGAACTCGTCGACCTCGTCGAACTCCACGGTCTCGACGCGGCGGCCCCGCGCACGCCAATGGTCACGGCAGCAGTTGACGAGGATGCTCGTGAGCCACTCACGACTAGCGTCCTGGCGTGCGAGCTGCGAGTAGTTGCGGTAGGCGCGGAGCAGACACTCCTGAACGACATCCTCGGCGTCGTTCCCGACAAGGCGGCGGGCAAGCGCGTAAAGGCGGGGGAGCTCGCGCTCGGCGAGGGCTTGAAATTGGTCGACCGAGGCCGTGTCGCTGTCGGGTGATGCACCGTTTCGCACGACTCCACTACCTCGAAGAGACGTCTCCGGTGACGACGTTATTGCACGTGCAATGAGATGCGCAGCGCGGTCGTCTCTCACGGTGAGTGGCCCAACACGGAAAGGAGCGGAGATGAGCACCATCGCAACACCTGCGCTCGTGCAGCATCCAACGTCGACAGCGCTGAGAGCCGGGACCGGCCTGATGACCCTCGGAGCCGCCGCGTTCGTCGGCTACGCCGTCATTTTCTTCATCCGCAACTTCACGGACAGTTTCCTGGAGCTGGGGATCGGGCCCGGCCAGGTGAGCGTGGGCAAGGATGAGATCCAGGTGTTCAGCCCGTCGCTCTACGACTACATAAGCCATCTGCACATCGCGGTCTCGGGCTTCATCGCGGCCACCGGCGTCGCGGTCGTGTTCCTCAGCTGGTTCGGGGTGCGCCGGGGCTACATGTGGGCATGGGTCGGCGCTGTCGTCGCACCCGTGCTCGGCCTCGCGGTCGCCCTGCCCGCCCACTACCCGTACGGTTTCGACACGATCGGGCATCTCGGGCTCATCTACCTCGCGACTCTGATCTTCGTCGCCGGTGCAGTACTGTCACTCAAGGGCCTGAGAGCGACGAGGAGCTGAGCGTGGCCATCGAAGTCGAGATCGATGTCGGGCTGCTGAAGTCAGAGGTCAAGAAGACGTACGCGTCCGTCTCACAGGAGCCCGAGAAGGACTTCATCTTTCCCACGGGTCGGGCGTGGGCCGAGGACCTCGACTACCCGCCTGAGCTCGAGCGGGTTCCTGCGCCGACGCTGGAGTCGTTCGCCGGCGTCGCGAACCCGTTCTCCCTGGGGCGTCTCGAGCTGGGCGAGCGCGTGCTCGACCTCGGGTGCGGCGCCGGTACGGACTCGCTCGTGGCTGCGCTCCAAGTCGGTCCTACAGGCTCTGTTACAGGAATCGACATGACGCCGGAGATGATCGAGAAAGCTCGTGTAAGCGCTGCAGAGGTCGCCCTGGACAACGTCACCTTCGTCGAGGGCGAGGCCGAACATCTCCCGTTCCACGATGGAAGCTTCGACGCCGTCATCTCGAATGGGGTGATCGACCTGATCCCGGACAAGGACGCGGTCTTCTCCGAGCTCAGCCGCGTCCTCGTCCCGGGAGGACGCCTGCAGATCGCGGACGTGACGATCCAGCAGCCGGTCTCGGACGAGGGTCGGCGCAACATCGACCTCTGGACCGGCTGAATTGCCGGGGCTCTGCTGGACGCAGAGTATGCAGCGATCCTCGATAAGCACGGGTTCGAGCGGATCGAGCACGGCAACCTCGTGAACACGTACATGCGCTCGAAGTTCGAGGACACGCGGCGAAAGGCGCTCAAGTACGGCGCCCAGGGCGCGACCGTGAAGGCGTACAAGTCCGTTAGATCGTCTTGAACTGCTCGAACGGCTGGCGGCATCGCTCGCAGTAGCGGATCGAGCGGCACGGCGTCGGACCGAAGAGGTTGTCGAGGCGGGTGTCTGATGAGCCGCAGTAGGGGCAGCGAAACGCCCTGCCCTGGAGCTGGACGAGGTCGAGCTTTCCGGCTGTACGCGGAGCGGGAGGAGCGAACCCGGCGAGGCGCAGCTTCTCCCTTCCTTCCGGTGTGATCCGGTCTGTCGACCAGGAGTCATCGAGGATCACACGCACTTCCGCGCGGGCTCCGAGCGCCTGCACTTTCGACTGTATCTCGCGCTGCATCGTCTCGAGCGCGGGACAACCCATGAACGTCGGCGTGAACTCGATCTGAACGTTCCCGTCGTCGACCACGACGTTCTTGATCACGCCGAGATCGACCAGCGAGATCACCGGGATCTCGGGGTCCGCGATCTCGGCGAGCGCGGCCCAGACTTCGTCCGCACATACTTTGTGGCTCAGAGCCACAGGTGGTCTTTCCGGGGAGTCCGGTCGTCGTTCGCCGGCGAAAGCCAAGCATGCGAAGGACGCAGGGAGGCCGCATACCAGAAGGTCTGTGGCCGACTGAGGAGGACGGCAGGCGAAGCGTTTGCAGCCGCGTGAAGGAATGGCGTACTTCCCGGAGAGACCACTAGATGAGTAGTTCCACGGCCGAGGCGGCGGCTCGGCGGTAGGGACCGGCAGCAGTCAGGTCGAAGTCGGCGGTGCCTATTCGCACCGTCGACCTGGGAGGGACACGATGCTCGCCGACCTCGACCTGTTGTTGATTGCCGTGTTCTGCACGGCTGACGATCTCCTGCCCGAGCCGGCGAAGAACGCCCGCCGGATCCTGACCGACGCGGAGGTCGTCACCCTCGCGGTGGCGCAGGCGATCATGGGGATCACTTCCGATGCTCGCTTCATCAGGGTCGCGCGCAAACA
>JBOHAY010000128.1:0-3806 GCA_050697935.1 Gaiellaceae bacterium | reverse complement strand
CACAGGACGACTTCTTGCACTTCGCCCGTTTCCTACTGAGTGGAGGCGGCGGGAATCGAACCCGCGCAAGATTCAATCGAGAAGCGCGTCCGAGGGCCGGTGCACGTCGAAGCGGACGCGGCGCAAGACGGGGCACCATTCGCTTGGAACAGTCCGAGCATCATGCGTTCGCATCGCCGACGAGCTGGCGGAGCGACTCGACCTGCTGTTGGAGGCTGCCGCAGACCGCTTCGCAGAGCGAGTAAACGCCGTCGTCGATGATCCGGTAGTACGCGAAGTTGCGTTGCTTGCGGCGGGCAACAATTCCGGATCGCTGCAGGACGCCGAGGTGCTTGGAAACGTTCTGCTGAGTCGTCCCTATCAGCTCGCTCAGCTCGAGTACGCTCGCCTCTCCCTCGCGGAGCTGGTCGAGCAGCTTGATCCGGGTCGGCTCGCTCAGCGCCCGGAAGCGCTCGGCTATCAGGTCGACCAGGGGATCGGGGAGTGGGTGCGAAACGGCCCTCCCGCGAGCTCCTGGACGCGAGGTGAGGGCCGCTGAACCGAGGCCCTCGCAGATGGCGTCGATCGCGATCATGCCGGGGTCGGCCTCGCACCATGGTGGAAGACGATCTCGGCGGTTCGGTGACCGAAGAGGCCGATGCCGGCGAGCAGGATCAGCAGCAAGCCCGGGACGATGAAGAAGACGGCGAACAGCCGGAAGTCCGGCAGGCTCGAGACCTGCTCGTAGTTGTCCACGTTCGCCTGCATCGTCGTGACGAGCGGCTGGTAGTGCTGTAGGCCAGCTGGGACCTGTCCGAAGATGTCGACGTTGTGCTGCATCGTCCCGAGCAGCCCGCCGAAGTCGCGCTGCATTTGCGGCATGCTCTGGAGCATGGCCGCCATCGACGGCAGCTGCGTGGCCATCATCGCCTGCACCTGCGCCGGCGTCATGTTCATGGCCTGCGCAAGGAGCGGGACGAGCTTAGCGCCGTCCGCCTGCATCCCCTGGAAGCCCTTCAGGTATGCCTGGAACGTCGCGAGGTTCTCCGCGCTCATCATCGGCGTGACCGTGCCGAGCGGCACGAACACGTCGTTGTAGTAACGGGCGGTCGTCGAGACCTGGTCGGGCTGCATGATCGGCTGGAAGCCGCTCATCATCCGCTCACCGGCGCTGGCCTTGCTCGGCAGCGACAGGGCGAACGGTGCTATCGCGAGCACGAGCCCGATCGCGAGCACACCCCACAACACCTTGCGATTCATGGTGTTCCTCCTTTGTCTGCCTCACTCTCGTGACGTAAGGCGTGGCGGCCATCCGCAACCGCGCTGATCCCGCTACGGACAACTACTCAGCTGCGTAGTTGTCCGCACTCCGTTCCGCGCCCTCCCCGATTGTGTACGAGCGCGTGGCGATCAGGCTGTGGGCAGATCATGAGTCTCACCGCGAGAGCCCGCTCGATCCCCGGAACACTCCGACAGGAGGTGGTGATCGACGGCCAGCACCGCCTCATCACCGACGAGCCCGAGCACGTGGGTGGTGACGGGAGCGGACCGGCCCCGCATGAGCTGTTCCCCGCCGCGCTCGCCGCCTGCGTCTCCACGACGCTTGTGATGTACGCGCGGACGAAAGGGTGGGAGCTCGGCGAAGTCGTGGTCGAGGTCGACTACAACCACCGCTCGATTCCACGCAGATTCGAGATCGCGATCCAGCTCAGCGGCAAGCTCAGCGACGCACAGCTCGAGCGCCTTAGGAAGGTCGCGAGCTCGTGTCCGCTTCGGCGCTCGATCGAGACCGGCATCGAGTTCGTCGAGAGCATCGAGCGCCGCGAAGGCGCAACAAGGCGCCAGGCGGTGGAAATAGGAGGTGCATCGTGAGCAGGAAGCAGATCGTGATTCTCGGCGGCGGAACGGGCGGCACGATGACCGCCAACCGGCTGCGCCGCCGCTTCGACTCGGACGAGGCGGAGATCCACGTCGTCGACCGCGACGACCGCCACGTCTACCAGCCCAGCCTCCTCTTCGTTCCCTTCGGGCTCGCGCACATGGACGAGATCGTGCGTCCGCGCCGGCGCCAGCTGCGCAATAGCGTCGTCTTCCATGAAAGCGAGGTCGAAGAGGTCTGGACCGAGCGCAACGAGGTGCTGCTCGACGATGGAACGGTGCTGCCCTACGACGTGCTCGTGGTCGCGAGCGGCGTGCGGCTGCAGCCAGAGGAGACCGAGGGCATGACCGCTGCCGGCTGGAACGAACGCGTCTTTACGTTCTACAGCCCGGAAGGTGCAGAGGCGCTGCAGGGTGCGCTCGAGCACTTCGACGGCGGCCGCCTGGTCGTAAACCTGGTCGACATGCCGATCAAGTGCCCGGTCGCGCCGCTCGAGTTCGCCTTCCTCGCCGACTGGTACCTGCGCGAACGGGGCCTCCGCAGCCGCACCGAGCTCGTCTACGCAACACCTCTGGACGGAGCGTTTACCAAGCCGATCGCCTCCGAGCACCTGACCGGCCTGCTCGCGGAGAAGGAGATCGAGCTCGTGACCGAGTTCAATGCCGGCGAGGTCGACGGCGTCGGTGGCACGCTCACCTCCTACGACGGGCGCGAGCTCGACTTCGACCTGCTCGTCACCATCCCCTTGCACGGCGGCGCTGCCTACGTCGAGCGCTCCCCCGGGCTCGGCGACGCGCTCGGCTTCGTGCCGACCGACAAGTCAACCCTGCAGACACCGGTGAACCCGAACGTGTTCGCGCTCGGCGACGCCACCGACCTGCCGACCTCGAAGGCCGGCTCCGTCACCCACTTCGAGGCCGAGGTGCTGACCGAGAACATCGCCCGCTTCCTCACCGACAGAGAGCTGGACGCCTGCTACGACGGGCACGCCAACTGCTTCATCGAGACCGGCTTCCACAAGGCCTTGCTGATCGACTTCAACTACGAGACCGAGCCGCTACCCGGCCACTTCCCGAGCACGTTCGGATTGCCGCTGCTGCGCGAGTCGCGGCTCAACCACCTCGGCAAGCTCGCGTTCCAGTGGGTCTACTGGCACGCGCTCCTGCCCGGCCGCGAGATCCCCGGAATCGGACCTGCAATGCCGAGCGCCGGCAAGAAGCGTCCCCCTGTCCGTGCCTAGGAAAGGAGACAGACGATGACCATGACCCTGATCGCCGATGCGCCGGTCGACCTCGACGCCGAGGGCTTCCTCACCAACCCCGAGCAGTGGAACGAACAGATCGCCCAGGCGATCGCCGCCGAGAACGGCATCGCGGAGGTGACCGACCGGCACTGGCTGGTCGTCAGGTTCATGCGCGAGCGCTACCTCGCCACGGGCACGGCTCCCTCGATCCGCTCGCTCGGCAAGGAATCCGGCGTCGCCGTCAAGGAGCTGTACCAGCTCTTCCCCAAGGGACCGGCCAAGCTCGCCGCCAAAATCGGCGGCATCCCGAAGCCCAAGGGCTGCATCTAGGAGGGAGTACACGATGACCGAGCTACTCGACCACCCGAACACCGCGGCCGCCGAGCCGGAGACGATCGAGAAGGTCGCGATCGTGGTCTCAAAGGGTTCGCTCGAGGGGATCTATCCCGGCCTGATCATGGCCAACGGCGCCCGCATGGAGGGCATCGAAGCCGACCTCTTCTTCACCTTCTTCGGCCTCGACGTGATCCGCAAGGACCGCCACCTGGATCGGCGCGATTCCGGGCTTCTCCGCACTTGCCACCCGGATGATGAAGCGGCAGATGGAGAAGATCGACATCCCACCGATCCCCGAGTTCATAGAACTCGTGGCCGACTCCGGCGCCCGCCTGTACGCGTGCAAGGCGACCGTCGACATGTTCGAGC
>JBOHAY010000127.1:0-10451 GCA_050697935.1 Gaiellaceae bacterium | reverse complement strand
GGCGCGGATTCCCGTCTTGCGCAATGCAGGGGGGAGGATTCGAACCTCCGAAGGCTGAGCCAGCGGGTTTACAGCCCGCCCCCTTTGGCCACTCGGGAACCCCTGCGGGGCGCGCAATTGTAGCCGGGCGAGGGCGGCGAGCCTACGATCGTGGGGTGGAGCGCTTCGACGTCATCGTCGTGGGGGCCGGGCCTGCCGGATCGGCAACCGCGATCCACCTTGCGCGCGGCGGCGCTCGCGTGCTTCTCGCCGACAAGGCAGCGTTTCCGCGCGACAAGCCGTGCGGAGGCGGGCTCACGGGTCGCGCCCTCAGGCACGCGCCGTGTGATGTCGAGCGGGTGGTCGAGCACGTCGTCGGCCGGTTCGTCCTTCGCGCGCGCTACGGGAGACGGCTTGCGCGCACGAGCCGCGAGCCGCTGATTCGGATGACGCAGCGGCGCCGGCTCGATCTGCACCTCGCCGAGAAAGCCGCGGCCGAAGGCGCGGACTTCCGGGACGGCGTTCGCGTCGACGCGCTCACACTTCGAGACGATCACATCACTGCGGTCGTAGGCGGCTCGCCCGTCCGCGCGTCCTTTGTCGTCGGAGCGGACGGCGCGAACGGCGTCGTCGCTCGTGCTGCGGAGCTCGGCAACGGGATCGTCCGTGGGGTCGCGCTCGAGGGAAACGTCTCCTGGGGCGTGCTCGACCCCAAGCCGTACCGAGGAACCGCCTGGGTTGAGCTCGGCGTCGTACCCGGCGGGTACGGCTGGGTGTTCCCGAAAGGCAATCACGCGAATCTCGGAGTAGGAGGTTGGCTCGACGAGGGACCGCGTCTCCGCGAGCATCTCGACCGGCTTGCCCGGGTGCACGGCCTGGACCCCGACGCGCTGACCGACGTGCGCGGGCACCGACTGCCCATGCGTCGGCTCGGAGCCCCGGCTGCCCGAGGTCGCGTCCTCCTGGTCGGAGATGCCGCAGGCCTCGTCGACCCGCTGTCGGGGGACGGGATCTACGAGGCGTTCGTCTCCGGACGGCTCGCGGCCGAGGCGATCATCGCCGGTCGCCATGAAGACTACGAGGCGTCCCTGTCTGAAGCCCTCGACCACCACGCAGCGGCGTCGTGGAAGGCGAAGCGCGCGGCCGACCGCTATCCGCGCGCCTGCCTCTGGGCGGTACGCGCGCCGGGCGTCTTCGACGCAGTCGCGGGACTGTTGCGGGGAGACCTTGCGCACCCGAGCGAAGCCCGCCGGGTTGCGCGCCCGCCGATGCGGGTGCTCGCACGGCTCGCGCGCCTGGCGCCGCCGGCTCGCTGACCTAAAGCCGCCCACGGCTGGTGCCGATGCACGAGCTGTCCATGGATCTCAACGCTGTGCTTCGCCATGCCGCTGGAACGGGTGCCAGCGACATCCACTTCAAGCTCGGGCAGCCGCCCGTATTGCGCTCGGACGGCGAGCTCGCCCCGTGCACCGAGTTTCCCACCCTGGGCGACGCGGATCTTCGGGCCGTTCTCGACCAGGTCACGATTGCAGTGCCGCACCGCCGCCGCGCCTTCGAGGAGACCGGAGACCTCGACCTGGCGTACTCAGAGCCCGGCCTCCCGCGATTCCGCGTCAACGGGTTCCGGCAGCGCGGCGCCGTCTCGTTCGCGTTTCGCGTGATCCCGGATCAGATCGCCGGCTTTGCAGACCTCCACCTTCCCGCCGGCGTTGCCCGCCTCGCCGAGGAGCGGCGCGGCCTCGTTCTCGTCACGGGAGCGACCGGCTCCGGCAAGACGACGACACTCGCGGCGATGCTCGATCACATCAATCGCACGCGCCACCAGCACATCGTCACGATCGAGGACCCGATCGAGGTCCTGCACAGCGACCGTGGCTGCATCGTCAACCAGCGTGAGGTCGGCCTGGACACGGAGAGCTTCGAGCAGGCGCTGCGGCGTGTGCTGCGCCAGGACCCGGACGTCATCCTGATCGGCGAGCTTCGCGACGCGGAAACCGCTCACGTCGCGCTCCAGGCAGCCGAGTCGGGCCATCTCGTGTTCTCGACCCTGCACACGCTCGACGCCGCCGAGACGATCGGCCGCATGGTCGAGTTCTTCCCCCCGGAGAAGCAGCCGCAGGTGATCGCGATCATGGCCGGCGTTCTGAGAGGAGTCATCAGCCAACGATTGCTCCCGCGGCTCGGCAACGGCCGGATTCCGGCAGTCGAGGTGATGGTGACCAATGCTCGCATCGCGGAACTCATTCGAGAGCGCCGCACCGACGAGATCACGGACGCGATCGCCGACGGCGAGTTCTTCCAGATGCAGACGTTCTCGAAGGCGCTGATCGACCTCGTCCTGGGTGGGCTCGTCGAGCGCGACACAGCCGCCAATGCCGCATCGAACCGCCACGATTTCGAGATCGCCCTGCTCCAGGCGGAGAAGGCGGCGACCGTCGCGGCAGCCAGAGCGCCGGAGCCGGCGCCCGAGGTGGTCGAGAGGCCCGACGATGGTCTCCCGACGCTCCGAGTAGCGGGAGCCTGAGGTGTCGCCTGCGGCGACGCTGGGCGGTCGGCTCCGCAACGACGAGCGGGGGTTCACGCTCATCGAGCTCATCACCGTCCTCGGGATGCTCGTGATCGTGATGACCGCGCTGTCCTACGCGCTGATCGCAGCGTCGAAGGCGGAGGAAGAGATGAATCGACGCTTCGCTTCGCAGATCAACGCACGGATCGCGCTCGACCAGCTGCGACGTGAGATCCACTGCGCGAGCTCGGTGACGCCGACCGGCGCCTCGGCCAGCATCACCATCGTCCTCGGGAACCGGTGCCCAAGCGCCGGCGGAGGAACGACGGTCAGCTGGTGCACGACGGGAAGCGGGACCCGTTTCGCCCTCTACCGGCTCGTCGGCGGCGCGTGCGACACCACCGGCAAGAAGGCCGTGGACTACCTCACGAGCGGCACCGTCTTCACTTTCACGCCGCAGTCGGTTACGAGCCTGGCGGTCCTGTCGGTGACGCTGCCCGTGAACACGAGGCCCGCGAGCGGTCTTCCCGGCTATCAGCTGACCGACGACATTGTCCTTCGCAACTCGAGCCGAACGTGAGCCGCCGCTCGCCTCTCCCCACGATGGGGGATGCCGTCGCCGCGCATTCGGCGTTCACTGCGCCGGGATCTCCGACCAAGGAGCTGGCGTGCCCGATTCAGCAATGAGCGCGATGCGGCGCGTGCTCGGCGACGAGCGCGGTCTTGCATTGCCGTTCGCTCTCGGCGTGACGGTGATCCTTTCGGCGCTCGCCGCGGGCATCTTCACGTACGTGACGATGAACCAGGGCGCGACGCGTCGCGTCCAGGCAGATCAACGCGCATACGGCCTGGCCGAGACCGGCTTGAGCTACGCGTTCTCCAGGCTCGAGAACGCTCCGGATCCGTACAGCGCAAGCTCGGTGCCCTCGACGACGGTGACGCTTCCAACCGGGACGGTGACCTATGACGGGGTCCTGTCGGGCACGACGTGGACGCTCACCGGGACCGGAACGGTGGCAAATCCTTCGGGCCCGAACGCCGCAGCAGTCGTGCGTACAGCCAGCGCTCAGGCAGAGGTCACGACGTCGACGGTCCCTGACATGAGGCCGTGGAACTACCTCTTCGTCGACCAGCCGTCCGGCTGCATCACGATGGGCAACAGCGTTGCGATGGATGTCGCGCTGTATGTGCGCGGCGACCTCTGTCTGACGAACAACTCGCAGATCGACAGCCCAGCAGTTCACCTCTTCGGGAACCTCTATGTCGAGAACAGTGCGCAGGTCGGGAGCGTCGGCAACCCAATCGACGAGTTCGCTTCTACGGGCGCTTGCCACTACAGCGGAAGCCCAGTCGCGTGCGGTCCGGTAAGCCACGTGTACGCCGAGGCCATTGGCACGAATCCACCCGTGATCGCGAAGCCGACCCCAGACTTGCCGTACTGGTACACGAATGCCGACCTCGGGCCGCAGTCGAGCTGCTCGAGTGGGTCGTTCCCGGGAGGCTTCGACAACGACTCGACCCTGAATGTGAGCCGTGGCGAGATCGACCTGACGCCCGCTTCCGCCTACAACTGCACGAAGCTCGACGGCTTGGGGAACATCGTGGCACAGCTCGCGTGGCAACCCGGCTCGCCGGGAACCCTGACCATCAAGGGCGTCATTTATCTCGACGGGCACCTCACGTGGTCGAACCTCAATCAAATCCAGTACGACGGGCGGGCGGTCATCTACGGCTCCGGCCAGGTGCGGATCAGGAACAACGCGGACATCTGCGGCGTGCCGGCGTGCGACGCGACGTGGGATCCGCGTGTCGATCTGCTCGTTTTCGTGGCAGGGTCGCTCATCTCCGAGACCGTTAGCGAGGGGGTCGGCGGCGAAATCGGCAATCACGTCAACTTCCAGGGCGCGCTGTACATCGTGAACGACTACGTGATGGACAACAACACGACGGTCTGGGGCCCGGTCATCACACGCAGCGCCGATATCGACAACTCGACGGTCATACACGCGCCGCCGTTCCCCATCGAGTACATGCAGGGCATACCCGTTGCGACGCAGACCGTCGTGAATGTCGATCCCGTTCAAGGCAGCTATTCGGGATAGCTCTAGATAGCCGTGAACGTCGCAGCCGCCGCCTTCGTTCTCGCTCCGGCCCTCGCGCTCGGGAGCTTCCTCAACGTCCTGGTCGCGCGCGTGCCTGCCCGTCAGTCGCTCCTGAGGCCACCGTCCTCGTGCGGAAGCTGCTCGCACGAGATCCTCTGGCGGGACAACGTTCCTGTTCTCTCGTACTTTCTCCTGAAGGGTCGCTGCCGACACTGCGACGCTCCGATCTCGCCGATGTACCCGCTCGTCGAGGGCGTCGCTGCCGCGCTCATCGTCGCGTGCGTCGCGGTCTTCGGGCCGACATCGGAGGCGGCTCTGGCCGCCGGCTTCTGCGCCGTGCTCGTGACGTTGTCGGCCATCGACATCCAACTGCGGATCGTTCCGAATCGAATCGTCGTTCCCGCGGCTGTCGTCGCTCTCGTGCTCCACACCGCGATCGATCCGAGCCCCGAGTGGGCGGTCTCCGCGCTCGCAGCCTCCGGCTTTCTGTTCGCGGTGGTCCTCGCGTATCCGAAGGGACTCGGTATGGGAGACGTCAAGCTCGCGCTGCTTCTGGGCGCAGTGCTCGGCACGTCCGTCTCCGTCGCGCTCATGCTCGGCCTGTTTGCTGCGCTCGTTCCTGCGGTGATTCTCGTCACCCGCCACGGAGCCGGCGTCGCAAGGAAGATGGCCGTCCCGCTCGTCCCGTTTCTCTCTCTCGGTGCGGTTGTGGCGCTCTTCTGGGGCGAGCGCGTCCTGGATGCATATCTCGCCCTCTTCTGATCGTGACGGCTCGTCAAGAGGCGAGAGACGCGTGCCGATAACCCCTTCGAGGGATCCCAGATGAGCATCACGCCTACCACGAGCACCCAGGGGAGCGAGATCCGGCCCGCTGCCGGTCAGCCAGCCCAGCAACTCGCGACGCCGTTCGGAGTCGACGAGACGGCGGAGCTCGTCATCGACCTCCTCGGCCACACAGCGCTGGTCGGCGCAGACGCACTCGCGCTCGTTCGCGAGCGAACAGCCAACGGAACCCCGGTCACGCAGGCGCTCATCGAGGAAGGCGTTGCGAACTCGGACGGGGTTGCGCGCATGCTCGCAGTACGCCACCACCTCCAGATCGTCGACCTCGCCGCGGTCGGGGTTGCCGTGGACGCTGCACAGCTCATCCCTCCCCAGACGCTCGAACGCGCGGTCGCCATCCCGTACGCTCTCGAGGCCGACGTCCTGAAAGTGGCGGTCGCCGACCCGGGGAACCTCCATGCAATCGACGAGCTGCGCCTGGCGACCAAGCACTCGATCGAGCTCAACGTCGCTTCGCGTGACGACATCCTGGCGGAGCTCCAGCGACTCCTGCGCACGGCTGAGGCCATCGGGTCGGTTGTCTTCGAGATCGACGACACCGACGACCGGGGAGACGACCTCGAGGCCGACGACGGCATCTCGGACGGTCCGCTCGTCCGCCTGGTCAACGCGCTCATCTTCCAGGCCGCCGAGGAGAACGCCTCGGACGTCCACTTCGAGGCCCAGGAGGATGCACTCGTCGTACGGTTCCGCGTCGACGGCGTGCTTCGCGAGGTGCAGCGGATCCCGAGGAAGATGGCTGCCGGCGTGACGACCCGGCTCAAGGTGCTGGCAAAGCTCGATATCGCCGAGCGGCGAAAGCCGCAAGACGGTCGTATCAGTCTGTCGTCGTCCGCGGTCGGCCGCATGCTCGATATCCGCGTCGCGACGCTTCCGACCGTCGAGGGCGAGAAGGTGGTCATGCGCCTCCTCGACAAGTCTCGCAAGCCGCCGACGATGGTCGAGTTGGGCCTGGCTGGGGCGATGCAAGCCGACCTCGAGTCGATCGTTCGCATGCCGACCGGTGCGCTTCTGGTCACCGGCCCGACCGGATCGGGCAAGTCGACCACGCTCTACGGCTGCCTGGCGCAGATCAACCGACCCGAGATCAACATCATCACGGTCGAGGACCCCGTCGAATATCGCCTCGCGGGGGTCAACCAGGTGCAGATCAACGTCCGTGCCGGCCTCACGTTCGCCTCGTCGCTTCGCTCGATCCTCCGCTCCGACCCTGACGTCGTCATGGTCGGGGAGATCCGCGATGTCGAGACGGCCAAGATCTCGATCGAAGCCGCCCTCACGGGGCACTTCGTGCTCTCCACGTTGCACACGAACGATGCGCCCTCGACGATCACGCGCCTCGGGGAGATGGGTGTCGAGCCCTTCCTCACTGGCGCAGCCGTGTCGGCGGTTCTGGCGCAGCGGCTCGCACGCAAGCTCTGCACGCACTGTTGTGAGGCCTACCAGCCGACCAGCGCAGAGCTGAACGAGATCCGGATGTCCCCTGACGTTCTGGGCGCGTTCGACGGCACTGCTTTCTACCGGAAGAAGGGCTGCCCGCGGTGCAACCACACCGGTTACCGGGGCCGTGTCGGCGTCTTCCAGTTCCTGCGCATGTCGGAGGAGATCGCCGCGCTCGCCGTTCAGCACGCGAGTCGCGACGAGATCGCGAAAGCGGCTGCGGAGAACGGCATGCGGTCGATGTGGGACGACGGGCTCGAGAAGGTTGCTTCCGGGCTCACGTCGCTCGAAGAGCTCACGCGCATCCTGTCCTAAGCGCAAGTCCGGAAACTGCGAATGCAGTTTCCGGTCGCGCGAAACCGGCCCTAAAGCGCGGCAGCTTCTGCCGCTGATCGAGTTGTTCGTCCGTCCCGCCGCGAAGCTACGAAGCGCCGACTTCGCAGCCGAGTGCGATGAACGCCTCGACTGCGTGCGTGACGAACCGGGTCGCCTCGATCGGCGTCGGGAAGACGTAGGGGTCGGGGCGCACGGGCGTAGCTGTCGATCCGTTCGACCACACCTCGGCCTCCACGACGCACCGATCACCCTCGTCGATCGCCCGGAGCAGGGCCACAGAGCGGCCGTCGACACGGGCGTGGCGCACGTAGAGCTCTCGGCCGGGCGGCGTCCGAGCCGCTGCCTCGCTCATCGCCGTGCCTGGGCGATCGCCTGCGCGATCGTTTCACGATCGGTCACGCTGAGCGTCGCCGTAACGACTCCGGGTCGCTTGATGATCACGACAGCCGGGTCGGGAAGAACACCGGTTCGGGCGACGAATGCCTGGAGTAGGCGCTCGTTCAGCGCGCTGATGGGAACGTACCCAGCCTTCGACCTCACGGCCGCTGCGCGTGCCTCGGCGCGCACGATCGCGTCGACGGCCGCCCCCGGCATGTAGATCGCGACAACGGCGACGCCGCGGCGCCGAAGCGCGAGGTCGACGGGAGCCGGGAACCCGCTCTTCGTCACCACGACACGGGGTCTCGGCTTGGGCGGCGCCTGGGGCGCTTTCGGCGGCGTGGTGGACTGCGCCGAGGGTTGCGTCACGGGCTTCGGCGGCGTCGAGACGTCGGTCTGGGATGCACCGCGGCCCATCACGAAGACGAAAGCGACGAGACCCGTGGCGACCAGCGCTCCGACGAAGGCGGCGATGCGGATCGGTGGGGTGAGGGTCATGCTCACGGATTCCATATCGGCATTGGCTGCTGGGTCTTGAGGTCGGGAGGCTTGTCGCCGGAAAGGGAAGAGGCGCGGTCTCCCGCGCCTCTTCGGGTCGATCGGTCTCAGGCTGAACTACGCGCAGGTCAGGTTGTTCTTGTAGTCCGCGCTCGAGGGGCCGGGGCCCGCGACGCTCCAGTTGTGGGAGCCGTCGGTGTCCGCGAGGCAGTAGCTCGCAGCAGCCGCCGCCGGGACCGTCAGCGACGGGGAGACGCCCGAGTCGATCAATGTGAGCGCTGCAGGCGTCATGCCGACGTACGTGCCGTTGTCGGCGTAGTAGGCCTCCGCCGACGGCAGCGCCGCCCGCAGGTTCGCCTTCATTGCGTTGTTGGCTGCACGATCACGGAACCCGAGGTAGGACGGGACGGCGATCGCGAGCAGGATGCCGATGATGATGATCACGACGAGGAGCTCGATCAGGGTGAAGCCCTGCTCGCTGTTCCCATCGAGGCGGGTGCGAATCCGCTTGAACATTGCCGCAACTCCTTCCGCAGTCCGCAGTAGAGGGGGTGGGGGGCGGATGCCGTGGAGACATCGGCGGCAGCGTGGGGAGGCCCTACCCCAATTTGGGTGATTCCGAGGGTGACGCCCCGAGGGAGTCGGCACAGCTCGAACGGGGCTGTGGACGCTGCTCAAGACGGTGGCAGGCGGTGCCGATACGCCAGGTGTCCATGGACGCTGCGCCGACTTCGATCGACGACCTGCTCTCGCGCGCTTCAGAGGCGGGTGCCTCCGACCTCCACCTCGTGCCGGGAGCCCCTCCGACGATCCGTGTGCACGGCGATCTCACGCCGCTTGCGAACGCGGAGAAGCTGAAGCCCGACACGGCCCGAACGCTTCTCTATCGCATTCTCTCCACCGAGCAGCAGAAGCAACTCGAGGTGGACCGCCAGCTCGACTTCTCCTACGGCGTACCTGGGCTCGCTCGGTTTCGCGTCAACGTGCACTTCCAGCGTGACTCGCTGGCAGCCGCATTCCGGCACATTCCCGAGGAGCTCCGCACACTCGAGGAGCTGGGCCTGCCTCCGTCGTTGCGCGAGCTCGCCATGAAGCCTCGCGGCCTCGTCCTCGTCACCGGGCCTACGGGCTCGGGTAAGTCGACCACGCTCGCAGCCATGGTCGACGAGGTCAACCGGGTGAAGCCGCAGCATATTCTCACGATCGAGGATCCGATCGAGTTCGTGCACCGGCACAAGCGCTGCGTCGTCACGCAGCGTGAGATCGGATCGGACGCGCCCAGCTTCGCAGCCGGGCTGCGGGCGGCTCTACGCCAGGACCCCGACGTGATCCTCCTCGGCGAGATGCGCGATCTCGAGACCATTTCGACGGCGCTTACGGCCGCCGAGACGGGGCACCTCGTCCTCGCGACGCTGCACACGCAGAGCGCTCCGAGCACCATCGACCGCGTCATCGACGTCTTCTCACCGGCCCAGCAGGAACAGGTGCGCATGCAGCTCGCCAACACGCTGCAGGGAGTCGTGACCCAGACGCTCCTCCCGACGGCCGACGGCCTCGGGCGCGTTGCGTGTCTCGAGATCCTCTTCCCGGACGACGCCGTCCGAAACCTGATTCGCCAGGGCAAGGTGGAGCAGATCTACTCCGTGATGCAGACGAGCACGCAACGCGGGATGCAGACGATGGAGCACGGCCTGGCCGAGCTCATTCGCAAGCGCGTGGTCACGACGGAGGCTGCACTCGCGGTCTCGAGCCGGAAGGACCAGCTCATCGGCATGCTCGAGCGCAGCGGCGTCTCGGTCTCGGTCACTGCTCCCGAGCCAGGCGCGCCAGCGTCGGGCCTCCGGATTGCCGGGAGCGCCTGATGGACGACGTGCGGAACGTGGCCGGCGAGGACGAGCCCATCGACGATCCGGAGGTCACCGAGGTCGACGCGGGCGTCATCGACCGGCTCGCGGCCTACGGGCACGAAGCCGCTTTCGCGCGTGGCGAAGACGAGGACTCCGCCGTCGAGCACGACCCTGTCGCCGACAGCGATGACCTCGTCGATCGCGATCATTCCGCTGAGAACGACGCGGCCACAGACGGCGACTCCGATTCCGAGACCTACTACACCGTCGAGACCGACTACGCCGTCGAGACTGACCACGCCGTCCAAACCGACGATGCCGCGGAGAGCGGCGATGCCGTCGAGACCGACTACGCCGCCGAGAAGGACGTCGTCGAGGTAGAGGATTCCGTCGTCGAGACCAACTACGACGCCGAGCACGAAGACGCCGGCGTCGATGATTCCGCCGTCGAGATCGTCGCGGAGAGCGAGGCCGGCGTGCCCGAGGCCGGAACGATCGCCTCGGGCCCGTCCGAGCGTGAGA
>JBOHAY010000126.1:0-6191 GCA_050697935.1 Gaiellaceae bacterium | reverse complement strand
CCTTCAGGGATCCTCGCGCGACCAGAATCCGCACGCGCGGATTCCGGTCTTGCGCACTAGTAAGGCGGCTGCTCTGCCCACCAGGGGCCGAGAGCCTTGAAAGAGTTCCAGAATGCGGTCTTCGCCGGCTGCTCGTCGAGGGACTCGTCGACATCGGGCGTTACGAGTGCACCGATCGTCGGCGTGAACCGCTGCATGACGCCGAGGGTCGTGTCGTCGATCGTGTCGGACAACGGGAAGCGGAGGTCGTTGACAAACGCGACCGTCCGGTCACCCATTGCGACGACGAGCTTCGGTTGGACGATGTAGAGCTCGCGCGTGAGCCAGCCGGCTGCGTCCGCGGCATCTTCCGTGCCGAACTTCAGACAGTTCGTCCCGTACACGGCGAGAGGGTCGACGTGGAGGCGCTGGAGCGATTTAAGGACGGCCTGACCCGCGCGGCCGAAGAATGCGACGCCTTCCTGGATCTCCGAGGGCTGCGGCGAGTACTTCAGGAGGAAGACGTCGGCGAGCGGATGTCCTGATCCGAGCACCGGGACCCTGAGCTCGTCACCCGCGCGCGCGAGCTCGTCACCGAGCTCGTTGATCTCGGAGATGGCCTTCTGGAGGTAGCGCTCGTAGATCTCGTCAGTGGGCACGGCCGCGGGCACAGGGTCCGAAGGTCCTTCTCGCTTAACGGACCTTTTCCTTGACCTGAGCCACCCACTTGAGCGACTGGAGGTAGGCGAGCGACTTCGGTCGACGCAAGATCTCGGCCGAGCGGAGCGAAAGGAGAAACTCCTCCGGGCCGTCGAATCGGCGCATGCGCAGCGCTCCCGTGCCGACGCCCTGAAGCACATGCGCGTCCGATCCAGCCCCCTGCAGCAACCGGTACTTCTGCGCGAAGCGGAGCGCCTCGTCATTGAACGAGTCGCGCAGGAGCCGTGCATTGAAGACCTCGAACACGTCGATCTCCGCCAGATGGCGGTGCAGGGTCGACGGATCCGGAATGGCGTGGAGGCGATCGAAGGGGTGAGGCAGATAGACGAGGCCTCCCTGCTCGCGGATCGCGTCGATCGTGTCCGCGAAAGACATCCCTCGCGGAATCTCCTCGCTGAGGAACAGGCCGATGACTTCGCCCTGACCGTCCGTCTTCACCTCCTCGCCCGGAATCACGATCAAGTTTCGGTCCCGCGCCAGCTCGACCGCCTCGAGAGCACCGCCAAAGACGTTGTGGTCGGTGACTGCGATCCCACCGAGACCGATCTCCTCCGCGTGGTCGAGGAGGTCCGATGCCGGGATCGAACAGTCGTGCGACCAATCCGTGTGCATGTGGAGGTCGACTGCGATCCAGTCACGACCTTCGAGCGGGTCGTGGTCGGCCGTGGAAGTCGCTCGAACCCGGCGCTTTCGAACAAGACGGGTGTAGACGGCGTCGAGCTCGGCGGCGACGCGGTCGAAGCTCTGACGTTCGGCTCGCGCTCGCTCGTCAGCGCCGTTCTGCGCCCGGGCAGTCTGGTCGGCGACCAGCTGAAAAATCTCCTCCGCGACGGCCTCCGGTAGCTCTCCGTCCACCGTCGCGAGCCCGCATGCGGCAGCCTCGAGGCGGAGACGCTCCTCCCCCGAAGGTGCCGGGACGAAGATCGCGGCGCTGGAAAGCGCGGCGGCGCGCTGGTCCTCGCGTCGCACGGACAGTACGTGTACACGAGCGCGCACCGATCGTGGGATCGTCGGGCGAAACCCGAGCGGCTTTGTGTGCAGGAGCGTGAGCTCCCAGTCGGGGAGGTCGCGCAGCAGACGTATGAGCGCGCGTGTGGCGGGGCGGCCGGCCGTCTCGAGCTCGTGGACGATGACGTTTTGCTTGGCCGTGGGCGCGAAGAGCGTTGCATCCACACCGATCGGCACGAGTCGGTAGTCGCCCTCGAAGCGCTCGGCAGCAGCATCCGCCGTCTCCTCCGAGGTCGCGAGGAGGGCGTCGATGCGGATGCGGAGACGATCCCGGCGCGAGCGCCGTGCCGGATATCCCAGCCGCTCGGGCGAGAAGAAGGTTGCAGCCGTGAGCGCGCGCGTCGAGGTGAGGGCAAGGTACGAGAGGCTCGGAAGCCCCGGCTCGAACCCGTGAACGACGTCGAAGCGCCCGCTGCTGAGAGCCAGTCTCAGGTTCGCCCGGACGGCGACCGGCACTCCCATGTGAGTCCGGCGTGAGAGCGGGATCGAGGGCCCGACGGCGATGACCTCCGCATCGACGCCCCGCTGCAGGGCGCGCCGGCCGGCGAGGAGGTCGCGGGCTCGCGACGACGGCGCGAGCACGGTGACGTCGTGGTTCAGGTGTCGAAGGGCGGCGGCTGTGCCGGCGATGTGCACGTTGACCTCGTGCGGCTGCGACCACGCGAATGGCGTGACGAAGCAGATTCGGAGGCCCACGCCCCGCAAGTTACAAGTTGTAACTTGCCCACATGGTCGAGGTCACAATCAAGGCCAGGGCGAACGGGCCGTACAAGGTCGAAGGGCCGGTGCGCGTGATCGACGCTGGCGGGAACGAGTTCGAGCTGCCCGAGGGAAGCGGGATCGTGCTCTGCCGCTGCGGGCACTCCGCGAACAAGCCGTTCTGCGACAAGTCGCACAGACGCGTGGGCTTCGTGGCCGATGACTCGGCGCCTCGCGTCACGCCCTCCTAAGGACGGCGCCGGAGGAGGAGCCGCTCGCCGGGAGCGAGCTCGACGACGAGGCCGTTGTTCGATCTCGTCAGGACGAGTTCGACGTCGTCGAGCGCCGCGAGAACGCGCACGTCTGAATCCGGCGTCTCGGCGCGAAACCGCTCGAGCACGGGAATGAGGAAGTAGCAGACGCCGGTGAGGATCCAGAGGACCGCGAGCGCCTTCCCGACTACGTCGGACTCATAACCCCAGATTGCGTAGAGCGAGAGCGCGGCGGCGCAGCTGGCGATGATGCCCGTGACGACCGCGAGCGGTGTGAGCGCCGGAGACTCCGCGAGGAGGCGCGCCGTCACCGCGATCAACGCCGCGATGACGGTGAGCGCTCCGGCCCATCCGTAACGCCAGTGATCTCCGCCGCCGTCGAACGCGAAGTCCCAGATCCCGTACACGAGCAAGCCGAGCCCGATCGGAGCGACGACCACCGACACACGGCCGAGAAGCGCGTTGTCGCGCTCCACGAGCACGAGGCCGGAGATCAAGGTGCCTCCCGCGAGGAGCAGCGCCGCGAGCGTTCCGAGGATCCGGCCGTCCGTGTCGGAGAAGTTCCCCCGCAGGACCGCCGCGAGTGCAATCAGCGCGGCGACGACAAGGCTCGCCGCCGCGCCGATCCAGAAGATGCGCGCCAGGCGCCGGCGATTCACGCCTTCGTGGCCGCTTTCGACTTCTTCGCCAGCGCGTTCTTCACGATGAAGCGCTCGATCTGCTCGCGCGCCTCGTCGTCGCGGATCTGGTTCGGCGGCGACTTCATGAGGTACGCGCTCGGTGCCTCGAGCGAGCCCGAGATCCCGTTGTTGAGCGCGAGCTTGGCGAGCCGCACGGCGTCGATGACGATGCCGGCCGAGTTCGGCGAGTCCCACACCTCGAGCTTGAGCTCCAGGTTGAGCGGCACGTCACCGAACGACGAGCCCTCCATGCGGATGTACGCCCACTTACGATCGGTGAGCCACGGCACGAAGTCCGACGGGCCGACGTGGACGTTGTCATTGCCGATGTCGTAATCGAGCATCGACGTGACCGCGTTCGTCTTCGAGATCTTCTTCGACTCCAGACGCTCACGTTCGAGCATGTTGCGGAAGTCGGAGTTACCGCCGACGTTGAGCTGCATCGTGCGGTCGAGGTGGACGCCGCGGTCGCCGAAGAGCGTCGTCAGGACGCGGTGCGTGATGGTCGCGCCGACCTGCGACTTGATGTCGTCCCCGATGATCGGCACCCCGGCATCCTCGAAACGCTTCTGCCAGTACGGCTCGCGGGCGATGAAGACGGGCATGCAGTTCACCATCGCGACGCCTGCCTCGAGGATCTGCTCCGTGTACCACTTCGTCGCGGCCTCGGAGCCGACAGGGAGGTAGTTGACGACGACGTCCGTGCCGGTCTCCTTGAGGATCCTGACGACGTCATCGGTCTGCCCCGGCGCCTTCTCGACGACCTGCGCCATGTACTTGCCGATGCCGTCGTGCGTCATTCCGCGCGAGACCTTGATACCGGTCTTCGGGACAGTCGCGAACTTGATCGTGTCGTTGGGCTTCGCCCAGATCGCGTCGGCGAGGTCGACGCCGACCTTGCCCTTGACGACGTCGAACGCTGCGGTGAACTCGATGTCCGAGATGTGGTATCCGCCAAGGTCGACGTGCATGAGTCCGGGAACCGAATCCTCGCGCTTCGCGTCCTTGTAGTACTCGACCCCCTGCAGGAGTGAGTTGGCGCAGTTCCCCACGCCGATGATCGCGACGCGCACCTTGTCATTCGAGCGCGCGCCGTTCTTCGAGCCGTTCTGAGTTGCCATGGATTCCTTTCGCTTGCGATTCTTGATTGTCGGAACGCCGAGCCCGTCGGCGAGCGTGGCAAGGATGACGTTGTTCGCGTTGGAGTCGCGGCGCGACGCCTCCGCGTGGATCTCGTCCTTCAGCTCCTGCGGAACGCGGAGGAGGAGAACGGGACTGGAGCCTGCTAGCACTTTGCGACGGCGGCCAGTCGGTGTGTAGGTGACGCCGAACTCTTCCGCGAGAATGCCGGCCGCGACGTCGTTGACGTTGGAGCCGCGGCGCGCGGTCTCGCGAACGAGAGCCCCTTTCAATGGGGCGGGCATCCTGACCAGGATCCCTGTCCTCGAGGGTTTGCTAGCAGACAAACTGCTAGCACCTTACCACTCGAACTGCTCTGCCGCTAGGGCGTTTGCTCGGCGATCTCGCGGAGCTGCCTACGAACGAAGAGCATCCGCTGAGCGACGGTTACCCACGCCATCGCGGCGAGGATGTAGATCGGCCACTGCAGCAGGCCCCACGGTGCGAGGAACAGGCCGACCGATATGAGCACGACCCGTTCGACTCGCGACCCGAACCCGATGTCTGCACGGAGGCCGAGCGCCTCGGCTTTGGCTCGCGTATAGGAAACGAGAAACGAGCCGATGACTGCCGCGAATGTGGCGACCAGAGCGATCTCGTTTCCGTCGCGCATGAAGACGAGCCCGATCGCAGCGAGCATCGCGGCCTCGCCGAGGCGGTCGAAGGTCGAGTCGAGGAAAGCACCGAAGACGGTTCCTTTGCTGGCCGCGCGTGCCAGTGCGCCGTCGAGGATGTCGGCGATCGACCCGACGACGAACAGGAAGCCGCCGAGCCAGAACAAGAGCTTCTCGTTTCGGTCCTCGAATCCGACGAGAACTGCACCAGCAAGACAGAGGGAAACCCCCGCCAGCGTGAGCATGTCAGGCGTGAGCTTCGTCTTCGCCACGCCGCGCATGGAGCGGACGAGGATCTGCCGGGCGGCAGTGGTGTACTCCTGCTTGACCCGATCGAGCTGGCTGACCCGGGTGGCCTCGGGCGCGGGTTCTTCCTCGCTCATGCGCGCTTAGACCTCCCTTCAGGGTGAGAGACCATGTCGCGAAGCGGCGCTGGAGCCCGCGATGCCGCGTCCTCAGTCGCGCCCATATCGCTGCGGATATGGGCGCTCCCTGCGTCCTTGCCTCACGGCCTCCATCATCCGCCTCACGACGGGCGATCACCCTGAAGCGAGCTCAGACGCAGCGTGCGGAGCCGGCGAAGCGCGAGTCCCGTCGCCACCGCGAGGGCGAAGCCGGCGACGACGTCGAGCCAGTAGTGGTTGCCTGTCGAGATCACTGCGAACGCGACCCACGCCGGCCAGGCGAGCCATAGGGCCATCGCGAGACGCGAGCGCACGAGCCCGAACATGACGATGCCGACGATCAGTGCATCCATCGCATGCAGGCTCGGCATCGCGGCGTACGGGTTCGAGGCCAAAGCGATGAGACCGCTGTCGTGGTTGATCGACGAGTACTGCGCCAGCGTGTCGACGAAGCCCCACTCGGGGAACATCCGAGGAGGCGCCGTCGGCATGAGGATGTAGCCGACGAGGCCGACGAGGTTCGCCATGATGAGCCAGTTCCGGAATCCGGCAAATCGATGGTGGCGCCGGTAGTAGACCCTGTGCAGCGTCACGCAGACGAACGAGTACTGAGTGTTCGAGTACGTGAACGAGGTG
>JBOHAY010000125.1:0-12160 GCA_050697935.1 Gaiellaceae bacterium | reverse complement strand
CTTCGCAGCCGCGGCTCTGCGAACCCATATGAACCGGTTACTCGGAGTCATCGTCTACCACGCGACCGATTGCAGCCTCTGCGCGCGCGCTCTGGAGGTCATCGCGGCGCTGCACGACGAGCTCGAGTTCGACCTCGAGCTCGTCGACATCGGCGGCGAGCCGGAGCTCGAGGCCCGCTATCGCGAGCTCTTGCCGGTCGTCGAGATCGACGGCGAGCGCGCGTTCACCTACTTCGTAGAGGCGAATGCGCTTCGCGAGCGAGTGCGTCTAGCGGTTCTCTCGACGAAGTCGGGAGAACCGCAGGCAGAATCGTGACGCCTTGTCACAAACTACCCACAGGGGGAGAACGTGCCGGAACGCTTGACCGTTGGTGTCGCAGCCCGTCTGAGCAGGTACCTCCAGGTCCTGACCCAGGCGAGGAAGATGGGCAAGGAGCGGATCTCCTCTCAGGAGATCTCGGAGTACACCAACATCAACGCGACGCAGATTCGGCGTGATCTCTCCGCCTTCGGCCGGTTCGGCAAGCGCGGGGTGGGGTACCGAACCGAGGCCCTATTGGACGAGATTCGCCAGATCCTGCGTACGCAAGGTCAGCACAACATCGCACTGATCGGCGCGGGTCGGCTCGGGAGCGCGATCGCAAGCTCTCCGATCTTCGCCGAGCACGGCATCAACATCGCAGCGATCTTCGAGATCGACCCGGACAAGATCGGGCAGAACGTCGGCGACTTGCGGGTCAGTTCGACGGACGACATGGCGGACATCTGTCGCGATCGGAACATCATCGTCGGCGTGATCGCCGTCCCGGCGGATACCGCCCAGGACGCTGCCGACGCGCTCATCGGCTCGGGCGCGAAGATCATCTTCAACTACTCGGAAGCCTTGCTCGACGTCCCCTCCGACGTCAACGTGCACACCTCCAACCCGGCCGTCGACCTGTTGTACGCCCTGTATTTCCACCTGACATGAGCTGTGTAGGGGCGAGGCTTGCCTCGCCCTCGTCGATCGCATCGCCTCGGGTGACGCAAGCGTCGTCCCTGCGGCGAAGGATGATCCCGTGAGGATCTTGCTCTGGCACGGGTATCTCCTGGGCGGGACGGGCTCGAACGTCTACACGCGGCAACTGGCCCGCGAATGGTCGCGCCTCGGGCATGACGTCACCGTCTTCAGCCAGGAGCCGCATCCCGAGCAGTACGACCTCGGTGGCGCTTGCGTCGTCCGCCCGGATGTCGGCGGCCTTCTTCCCGTATTCGTTCTCGACCGCTATGAAGGATACGAGGTGAAGCTGCTCCAGGACTGCGCGCAGCCGGAGCTCGACGGCTGGGTGGAGGCAAACGCGGCGGCGCTTCGCGACGCGCTTCCCGCCGAGCTCGTGTTCTGCAATCACGTGCTCCTCGGGGGTGCGGTTGGAGCGGCGAGTGGAGCACGCTACGCCGTCAAAGCCCACGGCTCCGAGCTCGAGTACTCGATGCGAGGACGGCCCGAGCTCGAGCGCTGGGGGAGAGAGATGCTGAAGCCGGCCGTAGCGGTATTCGTGGGCTCGGGTCACATCCGCGAGGTGCTCGACGACGTGTGCGGCCACGTCGACCGGGTGCACGAAGTGCCACCCGGCGTCGACATCGACGAATGGCGGCCTCGGCTCCGCGAGGATGCACTGAAAGCGCTGATCGCCGAAGCGGAGCTCGATCCGCCAAACCCCGGCAACGTGAACGAACGCCTCCCGGACGAGGGGAACGCGCAGCGCCTATCCGGGTTCCTCGCCGTCGAGCGGCCGACCGTCGTCTACTTCGGGAAGCTCCTGCACAACAAAGGCGTTCATGTGCTGCTCGAGGCGCTGGAGGGTGTCGATGCGCGCGTGGTCGTCGTCGGGTTCGGCGACTATCGGGCCGAGCTCGAGCGGCTCGCGGAGCCTGAGCACGCGCTCTTCACGGGGCCGCTCGACCATCGCCACCTCGTCCACCTGCTGGCGCTCGCTGATGTCTGTGTCGTCCCTTCGATCTTCCCGGAGGCCTTCGGCATGGTTGGCGCTGAGGCTGCCGCGACTGGCTGCCCGCCACTCGTCGCGCGGCACTCGGGGCTGGCGGAGGTCGCTGAGGGGCTCGAGGCCGAGTATCCGGCAGAGCTGAGACACCTCACCTCGTTTGTGACCGGCGATGCCAATGACCTGCGCGTGAAGCTCACCGAGCTCCTGGCGCTCTCTCCGACCCAGCGTGGAGAGATCGAGGCCTCGGCACGCCGTGCGGCCGTCGAACGCTGGAGCTGGCGCAGTGTCGCCGAGCGCCTGCTTCATGCCGCTCAGATCGAGCCGGGCGCACGTTGACGCGACCACGGCGCTGATCCATGATCGCGCCCGGTGGCCTTCGCACTGCCGTCGAGGAGACTGACGATTGGGATCGGGATCGCGCTCGTGGCCGCAGTCGCGATGGCGGTCGCGGCTCTTGTTCTCTTACATGACGAGGAGATCCCAGCGAGCGGAGACTTGATCGCGTACGGCTGTCGCGAGCCGAAGAATGTCTGGTACGCGATCTGCGTGATTCGGCAAGACGGAACCGAGCGCGAGCGTCTCACAACGCGGCTTCCGACGAGCGGCGCCGCGTGGTCGCCGGATGGGCAGCGGATCGCGTTCACGCGCCACCAGGAGGTCGGCGAGTCAACCAAGTTCACGGACGACGACGTCTTCGTCATGGACGCCGACGGCGACGGTGTCCGACAGTTGACCGAGGAAAATCCCGGGTTTCACTCCGGGCAGCCGACGTGGTCGCCCGACGGTCGCGAGATCGCTTTCGTTCGCGGCCCCGCGCTCGCGGCAGGGATCGGACAGCCGGGGAGCCTTTTTGTCATGGCCGCGGACGGCTCCGACGTACGACGGTTGACTCGCGGGGCGCTCGACAGCGGGCCCGCGTGGTCGCCGGACGGTCGCGAGATCGTGTTCAGTCGAGCGAACGACTTCAACTCGCCGCGGGGCATCTGGGTGGTCGCGGTGGCTGGCGGAGAGCCACGCCAGCTCACACGCGCGACGGACTTTTTCGACACGTTTCCCGCGTGGTCTCCGGACGGGACGCGGATCGCGTTCGCCCGCGCGATACCCCTGCAGAGCGAGTTCGATGGCAAGGCTGCGATCCACGTGCTGAACCGGGACGGCACCGGGCTCGAGCTCGTCCTCGAGCATCAGCACTTCGCACGCGCTCCGCTCGGGCTGGCATGGTCTCCCGACGGCCGAACGATCGCGTTCGAGACCTCTCCGCTCCCTGAATGCACCGCGATCGCGCTCGTCGATGTCGAGACTGCGGCTGTCCGCCCGTTGACGTCGTGCACGAAACAGTCGGAGTCGGCCGTCTCGCCCGCCTGGCAGCCTGACGCAGACGCTGGAAAGCCGTAACGCTTCAACTACTGTAGTGCGCCGATGGCAGACGAGCAGCGTCTTTCGCCCGACGAGCTGATCGCGCAGGCGCGCGCGCGGTTCGAGTCCGCGACCGACTTCACGGTCGCCGTGGAGGAGGAGTTCGCGATTCTCGATCCGGAGTCGCTCGACCTCACGAACCGGTTCGAGGACGTGCACGCCGCGGCGCACGGCACGGCTCTCGAGCCTCACCTTGTTGGTGAGCTGATCGCCTCCGAGGTCGAGGTGCGAACGGGCCGGCAGGAGACGTTCGCCGACGTTCCCGCTGCGATGGCGGAGCGCCGCGCCGAGCTCCGCGCGCTCGTCGAGCCGATGGGGCTCCTCCTCGGCGCGACCGGGACGCACCCGTGGGCAGATTGGAAGAAGCAACGGATCATCGACACCCCGCACTACCGTCGGAACGACGAGCTGCTGCGCTACGTCGTCTGGCGCAACAACAGCTTCGGGCTTCACGTGCACGTCGCGATCAAGGGCCCTGACCGGGCGATCGCCGTTGTGGGCGCGATGCGCAATTTCCTCCCCGAGCTGCTCGCGCTGTCGGCGAGCTCACCCTTTGTCGAAAACGTGAACACGGGGCTGCACTCGGCGCGCACGCAGATCTTCACCCGTTTCTTCCCGCGCTGCGGTGTCCCCGACGCCTTCGCCTCATGGGCCGAGTACGAGAGCTTCGTGCGCTTCCTCCACCACACCGGCTCGATCACGGAGCACACGCAGCTTTGGTGGAGCGTGCGCCCGCATCTCGCCTTCCCCACTGTCGAGATCCGCATCTGCGACGGCCAGCCGGAGCTCGCGGAGGCCCAGGCGCTCGCCGCGTTCGCGACCGCACTCACGGCCCGCGTGGCGCGGGCGTACGACGAGGGTACGCCGGTCGAGCCCCTTTCACATCGGCTGATAGAGGAGAACTTCTGGCGCGCGATTCGCTGGGGACTCGCCGGGGAGCTGCTCGACTTCGAGCGCGGTTCGGCGATACCCGCACGGCAGCGGATCGAGGAACTCGTCGAATGGGTGCTGCCGGTGGCGGAGGAGATCGGAGCGGCACCGTATCTCGCTGTTCCCGAGCGGAATGCCGCCGAGCGCCAGATCGAGCGCTTCGAGGACGGGGCCTCGCTCGAGGAGATCTACGCCGAGCAGGTGCGCGCGACGGAGACCATCGGTGGCTGAGGGCGAGCTTCCGACCGAGGACGAGCTTCGCGAGGCGCTCGACCGGGTCTCCGTCGCCGATGTCCTCCTGCAGGCACTCTCCGCAACCGCCTCACTCGGCTTCCGGCGCGTTTCGCCGGAAGCGCGCGATCTCCCGCAAGCCCGTTTCGCGATCGAGGCGCTCCGAGCGCTCGAGCCCGTGCTCAGAGAAGGCGGTGTGGAAGACGCCGTGGTTCGCGACCTCGAGCAAGCGCGCGCGAACCTGCAGCTCGCCTACGCGAATGCTGTTGCGGAAGGAGACAGCGCGGCATAGCTCGCCGTCGTCGACGTTTCAGCTGCCGGCCGCCGGGTTATAAGCCTTCGATGCGCTTTCGCAAGGACGCCAAGCTCGACCGCTCTCAAGTCGAGGACATGCGCGGCCAGGGCCGTGGTGGGCTCGGCGGCGGTCCGATTGCCCTCGGCGGGGGCGGCGGAATCATCGGGATCATCGTCATCCTCGCGATCGTCCTACTGGGCGGCAACCCGCTCGGCGGGGACACCGGAGGGCTCGGAGGGCTCGCCGGCGAGACCGCCGGGACGGGGCAGCCGCCGGCTATCGAGGAATGTCGGACCGGTCAGGATGCGAACGAGCGGGAGGACTGTCGGATCCTCGCAGTCGTGAACAGCGTCCAGGCGCACTGGACAAAGGCTCTCCGTGGGTACGAGCCGGCGAGAACGCGATTCTTCGAGGGCTCTACGTCGACCGGGTGTGGCCGGGCGAGCTCGGCCGTTGGCCCCTTCTACTGCCCACCCGATCGCCGCGTGTACATCGACCTCGGCTTCTTCGACCAGCTCGAGTCCCAGTTCGGCGCGAGCGGGGGGCCGCTCGCGCAGGCGTACGTCATCGCGCACGAGTACGGGCACCACATCCAGAATCTGACGGGAGTGCTCGGGCGAGCCGACAGCCAGGACCTCGGGCCGCAAGGCGCCGCTGTGCGCGTCGAGCTGCAGGCCGACTGTCTAGCGGGTGTGTGGGTCGCGAATGCGCTTCGCACCGGGCTCATCGTGGAGCTCACTCGGGCAGACATCCAGGACGGTCTGAGTGCCGCGGAGGCTGTCGGCGACGACCGGATCCAGGAACGCATCGAGGGAAGAGTCACGCCCGAGTCGTGGACGCACGGTTCCTCGGAGCAGCGGCAGAGCTGGTTCGTCCGCGGGATCGAGAGCGGGACCGCGAATGTGTGCGACACGTTCCAGGGTCGCGTCTAGCGCACCGAGCAGACAAGGCGGGGTCCGAGCAGTGGCGCCCGACGGCGGTTACGCCGGCGGCCGGATCCGGCTGCCTGGCAGTGACCAGGTGTAAAGCGGTCTCGCCGCTTGTGATACATAATCGGCCGCGCCGGGGCGACTCGGCGCCCACTTTGTGACGGCCACGCTGACCGGAGGATCATGGACTTTTTCGTAGACCACGCCGTCGGGTTCGCGCTTGCATGCGCAGCCGTGGCGGTTCTGTACGGGCTGTACCTCACCTGGTGGCTGCTCAAGCAGCCGGCCGGCAACGAGAAGATGCAGGAGATCGCGCGCGCGATCCAGGAGGGTGCCGGGGCGTATCTGCGCAAGCAATACACGACGGTGGCCGTGGTTGCGATCGTGCCGTTCTTCGTGCTCGGCTTCTACGACCAGCTCGGTTGGGGTACGGCGTTCGGGTTCCTGATCGGCGCCCTCTTCTCGGCGGCCGCCGGCTTTATCGGCATGAACGTCGCCGTGCGCTCGAACGTGAGGACGGCGGAGGCTGCCCGCGACGGGCTGCAGCCGGCATTCAAGGTCGCGTTCCGCGCGGGCTCGGTCACGGGTCTCCTCGTCGTCGGGCTCGGGCTCCTCGGCGTCGCCGGCTACTACTGGGTGCTCACCGACTGGATCGGAAATACGCCCGATTCCGCGGTGGACGACCTCATCGGCCTGGCCTTCGGCGGCTCGCTCATCTCCGTGTTCGCCCGTCTCGGCGGCGGTATCTATACGAAGGCCGCCGACGTTGGCGCCGACCTCGTCGGGAAGATCGAGGCCGGCATCCCCGAGGACGACCCGCGCAACCCCGCGGTGATCGCGGACAACGTCGGCGACAACGTCGGTGACTGCGCCGGTATGGCAGCCGACCTCTTCGAGACCTACGCGGTGACTGCAGTCGCGGTGATGCTGCTCGGGATCGGCTTCGAGCAGGCCGACCTCTGGCTCTACCCGCTCGCCCTCGGCGGCATTTCGATCCTCTCGTCGGTGATCGGGACGTTCTTCACACGCGTCGGCAGCGGCAAGAACGCGATCATCAACGCGCTCTATCGCAGCGTGCTGGTCGCGACCATCCTGTCCGCCCTCGGATTCATTCCCGTCACAATGGCCTACGACGGCGGCGAGTTCGACTTCTGGAACCTGTACGGCTCGGCGCTCATCGGCCTCGCGGTGACGTTCTTGCTCGTCGCGATCACCGAGTACTACACCGGTACCCGCTGGAAGCCGGTGAAGGACATCGCGAGCGCGTCCCAGACCGGCCACGCGACGAACATCATCTCGGGCCTCGCCGTCGGGATGCAGGCGACGGCGCTCCCCGTGATCGTCATCGCGACCGGGGTCGTGGGCGCGTACTACGCCGCGGGCGAGAGCCTCTACGGCATCGGAGTCGCGGTCATGGCGCAGCTCTCGATGGCCGGGCTCATCGTCGCTCTCGACGCGTACGGCCCGGTGACGGACAACGCGGGCGGAATCGCCGAGATGGCAGACCTGCCAGAGACCGTACGTGGGATCACGGATCCGCTCGACGCCGTCGGCAACACGACGAAGGCGGTCACGAAGGGCTATGCCATCGGCTCGGCCGGGCTCGCGGCGCTCATCCTGTTCGACGAGTACGGACGCGGGCTCCGAGAGGACGGGCTCGAGACGTTCTTCACGCTCGACAACCCATGGGTCATCGCCGGGTTGTTCATCGGCGGGCTCATGCCCTTCCTCTTCGCCTCGCTCGCGATGCAGGCGGTCGGGCGGGTCGGCGGCCAGGTCGTCGAGGAGGTGCGCCGCCAGTTCCGCGAGAACCCCGGGATCATGGATTACACGGCCCGCCCGGACTACTCGAACGCCATCGGCATCGTCACGGGCTCGGCGATCAAGGAGATGATGGCACCGGCGCTGATCCCGGTGCTCATTCCGATCGTCGTCGGGATCATCAGCGTGGAGATGCTCGGCGGCCTCCTCATCGGGACGATCGTCACCGGCCTCTTCCTCGCGATCGCGATGACCTCCGGCGGCGGCGCCTGGGACAACGCAAAGAAGACGATCGAGGACGGGCTCTACGGCGGCAAGGGCTCCGATGCCCATGCGGCCGCGATCACGGGTGACACGGTCGGCGATCCCTACAAGGACACCGCCGGCCCGGCGATCAACCCGATGATCAAGATCGCGAACATCGTCGCGATCCTGATCATCCCACTCCTCGTCTCGATCCACGGCTAGCGACTGACATGACACGGGCGGCCCCGAGCCGCCCGCTGTCGGTTGCATGCCCAACCCGACGATCGTGCGCATGGACACGCCGTAACGCGACGACGATCTGACGTGAACGACGGGCCGGCGAAAGCCGGCCCGTCGCGCTTGTAGGCTTCGCCGCCGTGCCGGGTCGCCACCGCAGGCGGGAAGTTCAGCTCGAGCGCGTGCTAGGCGCGCCCGCGCTCTTCGCGACGGTCTACGGCAACGTCGGCTCCTCCATCTACTACGCGCTCGGTGTCACCGCTGCCTTCGCTCTCGGGCTGACGCCTCTCGTCTTCCTCATCGCCGGACTGATCTTCGCGTGCACCACGCTCACGTATGCGGAGGGCACCGTTCGCTTCCCGGAGGCGGGCGGCTCGTCGAGCTTCGCGCGCCACGCCTTCAACGAGCTCGTGAGCTTCGGGGCCGCGTGGGCGCAGATGCTCAACTACGTGATCACGATCTCGATCTCGGCGTTCTTCGTGCCGCACTACCTGTCGATCTTTTGGGAGCCGCTGCGAACGAACCCATGGGACATCATCGTCGGCGCCGCCGTCATCGTTCTCCTCGTCGCCATCAACATCATCGGGGTCAAGGAGTCCGCCGGCCTCAACATCACACTCTCGGTGATCGACTTCTCGACCCAGGTCCTGCTCGTCGTCATCGGCTTCGCGCTCATCTTCAGCCCGGAGACGCTGAAGGAGAACGTGCAGTGGGGAATCGCGCCCACATGGAGCGCGTTCGCGCTCGCGATTCCGATCGGGATGATCGCGTACACGGGGATCGAGACGGTCTCGAATCTCGCCGAGGAGGCTCGCGATCCGGTCCGCAACGTCCCCCGTTCCTACCTCTACACGGCGGTCGCGGTGTTCGCGATCTACTTCACGCTGCCGGCGATTGCGCTCTCCGCGCTCCCGGTCGAAAAGACCGCGAACGGCGACTACGAGACGTTGCTTGGCCTACCGCCCGAGGAGGGCGGATATGCGAACGACCCGATACTCGGCGTCGTCAAGAACCTTGGGATCGAGCAGGACTGGCTGCTGAACGCGCTCGAGATCTATGTCGGGGTGCTCGCAGCAACGATTCTCTTCATTGCTACCAACGCCGGTGTGATTGGCGCCTCGCGGATCACATACGCGATGGCCGGCTACCGGCAGCTGCCGGAGACGTTCCGTCGCCTGCATCCGAAGCTCAAGACGCCGTGGCTCTCGCTTGTGGTGTTCGCTGGCTTCGTATCGATGCTGACGCTGCTCCCGGGCCAGATCGACTTCCTCGGGACGATGTACTCGTTCGGCGCGATGCTGTCGTTCACGATCGCGCACGTCTCCCTGGTCGTCCTTCGCTATCGGGACCGGGACGAGGAGCTCGCATTCCGAGGGCGCCCCAACCTCCGCCTCTTCGGGGTCGACTGGCCGCTGTTCGCGCTTCTCGGCGCGGTGGGCACAGGCCTCGCCTGGGTTGTCGTCGTCGTTCAAACGCCGGAGACGCGCTACGCGGGCTTCGCCTGGCTGGCGATCGGCTTCGCCATCTATCTCGTGTACCGGAGATGGGTCGTGCGCGAGCCGCTGCGGGCGACCGTGAAGGCGCCGGCCGCGTTCGGGCCGGCGCTCGCTCTCGAGTATCGACGCCTGCTCGTTCCAGTCACGGCCGGCCAATCGTCCGACACGGCGATGGACGTGGCCTGCCGTCTCGCGGCCGAGCGCGGCTCCCGCATCGTCGCCCTGAACGTGCTCGAGATCCCACTCGACCGCCCGCTCGGCGAGGAGTTTCCCGAGCTCGAGCAGGAAGCCAACCGCGAGCTCGACGAGACGGCTGCAGTCGGCGACTCGTACGGCGTTCGTGTGCTCACCCGACTCGAGCGGGCGCGCTCCGCGGGCGTCGCGATCGTCGCGGAGGCTGATGCGCGCGACGCAGAGATCATCGTCCTCGGCTCTCCGCGTAGGGGCCTGACAGCGATGCAGGCTGACGTGTTCGGCAAGACCGTCGAATACGTCCTCAAGCACGCACGCTGCCGCGTGCTCGTGACCGCGTCGGAGGTGTCGTGAGGGCCTATTCCTGGGCGGTCGTCGCCCTTTCGGTCGTGTTCGTCGGGATCGGGGTCGCTCTTCTTTTTCGAACCGCAGCAGAAGGCGGTGGCGTCGTAGGGTTCATCCTCGGCGGGTTGTTCGTCGTACTCGGAGTGGCGCGCCTGACGCTCGAGCGGAAGCGGCATGGCTCGTAAGCTCCGCGGCTTCGAGCGCGTACTCGACGCGCCGTCGCTCTTCGCCATCGCGTACGGAGAGATCGCGTCGTCGCTCTACATCGCGCTCGGGATCGTCGCGGCAGCAGCACTCGGCCTCACGCCGCTCGTCCTCCTGCTCACGGGCACGCTGTTCTTCGTCGTCTCCCTCTCGTATGCCGAGGGAACGGCGGCGATTCCCGAGACGGGCGGTGCTGCGACGTTCGTCCGACGCGCGTTCAACGACCTGGCGGGGTTCATCACGGGGTGGGTGCTGTTCCTCGACTTCCTGATCGTCATGGCGCTCTCCGCGCTCTTCGTCCCGCATTACGTGTCAGCCGCGGTTTCCGTGCCGGCGCTCCGCGACGAGCCGTGGGATGCGGTGATCGGCTGCTCGCTGATTCTCGGGATTGCAGCCGTGCGTCTCGTGAGGAAGACGCGTCTCCACGTTGGCTCGCTGGCCGTCGCGCTGCTCGACCTGGTCGTCCAGGGAGTCCTCGTCGTCCTCGGTCTCGCTTTCCTGCTCTCGCCGGAGACGCTCACAGAGGGGCTCGGGCTCGCCACAGGGCAGGACTGGGGCGACCTCGCCTTCGCGCTCCCACTCGCGATGCTCGCCTACACCGGGCTCGAAACCGTCGCCAACCTAGCGGAGGAGACCCGAGAGCCCGGCCGCGCGCTGCCGCGCTCGCTCTTCTCCGCGATCGGTTTCGTCGTCGTGGTGACGGTTCTCATCGCGGGGGTCGGCCTCTCCGCGTACCCAGTCTCGGCGGGAGAGACGGCGCTCGGCGACGAATGGCTCGAGGCGCCGCTCGTCGGTATCGCCGCTGCATTCGAAGGCTCGTTGCCGTCGGTGCTCGTCGACGTCCTGCGGATCGTGGTCGCCATCTCCGGCGCGCTGATTCTCGTGGCAGCTGCGACGACCTCGGTCTCGGGGATCACGCGCTTGACCCACTCCCTCGCGGAGCACGGTGGCCTCCCACGCGAGTTCGCGCGACTCGAGCGGCGCGCTCTGGTCTCGAGCGAGGCGATCCTGATCGCGGCGGGACTCGCGATCGCGCTCATCGTGGTGACGGAGATCGCGGCCGGCGGCGACCCGACATTCCTGGCTTCGATCTACTCCTTCGGCGTCCTGATCGCGTTCACCGCCGCCCAGCTCGCGGTGATCCGCCTCCGCATGCGTGAACCCGAGCTCGAGCGGCCGTTTCACGCCCGCCCCAACATCTCGCTGCGCGGAGCCTCAGTTCCGCTCGCGGCCCTCGTTGGCGCACCGCTGACCGCTGCGATCTGGGTTCTCGCTCTCGTTACCCACGAAGGCGCGCGGTACGTCGGCTCGGCGTGGCTCGTGCTCGGCCTCGTCGTCTTCGCAACAGTTCGCCGATCGCAGCGGCGTGGCTTGCTCGAGCATGTGTCTCCGGTCGAAGCGCTCCCGCGGGGAGCAGAGTTCCGGCGCATCCTCGTGCCGATGAAGCTGGGAGACATCGGAGAGGAGATGGTTGCGACCGCGATCGCGCTTGCCAAGGAACATGGCGCCGCGATCGAGGCGATCACCGTCGTTCGCGTACCGCGCCAATTCGAGCTCGAGGGGCCGCTGCCGCCTGATGTAGCCGCGGGAGTCGATGCGTCGCTCGAAGAAGCACGTCTTCTCGGAGAGGATCACGGTGTCGATGTGCAGACGGATGTCGTACGTGCTCGGTCGATCGGTCATGCGATCGTCGGCGAGGCGGCAGCGCGGGACGTAGACGTGATCGTTCTCGGCTCGTCGCCGCGTTGGCGACGCCAGTCGCGGTTCTTCTCGCCCACCGTGGATTTCGTAATACGCAATGCCCGATGTGAGGTCTTGGTCGTCGCCTTCCCCGACGGCGTCTTCGAGGAGTAGGCTGACGCGCCGTGAGGGGAGTGGTCATCGGCTGTGGGC
>JBOHAY010000124.1:0-4978 GCA_050697935.1 Gaiellaceae bacterium | reverse complement strand
GTTCCGGCCTTGAACAGACTCGTTCCGATCGGCCCCAGCGCCACCACCGCCATGGTCGCCGCGCTCTTGGTCGGTTTCCGGGGCACGATCGTCTACGGGGTGTCCTCGAACAAGGCTGCCTGGCTCGATGCTCTCGACCTGATCTCGAAGAGGGTGGCACGGCTGACAGATCCCGTGCCAGTCCACGACGGCCCCGACGGGGAGCTCGTGTGGTCCCCGAGCGGTAGGGAGCTCTGATGCTCGCCGCGCGTCACTTCGTCCTAGCCGCGGCTGTAGTGCTGTTGCTCGCCGGGGCGAGCTACGCACGAGGAGCGGCCGCGCAGAGTTCACCGAGATACATCTCCGACATCCAGGTCGACCCGAGGCGCCCGAACGTCGTCTACGCCGGCGCCGGCCATCACGGAGTGCTGAAGAGCACCAATGGTGGGCAGACGTGGGGCGCCGCGAACAGGGGGTTGAAGGCGCCGCCGGCGTCACCGAATTGGACGCTACCGGGGGTGCCAGTCGATTCAATACGGGTGGACGCCCTCGCACTCGACGCGCGCTCACCGAACGTGCTCTACGCAGGCACCGGGCAAGGCGTCTACAAGACGAGCGACGGAGCGAAAACGTGGAAGCTCGCGAGCGACGGCATCGACCTTCGAGACGGTAACCGCCATCTCCTTATCGAGGGCGCGATCTACGCGCTCGGTATCGATCCATTACACACATCGACGGTGTATGCGGCAGGTATGGGAGGAGTGTGGAAGACGACCACCGGCGGCGCTACCTGGAAGCGCGTGCTCCGATACCGCGTTCTTAGTGTGGCCATCGACCCGCGCCGCCCGAGCACCGTGTACGGGAGCGGGATGAAGCGGTGGCCGCGATCTACGCCTCGCAGCTCGATCTACAAGACAGTCGACGGTGGAGGCACTTGGCGTGCGAGTGGGCCGCCCGGCAACTACGGCGACTCGATCGTGGTCGATCGGCATCGGGCGGGGACGATCTACGCGGGTGGATCGAGAGGTCTCTTCGCGAGCGCGAACCAGGGTCGCACGTGGAGGAAGCTGCTTTCAGGAACAGTCAACGCAATCGCACTCGACCCGGTGCGCGCCAACGTCCTCTACGTGGGGGGATGGGCGAGTGGCGTTGTGAAGAGCGACGACGGCGGACGGACGTGGTCAAAGCTAGGTCTCGGCATCGGTAGCGTCTCGACCATCGCGATCGCTCCCACGCGTCCACAGACCATCTTCGCGGGCGGCGAGGGCATCTGGAAGAGCACGGATGGCGGGGCAACATGGCGCCGCCTGATTCGATAGATGACGCGGCACTGGCCAATCCGGATGGACGTCGTCCCTTGATTCAGGCTCCCAGCTCGAACAAGCTCGCCCCCACTGGCCTCGCCGCCGCCGTTGTGATCTCCGTGCTCGTCGTCGGCTGCGGTGCTCCGAGCGCCACCGTCGGCGAACCCTTCGCCGACTCCGGCTCCACGCCTCGGTCCTCCGTCGCCGCGCCGTCGCGCGCCGCTCGCAACCTTCTTCGCGGCTTCCTCGCCGCCCGAGTCGCCGGCAAGGGGGCGCAGAAGTACCTGAGCGTCCCCGAGAAGGCCATCCCGCTCCTCTACGCGACGACCTCGGGAGCCCCCTACAAGCGCGCCGAGTTCAATCGTGTGCGTGGTATCGAGTGGCCGTACGGTCTCACGGCGTTCAGGGTCCGGCTGTTTGCCGGGGGCACGGTGGTCGAGCAGCTGTTCTTCATGCGCCCTGACGGTCGCCCACGGCTCGAATATCAGCGGAACGGTTTTACGACCGACATCGCGCCAACAACCGAGGACGGCCAGGCCGTGGCCGTGCCCTACGACTTGGCTGCCGGCGAGGTGACGCTGAAGGTGGCGCACCCGTGGGTCTCTTTCGGCCGATCCGGGTTCGACGACCTCCCCATCCAACTGATCCCGGCCGGCGCGGGTCCGACAACCGACGGCGGGCAGCGCAACGACTGGGATGGACTCGAGTTGTCGGCTGACCCGACGCTGTTCGGGAGGTGCTGGCAGACAGGCCCGCGTCCCGTCGACGCGAGGGCGCTGGCGAAGAGCATCCGATCCCAACCCGACCTCAGGGCGACCGCTCCGGTCGCCGTGAGCACGAAGAGGGCCAAGGCCCTGATGCTGGACGTGACGATCGCCGCTGGAGCGAGTGTGCGGTACCGCGAGAACGGCGGCAACGGGCTCTTGAGCTCTTTGGTGGATCCGAACAGGGGCGGGAGCTCTGACGGCAAAGGCCACGCGACGGGCCACGCATCAGGGGAACGGATGCGGCTCTACCTGTTCGACGCGCCCAAGACGTCGTCCATTCGGGTTCTAGCCATCGCGATCGTCGCGCCGAAGTCGCGCTTCAAGAGCGTCGTCAAGGCCGCGGCGCGGGTCGTCGACTCGGTCGAGTTTCGGGTGCGGTGACGGCCGGAGTAGACCGGGAATCCTCCACTCCGGGCACGCTCCAGTGGTGTGTGCATCCGACCGTCCCCAACTTGCAATCGCCTTGCAACCGCGATCGATCACGGTAGGCCTCCCGACCGCAACGTAGCGGTCTCGGCGGAAGGAGAACCAAATGCACGTGCATTCGAGTCGACGAGTGCTGGCGGTGGCCGCCGCCGCTGTGATCGCGGTGCTCGTCGTCGGCTGCGGCGCTCCGAGCTCCACCGGTGACGAGCCCTCCGCCGACCCAAACGCCACGCCGCAGCCTTCCGTCCCCGCGCCGTCGAGCGCGGCTGACCTTCTTCGCGACTTCCTGGCCGCCCGAGTCTCCGGCGAGGGGGCGGAGCAGTACCTCGAGGAGAACAGGACGGGGGACATCCCGCTCCTCTACGCAACGACCTCGGGAGCGCCCTACGAGCACGGCGAGTTCGATCGAGTACGTGGTATCGAGTGGCCGCACGGAAAAACGGCGTTCAGAGTCCGGCTGTTCGCCGGAGAAACGGTGGTCGAACAGCTCTTCTTCAAGCCCTCCGGCGGCGGACCCCTCGAGTATCAGCAGGAGGGTTATGCGACCGACATCGCGCCAACAACCGAGGACGGTCAGCCCGTGGCCGTGTCCTACGACTGGGCCGGCGGCGACGTGACGCTGCAGGTCGCCCACCCGTGGGTCTCGTTCTCACCGGGCGGCTCCGTGATCGACATTCTCGGCATCTCCCTGATCCCAGCTGGCGTGCCTCCGACGACCGACGGCGGGGAGCGCAACGACTGGGATGGACTCACGGTGTGGGCCGACCCCGCACCGTTCGGCAAGTGTTGGCTCACAAGCCCGAGTCCAGCCGACGCCGAGGCGCTAGCCGAGAGCATTCGGTCCGAGCCCGACGTCGAGGCGACCCCTCCGGTGGCCGTGAGGAGCGCCAAGGGGGCCAAAGCGCTGATGATGGACGTGGTGATCGCCGCCGGAGCGAGCACGCGTTTCTGCGAGCACGAGGCCGGCGGGCTCCTGAGCCTGGTAGAGGGCAACGCGGGCCAGAGCTTTGACGGCACGGGCCGCGCGACCGGTCACGCATCAGGTGAGCGGTTGCGGCTCTACCTGTTCGACGTGCCCGAGGGGTCGTCCATTCGGGTTCTGGCCATCGCGATCGTCGCGCCGGAGTCGCGCCTCGAGAGCGTCGTGGAGGCAGCGGCGCCGGTCGTCGACTCGGTCGAGTTTCACGTGCGGTGACGGCAACTCGCTCGTGGTGTGTGCAGCCGACTGTCGCCCATCTGCAATCGCCTTGCAACCGCGATCGATCACGGTCGGCCCGCCGACCGCAGCGTAGCGGTCTCAACGGAAGGGGATACAGATGCACGAGCACTCGAGTCGACGAATGCGCGTGGCGGTCGCCGCCGCGATCGGCCTCGTCTTCATCGTTCTCGCGGGCGCCGCCGTGGCCACGCCCGGCCTCGGGATCGTCTCCGCGGCGGTGCAGGCCCGTGGCACGCTCGGCGAGGATCAGCTCGTGAACAGCAAGTCCGGAATCCACGTCAAGACGAAGGGCTCGGCGGACCTCGTCACGCAGAAGGTCGTTATCGGTGGAGGCGGTCACACGGGCTGGCACAGTCATCCAGGACCGGTCCTCGTGACCGTCAGGACGGGTTCGCTGAGGCTGATCTATGCGGACGACGCGAGCTGCCAGGGAACCGTTTACGAGGCCGGAGACAGCTTCATCGACCGCGGTGATGCCGTCGTGCACATTGCACGGAACGAGTCTCTCCTGAACGAGGTCGAGCTGTGGGCGACCTACTTCGTTCCGGGCGAGCCGGGTGCACCGTTCCGCCTCGACGAGCCGGCGCAGGGCAGCTGCTAGCCCACGTCTGAGCTCGACCTACGCCGCCGGGGACGCTCGTGCCCCCGGCGGCGTAGCACTCCTTGTTCCCGGGCGCTGAGTCGGCGAGACTCCCGGCACCGCCGTCCGAGGGAGAGGAGCGCGAGATGTCCGACCAGGTGAAGTACGTACTCGACGAGGATCGGCTCCCGGAGGCCTGGTACAACATCGCCGCCGATCTCCCGGCGCCGCCTCCGCCTGTGCTGCATCCGGGCACCGGGCAGCCGGTCGACCCGGACGACCTCGCGCCGCTCTTCCCGATGGCGATCATCGGCCAGGAGGTCTCCACGGATCGGCTCATCGCGATCCCCGAGGAGGTGCGCTCGGTCTACCGCCAGTGGAGGCCGACGCCGCTCTACCGCGCGCGCCGCCTGGAGCGTTCGCTCGAGACGCCGGCGCGCATCTACTACAAGTACGAGGGCGTCTCGCCGACCGGCTCGCACAAGCCGAACACCGCGGTCGCGCAGGCGTACTACAACAAGGAGGCCGGGACCCGGCAGATCACCACCGAGACCGGCGCCGGCCAGTGGGGGAGCGCGCTCGCGATGGCGTGCAGCTTCTTCGACATCGAGCTGAAGGTGTACATGGTGAAGGTCAGCTACGAGCAGAAGCCGTACCGCCGCTCGATGATGGAGGTCTGGGGCGCGCAGGTGGTGCCCAGTCC
>JBOHAY010000123.1:0-8545 GCA_050697935.1 Gaiellaceae bacterium | reverse complement strand
GACCAGAGTGGACGCAACCGACCACGGAGCGGCTTTCCACGACCCAACGGGTCGGCTTGGAGACGAATCAGCGTGCTCAGGACGGCATCTCGAATCCGATCGGGAAGAGCCTCGAGCTCGTCGTCCGCATCGCGTGTCAGACGCAGCCTAGGTGCTTGACCGGAAGTTGGCGCGCAGTCGGGGGCGGTCACGACCAAGCCGGGCGTCCGCACTCACGCGTCGTGCAGGCTTGAAGCCTGTGCGACGCGCGAGGGCTGCGATCCGGCGCGGTGTCGTGGCCGTCATCCGGCCCGCGTGAATTTCCGGTCAAGCATCTAGTGCCTCAACTCGCTCTGACCGCCGCGCGGATCTCCCGCAGGCGCGCCGTCTCGAGGGCGATCGCGGCGACCAGGATCGCGATCACCACGGCCAGCGTGACGATGGCGTCGGTTCTGTCGAGCATGACCGCCGCGACGAGGGCAGCTGCGCCGCCGACGATGCGCTCCCATGCGATCCGACGGAGTGCCCGGTAGCGGGCGAGCACGAAGCCCAGGAGGTAGACCGCGATCCCGAGCCCGAGCGCCCAGCGCCCGGATTCCGACAGCGGCTCGACCGGGTCGGCCAGTGCCTTCTTCGCCGCGACCGCGTAGAGGATGATCCCGAGCACGATCGGGTAGTGGAAGAAGGTGAAGACATCCCGTGCGAGCCGAGCACGAGCCTCGGGGCGCGCTCGCTTCAACGATCGCTCGGCTGCGATGGCGGTGAAGTCGAAATACGCCCACCAGAGCGCGGCGACGCCCGCGAACGCAATCGCGATCTCCCCAGCGAACGCCCAACCCCGATCGAGGTTCGCCGTCGCGACGCCTATCGCCACAATCGACTCGCCGAGCGCGATGATCACGATCAGCGCGAAGCGCTCGGCGAAATGCGACGGTGAGACTCGAAAACCGGCCTGCGCGGGAACCAGGGTGCCCACGACGTCGAGTACCAGTGCTCCGAGCCACATGTACGCGCGCGCATCTCCATCGATGAACCCGCCCGCGAGCACGACCAGAGCCGCGCCCAGGAACCACGGAGCGAGCAGGAGCAGGGCGCGCGACTGACCCGGGTCGTCGCGGACACCCCACCCGAAGAGCGCGATGTGGAGAACGCGCACGATGAAGTACGCGAACGCGAACCAGACGCCCTCGTCCTGGTACGCGTCGGGTACCGCGAGGGCCATGAAGAACGCCGCGGCCATGGCCGCCAGGACGATGAGTCGAGAGACAAGGCTCTCGATGTCGATCGCGTTCGTCATCCACGTGTACGCGGACCAGGCCCACCAGACGAGCGCGAGCACGAGAGCGGATCGGGCGAAACCCGCCGCGCTCAGGTCCTCGAGGATCAGCAGGGCAACCTGTGTGAACGCGAACACGAAGACGAGATCGAAGAAGAGCTCCAGGTAGCTCGTCTTGCGCTCCTCCTCCTCGAGCGTCTCCTCGCTGAAGAGCTCGATGTCACTCATGGGCGACTCCCGGCCTCGAGAGATCGTCGGCATATACGGCGAGCCAGACGCACGGCAGATCGGCTCGCGTCCACTCGACCCGATGACGCACCATGGCGGGGATCAGGACGTGGTCGCCGGTATCGAGGCGCAGCATCGCGCCGTCGTCGTACACGAGCTCGGCGTCACCATCGAGCAGCACTACCCACTCGTCGCGCTCCTGCTCGAGCCACTCACCTCCCGGGGTGGAGTTGACCCTGCGAGACGATCCGCTCCACGAGAACCTTCTCGCCTGCCGCGAGCGGCTCGAGAAGCTCTTCGGGCGGGAGCGGCTCGTCGATCCGAAGGACGTTCCCGTCGGGGATCCGCTCAAGCAGCAGCGACCTCCCGTGCGAGCGAATCGACCGAGAGCGGCGAGCCAGACGCCTGTTCGACGAGGCGGTCCCAGCGAACCGACTGCCCCGGCGCGTACAGCCGGGTCGCAAGGACGGCTCCTGCTTCGGGGCGATCGACGATCCCGCCGACGGCAGCGTCGAGCGCGCCCTTCAGCTGTAGCCCGACGATCGCCCCATAGAGATATGTGTGGTAATACACCGGCGCGACGGCCACGTGGATCTTCGCCGCCCAGTCCGGGGCCTGCCTCCCGTCGGGCGGCGTGAGGAGCTGGTAGCGAGCGACGAGCTCCCACCAGGTCGAGTCCAGGTCGCCGTCCGGATCCGCGTAGAGCGCTCGCTCGAACGAGTTCATGACGAGTACCCAGCGAGTGAAGACGATGAGCTCGGCGACGCGGGCAGCGCGCAACCGTCCCTCGAGCTCCGCTCCTTCCTGCGCACCGAGCCCGAGAACGCCCTCGAGCCACTCGCGGCTACCGGCGAGCGAACCGAAGAGAAGCGCCGAGGCCTCCGTCGCCACGAGGTGCGTGCTGCGCAGGACCCATGGGAGGCTTTCATCGAAGCCGAGGTCGTAAACCCCGTGGCCGAGCTCGTGGAGCATCGTGTCGGCCCAGTCGTGGTTCTCGACGACGTTCGCAAGCACCCGAACGTCGCCGCTCTGATCGACGTCGATGCAGAACGCGTGTTGGCACTTGCCACGCCGCGGGAAGAGGTCGCTGCGGTCGAGGATGCTCTCGACCTCGAGCCCGATACCGTCGAACGTCCTACGAGCGAGCGAGACGATGTCCTTCCCGGCGAAGAGCGGGTCGAGGTCGACCGAGCCCTCGACCGGAGTCTCCTGGAAGAAAGGATCGGCGTAGTGCCAGGGACGAAGCTGCGTGGGCGCACATCGGAAGCGCAGCGCGAGCCTCTCGTCGAGCGCGCTCTTCCAGCGCCCGAACGGCTCGGCGGTGACCCGGTCGGCGTCGGCGAGAGTCGCCAGCAGCTTGCCTTCGTCGAGCTCGTCCGTCGCCAGCGAAAGCGCGAACCAGTCGCGGTACCCGAGCCCGCGGGCGGCGTCGTTCCGGAGCCTCGCAAGCTCGCGCACGTCGTCGGCGACCGCAGCACCGACGGTCTTTGCCGCCTCCCATGCCTCACGCCGGTCGGCGGGATCGTCGCTCAGGCGGAGGATGCGCTTGATCTCGTTATCGTTGACTTCACTTCCGGCAACCACACCACGATGTCGCGAGAAGCGCACCTCGACAGCGGACTCGAGCTCGACGATTCTCGCGCGAAGCGCATCGGGAACCTGATGAGGCAGCATGAGGTCGTGCAGGAGGTCCAGCTGCCGCCCGACGGCCGGATCGGTAGCGCCGGCCGACCGCGCCCGGTCGACCGCGGCGAAGGTCTCTCGATCCGCGAGCGCGTCCGAGTAATCGAGCTCCGTCTCCGCGCGTCGCTGCTCGTTCTCGTCGCTCGCGTCGACCTGCGAGTCCCACCACGCGACGTTGCGCGCGTACGTGAGCGGCCGAAGCGCGTCCTCCACCGAGTCGATGAGCGCCGAGGCCGGCATCAGGCGGCTGTCGACTCCAGCAGGCGAATCGTCCGACTCCCCTCGCGGAAGTGCCCGAAAGAGTGCTCCCAGACGACCCCGGGCCACCGGTACTCCACGGAACCGAAGTCGGGCTTGTAGACCGCCGTGTACAAGGTGCCCATGCCCGAGCTGTACGCGGCGGAGTAGAGCGGCGGCTCGAGGAACGCGGCGACGAAGCCCTGCGGATCAACCGCCTCCGCGAGTGCCGCCGCGATCGTGTGCTCGCGCTCGAGAGAGCGTGTCGCCCGAGCGTGCTCGTGCCATTCGACGTCTCCCTGGTGGTTCGTGGCCACTCCAACCTCGCGGAACGCGGCGCCACGGTCGGGCGAGAGATAGGCCGTGACGAGATCGCCCGTGCGATCGACGAGTGTGAGCGTGTGCGCGAGGTGGTACGGCAACCGGGAGAGGACCGCACGGGCGTCGGCGACGGTCGCACACACCTGCAGCAGGTAGCGCACAACGAGTGGCACACCGAAGCCGCGACCCACGATCTGCCGACCGCCGAACGCGAGTGAGACCGCGAGGCCGGCGTCGTTTACACCATCGAGGAGCCCCCACAGGCAGTCGCTCATCCCGATCACGCGGCGTCCGCCCCAGCCCGTGGCGAGGATCGTCCCCTCGATGCGATCCGGCGAGTAGTCGTAGTTCCTGACGAGGACGGGCTCACCACGCGTCCAGACACCCTGCGAGCAGCCCGAGAGGTAGGACGGCGGCCGCCACATCGACAGCATCCGCGCCTCGAGGTCGCCTCCTCCCGCGAGTTCGCAGAGGCGCTCGTATGTCGGCGCGAGCTCGGGCATGTGCTCGCGAAGCATCCGGCTGGACTCCCCGAAGGAAGCTCTGGCTCCCTCTCCCTCGTGCAGGAACCACGGGAGATAGCGAGGCCAGTGCCGCGCGAAGATCGCTTGCCACTTCGCCCCTGGCGCGTCGTCTTCGATCGCTTCGAATGTCAGCGCCGCGCTCACAGCATCTTGAAGGAGAAGGGCTCCGGGGGTGGCAGCTCTGCTTCCATGGCCGCGGGCACGCCTTCGAACTGGGCCTTGATCCCGCTGATCCAGTTGAGCGCGCGCTCGGTCAAGTCGTGGTCGTCGGTCTGCAGGCGACCCCGAGTCACGAGTATGCCGAGGTCGGCGCCCGGATAGCGGTACTGACCCTCCCCCGCGATGCGGAGGTAGAACGCCTCGTCTTCGCCGGAGACGTCGTGCCAGTCGGTCTCGCGCCGGACGAACCGAATGGCGCCAGGCGCGCTCGCATCGAGCCGCCAGATGCCGGAGCGCGGAGCGCGGACGATCTGCTCCACGACCTCCTCGGTCTGCTTGAGGATGAACTGGCTCCATTCGTCGACGGCTCCGGGGTGAGACCAACCGTCGTTCAGCGCCTTCACGTCGATCTCGTAGTCGACATCCGCGAACTCGAGGAGGTGGAAGAGAAACAACGGCATGTCTCCGTAGGCGACCGCGGTCACGTTCGTCATCGAGCTTGCCCCGGTTACACGAGGATTTAACTCTCCGAGGTACAGCTCACCCGAGTCGATGTCCGCCAGCACATCCAGCTCGAAGTACCCGCGGTATCCCTCTTCCCGGAGCCGGTCGCCCATGCGCTGCGTGTATTCGCGCGCCAAAGAGCGGTGCCGCTCGGTGAGCGCTGTCGGAAAGATGTCGTTTCCACACCAGCCTCCGCCGTACGGCGTGAGCTCGGGAAAGCCCGTGAGCTCGGTCATGAGCGGCCCGACGAGCGTGCCGTGGCGCGTGATGACGCCCTCGATGGCAGCCTCGCGGCAGTCGATCCGCTTCATGATCTTCAGCTCGTGGTCGACGAGCTCTGACGCGTGCTCGCCCCAGTCGGCGGCCGTGGCCACGAAGAACGTGGTCTGGCCGGAGTCGCCGTACGCCGTCTGCAGAACAAGATCCTGGCCGAGTCCGGCGCCGAGAGCGAGCTTGAGGAGAGCACCGTACGAGTCGGCGCGGCCGAGCACGTTGGGCACGCTCGGAACACCTGCTTCGTCGGCGAGCCGCGTCGTCTCGAGCTTGGAGTCGAGTCGCGTCCGCAGCGCTGCGGGTGGGAACGCGACCTCGAGCCCAGCCTCATCTGCCAGTCGCTCCGTCTCCTCGTCGAACATGAGGAACACCGCCTTGCCGCCCGGACCGTTCTCCCGGATGAAGTCATGCGTGTCCTTGTGGCCCAGGACGTAGTTGCAGATCTCCTCGATCGACTCGAAGTTGGGCGCCGAGTCGTGGTGCGGGACGAACACGTTCGGGTGGTGGCCGTCGAACGAGTCGTAGTAGTTGAGGTAGCGGAATCTCGGTATCCAGCGATCGATGCCGAGTAGGTTGAACGCCGTCGCCGAGACGAAGTAGACGGGAGTCCTGGCCGTGCGGAAGAAGCGCCGGATCTCGGAGACGCTCTGCAGCGCCTGCGTCACGCGAGGCCGCACCAATCGCGAACGAAGAGGGCAAGCACTTGCGCAGTCTGCACGACCGAAGGCACAAAGACACGCTCGTCGACACCGTGGATGCGCTCGGCGAGCGGACCGATACACGCAGCAGGGACGCCCGCCTGGATGAATGCGCGCACGTCGGTCGTCGCGGTGGTCGGACCGGTCACCGCGGGCGCTCCGGTCACAGCCTCCCAGGAGCGAGAGAGCAACTGTACGAGCGGCTCGTCGTTCGCGAGCGTCGATCCCTCGCACGCAAAACCCTCGTAGCGCACGCTCGGCGGATGCTCCGTCAGGTAGGCACTGTCCGCGGCCGCTTGCGCGACGGCGCCCTCGACGCGATGCTGGAGCTCGGCCACCCGGGTGCCGGGGTAATGGGCGATCCGGCACGAAAGCGTGCACTCCGCCGCCACCGTCGAGGCCCAGTCGCCGCCGGAGACTACGCCGACGTTGAAGTTGATCGGGTGCGGGATGTCGTCGAAGGGCGGCGGAGGACTCTCGTTCAGCTCGTCCTCGAGCGCGTGCAGCGCCTTCACAATGTCGAACGACGCCTCGATCGCGTTGAAGCCGTCCTGGGCGTCGGCGACGTGCGCCGGTGTGCCTGCGATGTCGACGTGGAACCAGAGAACGCCGACCTGGGAGGTGGGAACGAGTCCGGGGTAGGGCTCGGGTATCACCGCCGCGTCGGGACGCAGCCCCGAGAGGACGCACTGGAGCGCGCCGTTCCCGCCGCACTCCTCCTCGACGACAGACTGCAATTGCACCGGCGCAAGCGGAGCGAGACCGAGCCTCTGCAGGCCGAGAACTGCGCCCACCATCGCCGCGAGCCCGGCCTTCATGTCGCCCGAGCCCCGGCCGTAGAGCCAGTCGCCGTCGCGGACAGCGTGAAACGGCGGCGTCCGCCAGAGCTTCGTCGACGCGGGGCCGACGACATCGATGTGGCCCTGCAGGACGAGCGAGCGGCCGCCCGTCCCGGCGACCGGCCAGTCCACGACGACGTTCCGCTTTCCCGTTACGTCCCAGGTGAACGGCGCCGCCGCAGGATGGGAGCGCAGCGCTTCGGCGTCCATGGCGATGTCGAAGGGCTCGAGACCGAGCAGGCCACGGAAAGCGTTGGCCACGATCACCTGCCCCGGCTCCTCGTTCCCGAGCGTGGTCGGCGCCTCGACGAGACGAGCGAGCAGCTCGAGCATCTCACCCTCGACTGCCGCGACGGCATCCGCGATCTCGTGATCCGAGACCTCCACCCGGGCAATCATCGCGCGCGATCGTACCCGCGCACCCGGCCCGCAGACGGGTAGCGTTCAGACCGTGAGCGCCGTCCAGACGAAAACGATCCCGTGGAGCTGGTACACGGATCCGGCCGTGCTGCGGCTCGAGCAGGAGCGGATCTTTCGGTGCTCCTGGCAGTACGTAGGTCGCCAGGACGAAGTCGAGGAGAACGGCTCGTTCGTCGCGACTCGTGTCGGCGACGTTCCCGTCGTCCTGGTTCGCGACGAGGAGGGGACGCTCCGCGCGTTCCTGAACGTGTGCCGCCACCGCGGCTCCGTCGTCTGCGAAGGCTCCGGCAGGAGAGCGACGCTGCAGTGCCCGTACCACGCGTGGACGTACGGCCTCGACGGCAAGCTCATCGCAGCGCCGAGGTTCTCACGCGAGGGCGGGACGGACGCCGACGAGCTCGGGTTGATCCCGTTGCAGCTCGAGACCTGGGGCCCGCTCGTCTTCGTCAACCCCGATGCCGACGCAGCTCCGCTCGACGAGCTCCTCGGGGAGCTGCCGGAACGAATCCGAGCCGCAGGCATCGACCTCGACGCGCTTCGCTTCCTGCAGCGGGCCGAGTCGGAGCTCGACGCCAACTGGAAGATCTCGGCCGAGAACTTCCTCGAGTGCTACCACTGCCCCGTCGCTCATCCCGGGTTCTCTGCGGTGATGGACGTCTCGCCCGAGGCGTACCTCCTCGAGATGGACGGCGGGCGCATGACTCAGCACACACTGCCCAGGCCGGAGCCGCGCGGCGACTACGACCCGTCGGGCGAGATCGAACGAGGGCAGTTCCACCTTCTCTTCCCCGGAACCGTCATCAACGTGATGCCGGGACGGGCGAACTTCTCGATCGGGCCGATCCTTCCGCTCGCACCCGAGAAGACGTATCGCTTCCTCGATTATTTCGTCGCGGAAGACGCCGACGAGGCATGGATCGAGGAATCGCTCGCATTCGACGCAAAGGTGGGCGCCGAGGACAGTATCCTCGTCGAGCGCGTGCAGTCCGGGGTTCGCGCCGGTCTGCTCGACGAGGGCCGGCTGATGCCCGAGTCCGAGCGGCTCGTAGCGCACTTCCAGTCGCTCGTCGTGAACGCTCTCGCGTGACGCGGCGCCTTCGCTGAGCGCGCGCACACCAGCACGCGAATGTCTCCAATTGGTTAACGTCCCGCGCGCATGCGCTTCAGCCTGACGCCGCGCACGACCGAGTTCTACGTCCTCTTCGGCAAGGCGGGCGAGAACGCACTCGAGGTCGCGCGGCTCGTCGAGAGACGCTTTCGCGAGCACCCGAACTCGGGCGTCACGCAGGAGCGCGTCAAGGCGGTCGAGACAGCCGGCGACACGTTCACGCGTGACCTCATCAACCTCCTGAACACGCAGTACATCACGCCGTTCGACCGCGAGGACATCTACCTCCTTGCTAC
>JBOHAY010000122.1:0-5480 GCA_050697935.1 Gaiellaceae bacterium | reverse complement strand
CTCGGCCTCCTGCTTTTCTTCGAGCGGTTCTACGTGCTGCGCGTGTATCTGAACCGTTTCCTCGAGTGGCTCGGCCTCGAACCGGCGTTCTGATTCGCGTAAGGGCGAGGCTTGCCTCGCCCTGATCTCATGCTCGGGCGACGCAAGCGTCGCCCCTACAGGCGCGGAGACTCGAGCGCGAGGGAGCCCGAGGCAACGACCGCTTGGGCGCGCGCGACGTCGTCGAGCACGAGGTCGATGTCGACTCCGCGGTGATGCGGTCGATATCCGCTCAAGCGCCTCTCCGCTTTCTCGAGCTGGCGCTCACAGCCCGGGCGGTTCCCTCTGCCCGCCTGGTACCAGGCGACGGCGACATGAACGAGCCCTTGCAGGAAGTCGCGCTCGCGCTCGGGCGCCTCGCGCCACTCGTCCTCGAGCTCTTCATGCGCCTCGAAGTATTCTCCTGAGCGGATGAGCTCGACCCCACGCTCGAGTCCCATCACGCGATTATCCGCGTCCGAGGTGGGTGCTAGTGTCGAGCGCGTGTCGACGATCCTGCTCGTCGGGGTCGATCTCTTCTTCCGCGGAAAACTGGAGGGCCTGCTGCCGGGTCATCGTTTGGTCACGAGCGACAGCGTCGACGCGCCGGACCTCGTGATCGCGGACATTGCGCGCGTCGAGCCGGACGAGGTCGTCGACGCATGGCCCGACATCCCGATCCTCGGGTACACGAATCACACCGACAAGGCCGGCCTCCAGCGCGCTCACGCGGCGGGTTTCGACCAGGTGATCGTGAAGTCGGCGCTCGTCGAGCGCGCGCCCGAGCTCGTGGACGAGCTCACCGAGAAGTAGCACGCCGACCCGGTCCTTATCTGCCGGACGCTCTGGCTAGACTCGCCAGCGTGACGTACATCATCGCCGAGCCGTGCATCGACATCAAAGACAAGTCCTGTGTCGACGTCTGCCCGGTCGACTGCATCCACGAGTTCGAGCGCATCCTCATCATCGATCCAGAGGAGTGCATCGATTGTTTCGCTCCGACCGAACAGCTCGTCACGTCGCATGGCCTTCGAACGTTCGCGGAGCTCGAGAACACGTCCTGCCGCGTGCTCACCGACGATGGCTTCAAGCCTGCGGTCGTCAAGCGATTCCGGCGCAGGCCGCTCGTGAAGCTCGAGTTCGCACCCGCGTTCGAGGAGCGCGATCGGTACGGCGGCACGAGGCTGACGACGCGGAACATCTCGAAGTTCCGGCGGACGGTCTGGGCGACGCCGACGCACAACTGGATCTTGGCCGATGGCCAGAAGACGAACGCGCTCGGTGTTGGCGAATTCGTGCCGGCGGTGCGCGCCACACCGCGGAGAGACGGGGAGACATATCGCCTGGGCGTGCTGCACGGGCTCGTCTACGGCGACGGGTACTGGTGTTTGCACGCGGCGGGTGCGGATGAGCACGTTCACTACGTGGAAATGTTCGGCGACCGAGTCGCCAGATTCCGCGACTTCTTCGACCAAGTCGACTACTCGCGGTCTCGTGCGATCCATCCAGGGTATACGGGGAGGGGTGTAGTCAGGTCCTGCGTCAACCTGAAGCGGCTACTACCCGAGACCGCCGACGCCGAGTACATCGCCGGGTTCGTCGACGGCTGGCTCGCCGCCGACGGCGATCCGGTGCGCGCGGGCTCCTGGCGGATCCGTTCGATCGACCACCAGGCGCTCGCGTGGCTCGAGAGCGCTGCGCCGATCGCCGGCTACGTTGCTGTCGGGTCAGGTGAGGAAAGCAACATGGAGACGAACTTCGGCGTTCGCAGCCGGGCGATTCGCTGGCTCTATCTCGCGACGCGCGAGGCCTTCTGGCGCGTGATGAATGTCGAAGCCGTCGAGGCAGACGAGGCAGACACCTTCTGCGCCGTCGTCCCCGGCAAGCACGAGTTCGCGCTCGCAGGTGGCGTATACACGCGAAACTGCGGCGCATGCGAACCCGAGTGCCCGGTCGAGGCGATCTTCCCCGAGGACGCGCTGCCCGACAAGTGGAACGCGTTCGTCGAGATCAACTACGCCTTCCCCGATCCCGACAAGATCAACCCGCTCACCGACAAGTACGCGCTCGAGAACGACGTCCACAACGAGCCGATCTCGTAGGCGCAAGACCGAAATTCGCTCGCACGAATTTCGGTCGCGCACAGTCCCTGAAGGCGGCCGCTAGGCGGCCGCAGGCGGGTGTGTTGCTACGTCGTACACGCGGTCGTCAGGTGGGGAGAAGGTACGCGCACGGGCGAGGATCGCCCGGGAGCGGCGAGGATGCGAGCTTGCTGACGAGATAGCGATGCTCGCCGTCCTCGACCTCGGCTCCCGGCCGCGGCGGATCGCCGGTTCGCTCGACGAGCGTGTAGCCGGTCGGTGCCCACATGAAGAAGAGGTGCCCGCTTCGTCCGTTGCCCTCCACCGAGGTCGATCCTACAAGAGGGTTGACGCGAGACGCAGCTCCCGGCCGCGAAGCGGCCGGCTTCAGGGATCTTTCGCGCGACTGGAATCCGCGCGTCAGCGGTTTCCAGTCTTGCGCAAGATCAACGTCGAGCTGCCGAGGGTGGAACCTCGATGCGTATCGTCGAGCCGCGCGGATAGCGGACCTCGGAGCTGAACCGTGCGTTCAGCGTGGCGGCTCGCTCGGCGAGTGCCTCGAGCACTGCGCTCCGGCGCTCGGGCGGTCCGTCGTCGGCGACGATGAGCTCCGCTCCACCGGCTGAGGTCGGGCGCACGGACACTTCGATTCGAGTGGGCGCGCCTCGGCGCACGGCCTGATCGATCGCTTCGCGAAGGATCTGGTAGAGGGCCGTCTGGGCGTTCTCCCCGAGCTCGTCGGCGTGGTCGATGTCGAGGTCGATCTCCACGTCGTACCGCGAAGAGAGGCGTCGTGCCAGTGCGCTCACGGCGGCGGAGAAGCCGAGCTCACGGAGGACCTTCGGCTCGAGGTCTTCACAGAGCGCTCGGAGATCCCGCGCCGAGCTCCGCGCCAGCTCGAGACTGCGCGCAAACGCCTCGTCCGCCTGTTGCGTCTCTCCGTCGCGGAGGCTCGCCAGGCCGGCATCGAGCATCTGCGCTATCGCGGAAAGGTGCTGGACCGGCCCGTCGTGGAGGAGCTCCGCAAGCCGACGGCGCTCTTCCTGCTCGGTGAGGATCCGCTCGGCGAGCAGCGCGCGGTCGGCGTCCGTCGTCAATCGATCATCGCCTCGCGGAGCGCGATGGCGACCGCCTGCGTGCGGGTGTCCGCCTCGAGCTTCGCGAGGATGTGCCGAACGTGGCTCTTCACCGTCTCCTGGCTGATGAAGAGCTTCGCGGCCACGTCCACGTTCGACATCCCGTCGGCGAGGAGCTGCAGGATCTCGCGCTCGCGGGGAGTCAGGATGTCGGCCTGGCCCTGACCGGAGACGAACTCCGCCATGAGCCCCGGATCGACGAACGTCTCGCCTGCGGCCACCTTCTCGATGGCCCGCAAGAGCGTCTCGTGCGGGGTCTCCTTGAGGATGTATCCGCGCGCACCGGATTCGAGGCCGCGTTGCAGGAGTGACCGCTCGCCGTACGCCGTGAAAATGAGCACGCCGGTTCCGGGCACTTTCTTCAGGAGCGTCTCGGTCGCCTCGAGGCCGTCCATGTCCGGCATTCGCAGGTCCATGATCACGACGTCGGGTCGCCGCCTCTCGGTCAGCGCGACGGCGGATGCACCGTCGGTTGCCTCGCCGATGACGCGGATCCGCGGGGAGCGTGAGAGCGCGAGGCGCAGGCCTTCGCGGACGACCTCGTGATCGTCCGCGATGAGGCAGGTGATCTCATCGGCCACGTGGGCGATTCTACGGCGCGCATCGGCAGGCTCCTTCTCTGTTCAGACTGCGAGCGCCAGTTGCGCCGGTTCGCGACGAGGCAACGGCACCCGGCGAGGGTCGCCTGTCGAAGCCGCTGCGCGCCGCACCGGCTCGGTCAACGGCGCCGTTATGGAGGTGGGGAGATATGCCCTCGACGCGAAAAGTGCCTCGTATCGCGATACCTCCTCGGGCCAGTCGCCGGCGAGCATCTCGAGGAAGTGCTCGCGCACGCCGGGCCGGAGATGGACGACGCTAGCCCAGATGCTCCGAGCCCCTGCCGCGCGTGCCTCGAGAACCACGGCTTCGAGCTGGTCCGGGCGATCCGAGAGCCCGGGGAGGATAGGCGCAATGCCGACGCCGACACTGACCCCAGCGTCGGCCAGGCGGCGAACTGCCTCGAGGCGACTCCGCGGCGGCGCCGTCCCCGGCTCGGTCGTCCTCCACACGCGCTCGTCGAGCGTCGGGATCGAGAGATAGACGCTCGTGCCGACACGCGAAGACGCCTCCTGCAGGACGTCGGTGTCGCGGACGACGAGGGGGCCGCGGGTGATGATCGACGACGGCGTCGAGGCCCGCGTGAGCTCCACGATGCATGCGCGCGTGAGTCGGAAGCGTCCTTCGGCGGGCTGGTATGGATCGGTTGCCGATCCGAGAGAGACCTCATCGCCTTTCCACGATTTCCGCGCGAGCTCGCGGCGGAGCACCTCGGCGATGTTGGTCTTGATCCGGATCGAGCGACCGTACGCCTCGCCAGAGGGGCGTTCAGCCCGCTGCTCGAAGTGGCGGACGTAACAGAAGGTGCAGCGGTGCGCGCAGCCCATGTACGGGTTGAGCGACCACCTGAACGGCATCCCCTTCACTGCGGTCAGCGCGGACTTGCAGGGCTCGAGCCGGTACTCGACACGCACCGGCTCAGGATAGAACATATGTTCGTACCAGCGCAAGGAGTGGAAGACCGGCAGCTCCCCGGCCCAGCGCAGCGCCCGCTATAGAGTCGCGCGATGGACGAGCTCGAGGGTGGGATCAAGCGCGTCACGTTGCCGCTGCCGACGCGGCCGGGGCACGTCCATGCCTACCTTCTGCCAGGCGACGAGGGTTGGACGCTCGTGGACACCGGCGTCGGTCTCCCGGACGCAAAGGAGACGTGGGCCGCCGCGCTCGAGGAAGCGGGAGGCCGTGTCGCGACGATCTTCGTCACGCACTTCCATCCTGACCACGTAGGCGCCGCCGCCGATCTCCACGAACTGACCGGCGCACCGGTGCACCAGGGAGCCCTCGACTACGCGCAATGCGAGCTTGTCTGGGGGAACCCGGCCTGGTCGGAGCGCCTGCTCGACTGGTTTCGACTTCACGGTACGCCGGACGAAGTAACGGCCGAGCTCGTCGGCCAGAGCTCGGTCTACCGCCCGTTCATCCGCTACCAGCGCGATCCGATCCTCGTCGAGGCCGGCGAGCACGTCGACGGGTGGGAGCTCATCGCCGCGCCCGGACATGCCGACGGCCAGCTCTGCCTGCTCAGGGACGGCGTCCTGATCGCCGCAGATCATCTACTTGGCAGGATCACGCCGACGGTTGGGCTCTGGCCCGCGAGCCGCGCGGATCCGCTGGGCGACTACTTGACCGCGCTCGACCGGACGATCGA
>JBOHAY010000121.1:0-6405 GCA_050697935.1 Gaiellaceae bacterium | reverse complement strand
CCGAGGCCGTAGAGGTCGGCGAGAGCACGACCGTCCGAGTAGGGGACCAGCAAACGCACGTCTTCGAATCGGTCGGAGAAGAGCTCCGCGATCCGAGTCTTCAGCGCGTCGAGGCCCTCCCCGGTGTCCGCAGAGATCTGAAGCGCCCGCGGGAAGGTATGGGCGATGCGCCGCCGGGCGAGTGGGTCGAGGAGGTCGATCTTGTTGAGCACGAGCTCGAGGGGGATGTCGTCGGCGCCGATGTCCGTGAGTACCGCGTGCACGGCGTCGATCGTCTCACGGAGGCGGTGCTCCGGTAGCGAGGCGTCGGCCACATGCAGCACGAGATCGGCGACCAATGTCTCCTCGAGCGTTGCCGCGAAGCCCTCGACCAGCTGCGTCGGAAGGCGCCGGATGAAGCCGACGGTGTCAGTCACGAGATAGCGCTTCCCGTCGTGATCGAATGCACGCGTCGTCGGATCGAGCGTTTCGAACAGACGATCGTCGACCGATGCGCCGGCTCCTGTCAACGCGTTCAGAAGCGTCGATTTTCCGACGTTCGTGTATCCGGCGAGAGCGAGCGTGGGAACCATCGTCCTTCGTCGTTCCTTGCGACGTGTAGCCCGCTGGCCGCTCAGGCCGCGCAGGCGACGCTTCACGAGAGATACGCGCGTTCGCGCGAGTCGCCGGTCGCTCTCCAACTGGCTCTCGCCCGGGCCACGCGTCCCCACACCGCCGCCCAGGCGCTCGAGGTGCTCCCACATCCCCCGCATGCGCGGAAGGTTGTACTCGAGCTGGGCGAGCTCGACCTGGAGCTTTCCCTCCGCACTGCGCGCGTGCTGGGCGAATATGTCGAGGATCAGCTGTGTCCTGTCGACGACACGCGCCTTGAGGGCGTCTTCGAGGGATCGCTGCTGGGTCGGGCTCAGCTCGTCGTCGACGAGGAGTACCTCTGCCGACGAATCGGAATAGGCTTGCTTGAGCTCCGCGAGCTTTCCCTTCCCGACGAACGTGCGCGGATCGGGATGTACGCGATGCTGAACCACCTCGGCAATCGTCGCGACCCCTGCCGTGCGCGCGAGCTCCCTGAGCTCGGCCAGCTCCGTCTCCCCGTCGACTCCTTTGGGAAAGACCCCGACGACGAATCCGCGCTCCGGCTCCGCCCCTGGCGCGGGATCGGGCTGGCGAGCGGTCACGCAGGGATTATGCCGCGGTAGGCTGGAACGGTGACCGCGCTCGCCGACCGCCTAGCCGCGCGGACGCTCGAGTTGGTCAACATCCCGTCCGTCAGTCGAAGTGAGGTCGCGATCCGCGAGCACCTCCTCGCACTGATCCCGCCCACGCACGTTGCCGAGTACGCGGGTGACGAGGCGTTCTTCTTCGCTCCGGCGAAGCGCCGCGACGTACCGCTTGTCGTTCTCGCGGGGCATTACGACACGGTGCCCGCGCAGGGCAACGTGCCGGGGGCAATTCGAAACGGCGCGGTGCACGGCCTCGGCGCAAGCGACATGAAAGGTGGCGTTGCCGTCGCGATCGAGCTCGTCCGCGATCTCCACGAGAGAGCCCCGAGCCCGTACGACGTCGGGCTCGTCCTCTTCGGGCGCGAGGAGCTTCCCGCCGAGCACAACCCACTCCCTGCGCTCCTCGCGGGCTCGGACGCGATTCACGACGCAGTTCTGGCGATTGTTCTCGAGCCGACCGATGGGCGGATCCAGGCAGGCTGCCTCGGCAACGTCGTCGCGCGGCTCGTCTTTCACGGGCGGAGCGGCCACTCGGCGCGACCATGGCTCGCCGACAACGCGATCGAGCGGGCGGTCGCCGGGCTCTCACCCCTGCTCGCGCTCGCGCCGCGCGTCGCTGTGATCCACGGTCTCGAGTTCCGGGAGGTCGTCTCCGTCACGCGCCTGGAATCGGGGATCGCCGACAACGTCATACCCAGCGAGGCGACGGCGACACTCAACCTGCGCTATCCGCCCGATCGGGACCCGGGCGAGGCGGAGTCTTACCTCCGGTCGCTCACCCCGGACGGGGCCACCCTCGAGGTCACGAGCAACGCTGCCCCGGCGCAAGTCGTGACGGACTCGGCTCTCGTGCAGCAGCTTCGGGCTGCGGGCGACCTCGCGATCGAGCCCAAGCAGGCCTGGACGAACGTCGCAGACTTTACGGCAAACGGCATCGACGCCGTGAACTTCGGTCCCGGCCAGACGGAATACGCACACCGGCAGGACGAGCTCGTGCAGATCGGGGCACTCGTGCACGCGTATGAGACGCTCGAGCGGTTCCTCGGCGTCGCGATCGGCGAAGATGTCGCGTGATGGAGCTGGAACAGCGGATCGACGAGCTGTGGGAGAGCGGTGAGCTCGACCCGAGTCCCATCGAGGAGGCCGTGGCACTGCTCGATCGCGGCGAAGTGCGTACGGCCGAGCGTGCTGAGAACGGTTGGGTGGTCAACGAGTGGGCGAAGAAGGCGATCCTCCTCTACTTCCGCCTGCGGAAGGTCGAGCCCATGGACGTGGGCGGACTGCACTTCCTCGACAAGATCCCCGTGAAGGCCGACTATGCCGAACGGGGCGTTCGCGTCGTTCCGCCGGGTGTGGCGCGCTACGGCTCCTTTCTGTCCGAAGGTGTCATCCTCATGCCTGGGTTCGTCAACATCGGTGCTCGCGTCGGCCCACGGACGATGATCGACACCTGGGCGACCGTCGGTTCCTGCGCGCAGATCGGCGCGGATGTCCACCTATCCGGAGGTGTCGGCATCGGCGGCGTGCTCGAGCCTCCGCAGGCACGGCCCGTCATCGTCGAGGATGGAGCATTTCTCGGATCGCGTGCCGTCGTGGTCGAAGGCGTCGTGATCGGGGAAGGAGCGGTCATCGCTCCCAATGTCGTGCTCTCAGCCTCGATCCCGGTGATCGACGTGACGGGATCGGAGCCGATCGAGCACCGAGGCCACGTCCCAGCACGCTCGGTCGTCCTGCCGGGGACGCGGCCCAAGGACTATCCCGCCGGGCGCTACGACCTGCCGTGCGCGCTGATCGTCGGCGAACGGAGCGCATCGACCGATCTCAAGACCTCTCTCAACGAGGCCCTCCGCGAGTTCGAGATCGCGACGTGAAGCCCGTCGCCGAGATCGCACTCTTCACCGATGACGTGGAGGTTGCGACGCGGTTCTACGCAGGTCTTCTCGGCGCTTCACCGGTCGCAGAGTGGCCCGGCGGCGCCATCTTCGCCGCTGGGGACGCGAAGCTGCTCGTGCACGAGCGTTCGGCAATCGATGAGAACGGCCCTCCGAACGAGGATCACTTCGCATTCGCAGTCGAGGACCTCGATGCGGCTTGCAACGAGCTGCGTGGGCACGGGGTGTCGTTCCTCGTCGAGCCCTCTGACCACCCGTGGGGTCGCTCGGCCTACGTTCGCGACCCGGACGGGCGGCTCGTCGAGCTCGCGGAGAAATCGAGCTAGCGAACGCGCTGGGCAGGCCCGATGAGACGGGCGCGCCCGTTCTCGAGATGCACGCGGAGGTCGCCGCCGGGGAAGTGAACTACGACCTCGCCCCCGGCGTGGGTGGCGGCCGCGACGGCGACTGCGCTCGTTCCGGACGATTGCGTCTCCCCCACCCCGCGTTCCCAGACGCGCGCCGTCACCTCGCCCGGGCCATCGATCCTGACGACCTGAACGTTCGTGCGCTCGGGGAATCGCGGATGCGTCTCGAGCAGCGGCCCGACATCCCCGATGTCCGCCGGGTCCCCGGTGACGACAGCGTGGGGATTCCCTACAGACACAGGGACGAAGGCGATATCCGCGACGACCTCGCGGGCGCCCACCTGTACGTCGCCGAGCTCCTGCTCGATCTCGCCGGTCTCGAGGACGACGGCGTGGGTTTCACGTGCTCCTACGCGAACCGAGATCTGACGAGCGCCGGTGCGCTCAGCGAGCCAGGCGGCCGCGATTCGGGTGCCGTTCCCGGAGAGCTCCGCCTGCGAGCCGTCGGGGTTCCAGATGACGACGGTCATGTGCTCGACGCCGGCGGAGACCACCTCCACGATGCCGTCGGTCTCGCCCACGAGAGCGCGCACGTGCGAAGCGTCGAGAGGCCGCTGGTCAACGGACTCGACCACGGTGTACGTGTTACCGAGCGCGGACCAAACCGAGGATCTCACTCGCCACCTCCTCCGGCGGACGGTCACCCTCGATCATGACGATCGAGTCGATCCGGCGCATCCATTTCCGCTGATATGCGGCGTAACGCCGTGTTCGAACGACGAGTCGATCCTGGGCGATCTCGGGTGGGAGGTCGGCGAGCTCCTGCAGGCCGAGCGCCTTGTGGGCAGTCCGCGAGATCTCGCCTGCGAGCGCACGACGCACCTCGTCGACCACACCGCGGGCGATCATCGTCTCGATCCGCGTACGGATTCTTTCTTCGAGTCGATCCCGGGGTAGCTCGAGCCCTACGACCAGCGTCGGGCGGCGCGTCTCGGTCGACCAGAGTCGGTTGCGAGCTGGTACGAGCGATCTGCCTCGCTCCGCAAGCTCGAGCGCGCGAATGACCCGTCGGCGGTCGTTGCGATGGATGATCGCCGCAGCGATTGGGTCGAGCTCAGTTAGCCGCGCGTACGTCGCGTCAGGATCGCGATCGTAGAGCGCTTCCCAGCGTTCATGCGCCCCTGGCTCGGCGGCGGGTGGGAGCTCGAGGTCGACGAGAGCGGCCCTGAGGTAGAGGCCCGTCCCACCGGAGACCGCCGCAACCCCAGTCGTCCGGACGAGGTCGTCGATCTCGTCATGTGCGAGCCGGGCATACTCGCCGACCGAGAACTCCTGCGAGAGATCACGAATCGCGACGAGGCGCGTTGACGACTCGGGTTGATTCGTCAGAATCGGCAGCCCGCGATACACCTGCAACGCATCGGCCGAGACGACTTCGGTGCCGAGCGCGGCGGCGAGAATCTCGGAGACCGCGGTTTTTCCAGAAGCGGTCGGACCGAAAACCGCGACCACTTCGAACGGCAATGAGGTCATGTCCCACGGGGCGCCCCAGCCCACCACCCGCTTTCAGCGTATCGCCGGAGCTGTTGCATGTGTGTGGCAGGTGTGCCGAAACCGTAAGAGATCCCGCAGGCAGTCGCTACGCGGCCACGAGCGACACCTCGCGCCCACGGAGCGTCGTCGAAGTCGCGCCTTCGATCGCGACCATGGCGAAGCCTCCGGCCGGCGCCGATCCCGTGAGGTTGACCATCGTGTTTCGCCTCGTTCTGCCTCGAAGCATCGCCGGATCGGTCCGGCTTGGACCTTCGACCAGAACCTCCTCCACGCCTCCGATCCTCTCGGCGTTTCGCTTCGCGGCGATGCGTTGCGTCGTCTCGACGAGACGCTCGAGGCGTTCGTGCTTGACGTCGTCGTCGACCTGGTCGGGCATCTCTGCGGCCTCGGTACCGGCTCGCGGCGAAAAGATGAAGGTGAACGCACTGTCGAAACGCACTTCCTCGACGAGTGCAAGAGTCGCGGCAAAGTCCGCGTCGGTCTCACCCGGGAATCCCGCGATCACGTCCGTCCCGAGGGCGAGATCCGGTACGGCCGCGCGAAGGGTGTCCACGAGCCTCAGGTAGCGGTCGGAGTCGTACGTTCGTCGCATTCGCTTCAGGATCCGCGACGAGCCCGACTGCAGCGGGAGATGTATGTGCTCACAAACGCTCGCGCACTCGGCGATCGCCGCGATGACTGGTTCGCGGAAGTCCTTCGGATGCGGGCTCGTGAAGCGGATACGTTCGATTCCAGCCACAGCGTCGCACGCTCGCAGGAGCTCGCCGAACTCCGTACGAAGATCCGGTGCGAGGTCACGCCCCCATGAGTTGACGTTCTGGCCGAGCAGCGTGATCTCGCGGACGCCATCGTGTGCGAGCTCGCTCACCTCGGCGACGATCGCTCCCGGCATCCGGCTCTGCTCGCGACCGCGGACGGCCGGAACGATGCAGTACGCGCACTTGGAGTTGCAGCCCATCGACACCTGCACCCACGCTTGAAACGAGCGCTCCCGCCGGTGGGGCAGGTCGGCAGCGAAGTGCTCGTGGCTGCCAAAACGTCCTCTCGCTACTCCGAGACCGCCGACGCCGACCCACTCTGCAAGGTGCGGAATCGACCCCGGGCCGAACGCGACATCGACGAACGGGTACTGCTCGAAAATGCGCTCGCGCTGCGCCTCGGCATAGCACCCTCCAACTGCGATCACGAGATCCGGTCGCTCACGCTTTCTGGCCCCCGCGTTTCCGAGGTAGGCAGCTAGGCGCGTGTCGGGCTTCTCGCGAATCGTGCACGTGTTGAAGACCACGACATCGGCCTCCTCGGACGTCACGGCCTCACCGAGACCGAGAGACTCGAGCATGCCCTTGATGCGCTCGGAGTCGTGAGCGTTCATCTGGCAGCCGAACGTCGTGA
>JBOHAY010000120.1:0-9240 GCA_050697935.1 Gaiellaceae bacterium | reverse complement strand
CGTCTGTTGCGAAGACAGGGCGTGTCGTCGTCGTCCAGGAGGCACCTCGCGTGTGCGGCTTCGCTGCGGAGGTGGCGGCCGTTCTCGCGGAGAAGGCGATCTTCGATCTCCGCGCGCCAGTGCTCCGTGTCACGGGCTACGACGTGCCCTATCCCTACTGGCAGCTCGAGGACGCCTACGTGCCGTCGAAGGCACGTGTCGTCGACGCCGTCCGCCGCGTCCTAGCGGTCTGAGCATGTCCACCGCCCTGGTCCAGGTCGGCGTCGTGGCGCTGTTCGCTCTCATGTGCGGAGCTCTCGCGGCCGCCTGGCTACGGGGCCGTCTGGGCGCGGCCGCCATCGTCTTGTTCGTCGTCGCCTGCCTGATCTGGGTGGCCGTCTTCGCAGCGATCGTGTCCGGCTACCACGACGCGGACGGCTTCGTCGACTGTCGCGACGACTGCTCGACCGTCCACTACTTCTCGGCCCTCGGATTTCTTGCGCCGCCGCTTCTGATCTCGCTGTCGGCTCTCGCGATGATCGTCGCCGTTGGTCAGCGGAGGCGGCAGCGGCGTCGCGCGATCAACGAGAATCAGGCGCTGTGATGGCACGCGCATTCAAGCTTCCGGACCTCGGCGAAGGCCTCACGGAGGGTGAGGTCGCACGCTGGCTCGTCGTGGAAGGGCAGGAGGTGAGCGAGGACGATCCGCTTGTCGAGATCCAGACCGACAAGGCGACGGTCGAGATCCCGTCGCCGTACGAAGGCACAGTGCTGCGGATACTGGTCGCCGAGGGAGAGGTCGCCCCGGTGGGGGCCGAGTTGGTGATCGTCGGCGAACCGGGTGAAGATCTAGCGACACGTGCGGGCGAGGGACCGCCAAGTAACAAAGAGCCACAAGGCGATGGTGCGTCTCGTGAATCTCTTGCGGCAGCGTCCGAGCGCGTGCAGGCGACACCGGTTGTGCGACGGATTGCAGCCGAGCTAGGCGTGGACCTCGCTGGTGTGACCGGGAGCGGGCCGGGCGGTCGGATCACCGAGGAAGACGTTCGGGCTGCAGGGCCGGGGTCGACGCGCGAAGGAAGGCGCGAGAAGCTCCGCGGAGTCCGACGGCTGGTCGCCGAGCACATGGCGCGGGCGCACCACGAGGTTCCCGCGGTGACGTGGGTCGAGGAGTGCGATTTCGAGCATGTGCCGATGGAGCAACTGGTGGCGGTCGTAGTGAAGGCGTGCGCCGAAGCCCTCGCGGAGTTTCCCGAGCTCAACGCGCGTCTCGAGGGAGACGAGATCGTCTACCTCGATCGTTACGACATCGGGGTCGCTGTGCAGACCGACGACGGTCTCGTCGTCCCGGTTGTACGCCAGGCCGACACGAGGACCGTCGACGACATCCACGGCGAGCTCATCCGCCTCGCGGCAAGTGCGCGCGAGGGAACGCTCGCGCCGCACGAGATTCGCGACTCGACCTTCACCGTCACGAGCGCGGGCAAGCTCGCCGGTCTCTTTCAGACGCCTCTGGTCAATCACCCCGAGGTTGCGATCCTCAGCCTCGGACGCATCGCTCCGAGGGCCGTCGTCCGCGACGGCGAGATCGTCACTCGCAAGACCGGCGCGATCGCCGTCAGCTTCGACCACCGCGTCATCGACGGCGCCCGCGCCGCCGAATTCGGGCTCGCGGTGATCGCGCGACTCGAGGGAGGCTCGGCGGGCTAGAGCAACCCGCCGAGCCGCCTCGACTGTCAGTCCCGCCGGTTGTCGTCGTTGACCTGTGCGCGAATCTCGCCGCCCGTCCACGTCGTCGAATGGACGTTGGCGTACGTCGCCCCGTTGCGCATCGCTGCGGCGAGCTCGCCGAACTCACCCGCTGCGATGCCCTGAACGCCTGGGCCGACGACGTCGGCAGCGTCGAGCGTGCCGCTCACCGTCCCTGATTGCGGGCAGGTTGGTGTTCCGGCCGGCCCGTTACCGAGGTTCGTACACAGAAACACGCTGATGCCACCGTTGACGCCACGTTTGCCGAAATGGACGTGCGCCTGCAGGACGCTCCCTTCGAGCCCGGAGTAGCTGAGCTCGTATTCGAGCGTTTGGGCGGCGTCGTCGATTGCCACGCTGAACGATCCTGTGGCGACGGTCGAGACGTCAGGGATCTCGTGGTATCCGACGAGAGCGTCTGCGTCGAGATTCTTCTTGCCCTCGCCGGCGACCGCCAGGGATGCGACCACAAGCCCGATCCCTACCACGGCGATTGCCAGCGCGACACTGCGCCTGCGCATGATCCGACCTCCCCTCCTGGGTCTTGACGTTTGTCGGACCACTACGTTTCCCTCGCACCGATTGGATTCCGACCGTCACGACACATCAGCGCGCCGAGCAGCTAGCCGGCCGTGATTTCACGCTTCGAGGTCGGCCTGGCGAGCCGAGCGCCCGCCAGGCCGAATCTCGACGTCAGTCGTCGTCGCCGCTGCCGGAGGGCGAGATCTGCCCCCGGAGCTCGCCACCCGCGAAGGTGGCCGTGTGAACGTTCGCATACGTAAAGCCGGCTTTCATTGCTGCCGCCAACTCGGCGAACTCACCTGCCGCAATGCCCTGTCCGGTCACGGTGAGCACGTCGGCCGCCACGATCGTCCCGCTGACCGAGCCTCCGGTCGCCGGACATGCGGGCTTGCCGCCGCCGCCGCAGAGGAACGCTGCCACGCCACCGTTGACGCTCGGCTGAGCAAAATGGATGTGAGCTTGCGAGGCGGTGCTCGACAGCCCCGAGTACGTGAGCTTGTAGTCGATTCTCGACCCGTTTCGGATCCGGGCCTCGATCGTTCCCCTTCCGCCCGTCGACACGGACGGGACCTCCAGGTAACCACTCATCCGTTTCGACTTCAGGTTGCCCTTGGGGCCCCCGGCGACGCCGTATGACGCCATCGCGGTCAGCGCGAAGGCACCAACGAGCGCGAGTGCCAGGATCAGACCTGTGCGTTTGCGCATGAGATCACTCCCTTCCCATTCACCGGTCGGCTTCGCCAGTTCCGGTGTCAGATTGCGGCAAACCTACCGCGGTTCTGTTCGCAAGAAGTAGCGGCGGTGTTCGCAAGAAGTTAGGGGGGTCTCGCGTGGCGCACGACCCGACGACCCGTGCTCCCTAGACTTCGGCCGAATGGGATCTTGGTACACGATCGGCCTGTGCCTGGGACTTGGACTCGGGATCGGCGTCGCTCTTGTCGGAATTCTCGGATCGAACGTGCTCGGCGTCGGAGCCGGAGTGGTGATCGGAGCCGCCCTTGGCGCTGCGATCGGCTTCGCGATAGGCGATGCGGCCGAGGTTGTCGCCGGCGGCGTCGGCGGGTTCCTCGGAGCGCTGGCCGCTGCCGCAGTCGTTCATGGCGCGCTTCGACGCGGTGGGACGCGACTCGGGATTGCCGCGTACGTCGGCGTGCTCGGTCTCGTGATCTCAATCCTCGCGCTGATTCCCGTCGTGGGATACGTGGAGGCCGTCGCGATTCCTCTTCTTGCCGCCCGCATGCGCGGCCGCCAGGCTGCCCGCTTCGCCGGGCTCCGAACGCTCGCGAAGTGAGCCTGCAGGTCGAGGCCGTCGAGGCGCGCGCTCGCATGGTCGAGCATCAGCTCCGGCGACGGGGGATCGCGGATGAGCGCGTTCTGCGCGCGATGGAGCGGGTGCCACGCGAGCTGTTCGTCCCGGAGAGTGTGCGACAGCACGCGTACGAGGACGGGGCGCTTCCGATCGGCCACGGGCAGACGATCTCGCAGCCCTTCATCGTCGCAACGATTTGCGCACTGCTCGGGCTCGACGGCACCGAACGGGTTCTGGACGTCGGCACGGGGTCCGGGTATCAGGCGGCCGTTCTGGCGGAGCTGGCGGCCGAGGTGATCACGATCGAACGGGTCCCAGAGCTCGCCGAGAGCGCTCGCGCGGCGCTCGCGCACGCTGGGTACGACCAGGTCGAGGTGCGGATCGGTGACGGCTCGCTCGGCGTGCCAGATCGAGCGCCGTTCGCTGCGATCGCCGTCGCCGCGGCCGCGCCGACCGTTCCAGACGCCCTGTATGCGCAGCTCGAGACGGGCGGGAAGCTCGTCGTTCCGAGAGGCTCGCGTTGGGGGCAGGAGCTCGTCCTCGTCGTGCGCACGCCCGAAGGCCCGCACGAGCGGGCGTCTGTGCCGTGTCGGTTCGTTCCGCTGCTCGGCGAGGAGGGGTTTGCCCGATCCTGACCCGAGCGGGGGTCGCCGCGACCGGGGTTACGACTACCCTGCGGTCACTGTGGAATCCTCGTCTGCAGAGGTAGCGATCCCGCGTGGGCGTGTAAGCGCTGCTCTGCGCCGTCGCGGCAACTGGGAGCAGCTCATCAAGTTCTGTCTTGTCGGCGCCACCGGGTACGCGGTCAATCTCTGGGTGTTCTCGTTTCTGGTTCTGATCGCAGGCGTCCACTACATCCCTGCTGCGGTCTGCTCGTTCCTCGTGGCCGTGACCAACAACTACACGTGGAACCGGCTCTGGACGTTCCGCACCCAGCGCGGCCACGTCGCGTATCAGGGTCTGCGGTTTCTCGTCGTTTCCACACTCGCTCTGGTTGCGAACCTCGTTGTTCTGTACGCACTCGTGCAGATGGGTCTAAGCGAGGTGATCGCGCAGGCGATCGCCATCGTGCTCGTCACGCCGGTGAACTTCGTCGGGAATAAGCTCTGGTCGTTCGGACCACGACGCGGATAACAAACCTAATCGCCGCCGCCCTTGCGGCTGTCGCGCTCATCCTCGCCTCGACGGCTGGCGCGACGACGGTCCCGACCGAGCCCCGACCGAGTGCGTCCGACCGTGCGCGGGAGCTCGCTCGCCTGGACGAACGCAAGGCCATCGAGACGGCGCTTGCACACTCGAAGGTGGCAGCGTGGCTCGAGCGCTACCCACCTGACCCGAGTGCCTCGGCGACCTTTCGCTCGGACTCGCGGACGTGGGTCGTCAAGGCGTGGTCGGGGGAGGCCGGGCAGATCGCCCTCGTGGTGGTGGAAGACACGTCGGGGCGAGTGACGGAGGCGTGGACCGGGCCGCAGGTCGCGTGGAAGATGGCGCGCGGGCGCGAGGGGGCGTTCGGCGGAAAGACGCTGCTCGAGCCGTTCGTCTGGCTCGCCTTCTGCCTGGTCTTCCTGGTCGGGCTCGCCGATCTGCGTCGTCCGTTGTCGACTCGGAACCTCGATCTCCTCATGCTCCTTGCATTCTCGGTCTCGCTCGTGTTCTTCAATCGCGGCGAGCTGTTCCGCAGCGTCCCGCTCGTCTACCCGGTGCTCGGGTACTTCCTCGTACGCGGGCTCTGGGTCGGATCGGGGAGACGGGCGAGCGCGCTCCGCTCCGTCTGGCCGACCTGGGCGATCGCCGCCGCGGCTGTGTTCCTGCTGGGGTTCCGGATCGGGCTGAACGTGGAGACTCCGCGCGGGGTGATCGACGTCGGGCTCGCAAATGTGGCCGGTGCCAGCCGGATTCTCGACGGCGAGGCGCCGTACGGAAACATGCCGCAGCGAGGCGAGCTCGAGCCATGCGGGCCGAAGGACACGGACGGAGATGTCCGCGACCGCATCCAGACGAACGGACGCTGCGAAGCCGCGATCGAGCGCGGCGACACGTACGGGCCCGTCTCCTACCTCGGCTACCTGCCGGCGACCGCGATCTTCGGTTGGAGCGGGAAGTGGGACTCGCTCCCCGCCGCGCACGCGACCTCGATCGCATTCGATCTGCTCTCGATCTTCGGGCTCGTCCTCGTCGGGCTGCGCTACGGAGGATTCCGTCTCGCTGCGCTGCTCGCTTTCGCCTGGACCGCCTACCCGTTCACCGCCTATGCGCTGAACGCAAACACGAACGACACGATCATGCCGGCGTACCTCGTGCTCGGGTTCTTGCTCGCGTCATCCGCGTGGGCCAGAGGAGCCGCGGTCGCGCTCGCCGGCTGGACGAAGTTCGGCGCGCTGCTCGTCGCGCCGCTCTGGGCGACGTACGCCGGTCTCGACCTACGGAAGCTCGCGCGCTTCGCGACTGCGTTCGCCGCTGCCACGCTGCTCGCGTTCGCCGTTCTCCTGCTCGAGCCCGACCTCTGGAGCGCGGTGCGGACGTTCTGGGATCGCACGCTCGGATTCCAGGTCGGCCGCGACTCGCCGTGGTCGCTGTGGGGCTGGGGGCAGTACCACGCTGAGGGAATCCCGGATCTCGGCTTCGTCCAGCCGGTGCTGGTCGTGCTCGCGGTGGCGCTGTCGCTCGTGGTCGCGATTCGCCCCCGCAGAAAGGGCCCCGTCGAGCTGGCCGCGCTGACTGCGGCCGTGCTCGTCGCGCTTCAGATCACGCTGACGCACTGGTTCTACCTCTATCTGCCGTGGGTGCTTCCGTTCGTGCTGCTCTGGCTGCTGCTTCCGCAGAAGCCGGACGATCAAGGGAACGGGACGCGAATGGCTTCGATCGACGAGGCCCTGCCGGAGTCGGCGTCGCACTCGATGAGCGCGCCCTCGATCCGAATGCCGCCCTGAGCGGTCTCGAAGCGCACCGGGAGCCCGGTGCGCATGCGTCGGATGGCGAGGTCGGTCTCGACTCCGATCACGGAGTCGTGAGGACCCGTCATGCCCGCGTCCGTGATGAACGCGGTGCCCTTGGGAAGGACGCACGCGTCCGAGGTCTGCACGTGCGTGTGCGTGCCGACGACCGCAGTGACTCGGCCGTCGAGCCAGCGCGCGAGCGCGACCTTCTCGCTGGTCGCCTCCGCGTGCGCGTCCACGAGGATGAGCGGCGTCGTGCGGCGAGCTTCGTCGACGAGGTCGTCGATGACCTCGAACATCGACGTCGCGGGGTGGAGGAACAGGGAGCCGAGCACGTTGATCACGGCCAGCTGCGAGCCGTTCGAGGCCGGCACGAGCGCGAGACCCCGCCCCGGTGTGTTCCTCGAGGTGTTCGCGGGTCGAACCACGCGCTCGGAGGCATCGAGGTACGGGCCGATCTCGGTGCGCCGAAACGCGTGGTTGCCGAGAGTTATCGCGTCGACGCCCATGGCGAGAAGCTGGTCGGCGAGCCGTGGAGTGATTCCGATGCCGTCCGCTGCGTTCTCGCCGTTGATGACGCAGACATCGACCGCGAGCTCGTCTCGCAGCCCCTCGAGACGTGCATCGAGCGCGCCGCGGCCAGGGGCGCCCACCACGTCGGCGATGAAGAGGATGCGCAGGGCGCTGAGGTTACGGGACGCCGAGGCTGGCCGAGGGGTAGACCCGGATCGAGACGTTGTTGCCGCCGTCCGCCGCGTACTTCGCGAGAGCCTGCCGCTCGAACCGGCTGATGTCCACCACTGTCCCGAGCTTGGAGGATCCCGCCGCCACGTTCGCGCCGACGGTGAGCGCGGGATCGACCTCGACGTTCTCGAGGGCGACGACCAGCGACGGCGCCGAGGTCGGCCGAAGCTCGAGCTCCGAGCCGACGACACGTCCCGATACGACGTGATCGCGGATCGCGACGACCGTGCCGTCGACGGGCGAGTAGACGTCCGTCCCTGCGACGGCGCCCACGTCGAGGGTGCGTAGTGTTCCGCTCTCCAGCTGGTACCAGGACGGGCCGCGCCGCGACGAGCCGGTGATGCGCCGCCAGAGGCCCGCGAGGAGCCCCTCGTTCGCCTGCGGTCCCACGGGTTGCAGGACGAGAGCGCCGTCTGCGGCGCCGTGGAAGCCGATTGCGGTCACGCCTCCCTGGGCCGCGGGCGACTGCACGCGCAGGTTGCCGACGGTCGCAAGCACCTGCAGCTCGGGCGGAGCCGAGGTCACCGGGAGGGGCGGCACGGAAGGCGCGGTGGAGGAGCCGCTCTGACCGTCGAATGCCGTGAGTGCCAGCGTCGCGACGCCGAAGAGGCCGACGACGACGGCGACTGCGAACCGCCTCGCTCGCGCCTGCGCGCGGCGCCGATCGGCGCGGAGCCGCGCAGCGTGACGTGAGCGGGGAGTCGCCATTGCGCGGACCGTAGCAAGGTAAGTCGCAGGCGAGGCCGGCGCGGCGTCACGGTACGATCCGCCGCATGGCCGGCCCCGGCCCGACGATCCAGGTTCCGCGCTGGATCCAACTCGTCGGACTCCCCGTTCTGCTCGTGCTCGCGTTCTTCTTCGCAAGGACGCTCGGGCACGTCCTCTTTCTCTTCCTGACCGCGGGCGTGATCGCATTCACGCTGAATCCTCTCGTCCGCGACCTGACGCGCCTCAAGGTGCCCCGCGCGCTGTCCGTGATGATCGTCTACGTCATCTTCTCGGCGGGGGTCGTCGCACTCCTGGTCGCCATCGGCGTCGTGGCGTTCGACCAGGCTCGGAACGCGGCCGAGCGAGTCGACGAGTACGTCACGAACGAGGATCCGGTGACCGGGCAGACCGCCGCCGAGGTGGACATCGAAAGCCTCCAGGTCTGGCTCGACGATCACGGGCTCGAGCGGGTTCAGGTTCGCGAGCAGTTCAACGAATGGCTCGCCTCGCTGAGCGCCGGCGAGATCTCCGGGTATGCCCAGGACGCGATCTCGTTCGCGCAGGGCGCCGCCTTCTCGTTTGTCATCCTGCTCTTCTCGCTGATCCTCATCGTCGTCATCTCCATCTACATGCTCCTCGACATGCAACGGCTGGAGCGCTCGATCGACTCGCGCTTTCCCCCACACGACGGCCCGCCGCTGACGCAGAAGATCGAGGGGGCGCTCTGGGGCTACCTCAAAGGGCAGGCAATCCTGTCGACCGTCATCGGGACGAGTGCCGGCGTCGGGATGTACATCCTCGGTGTAACCGGGCTCGTCGAAGGGGCCGAGGAGTACGCGCTCCTGTTCGGGCTGTGGACGGCTTTCATCGAGGTGATCCCCTACATCGGCCCGTGGCTCTCGAGCGTGCCGCCCGTGATCTACGCGATCTTCGTCGACCCGGTCGGAGTGATCTGGGTCGGGCTGCTCTTCCTCTTCATTTACCAGGTGGAGGGGCACGTCGTCGTCCCGAATGTGATGGCAAACGCGTTGCGCCTGCATCCGCTCCTGGTCATCTTCGGCCTCCTCGCCGGCGGCGAGCTGTACGGGATCGCGGGCGTGCTCATCGCCTTGCCGACGATGGCGGGGCTGCGGGCGATCTGGGAGTTCTTCCGGGCGCGCGTGCGCTTCGAGCGCTGGGACGAGGGCGGGCCGGACGTCCCGGTGGAGGTCGAGCTCGAGCCGCCCCGCGCGGCCTCCGGCTCGGGCTAGGCTGACTCTCTGCGCCGCGATCGGGATCCGCTCACACGGATCC
>JBOHAY010000119.1:0-3499 GCA_050697935.1 Gaiellaceae bacterium | reverse complement strand
CACCGGCACACCAGACCTGCTGACCACGCGAGTCGGTGGTGAGCTGCGGCCGGAGCTTGGGACTCACGGTACCGCCGCGAGGCTGCTGGACATCCGGCCGATCACCGATCGGCTTGCATGCGGCCCTCAGCTCCGGGCACGCGCGTAGCGGCTTGTTCGAGCCGGCCGCGCTGGTCCCAACACTGGCCAGAGCTACCACGAGGCAGACGATCAAAGTGATGAGCTTCATTTGCATCAGGGTCCTCCTTTCGACTGCCCTCGAGCGTCCGCGATGGCGGTGACGATCGAATGACGCCGAGATGACACGAAAGAAGCCCGCGGCTGCGAGGCTCTTTCGCCTGACGGCAAGCCATCAAGATGCGCTGTCTCCGCGCGTTCGGCGGTCGCTCGCACCGATCTGAGCTCGCGCGTGAAGGCGGCGACCTGAAGGACGAACTGGCGGCAACGCCGGCAGCCGCCGAGATGTCTGGCGGCTGCCACGATCTCCGCTGCCGACGCCTCGCCGTCAAGCGCCGCCGAGAGGCCGTGGCGCGCCCGGACGCAGCGCCTGTGCTGGATCGTCGCGTCTGCAGGCACCACGGTCAAATCGCAGGGCGAGCAGACGAGCCCGCAACCGCGGCCTCGCGCCGCCGGAGACGATCGAGGATCGCGAACCGCCCCCTGGTTCCGGCCACAGCGGCTTCGGCCGATTGCTCCTCCCGAACCCGCAACGCCTGGTACGCGGCCAGGCCGCGCAGGATCCTCTCCTCATGACGAGCCGTTGCAATCTCGTGCGCCGTCCACGGATGGATGTCCATGGTTCCTCCCTTGGTTGCTGGACTTCTTCCTCGATGGGAGAATCAGACTCAGCGGTGACGAGCGGGTGACCAGACGATGACGGGGGACGGAACGCTCGAGTTCCGCTTGCTCGGCCCGCTCGAAGCCCTCGTGGACAACCGGTCCATCGCTCTGGGCGGCGTGAGGCAGCGCGGACTGCTCGCGCTTCTGCTCCTGCGCGCAAACGAAGTCGTGTCTCGCGATCGCTTAATCGACGAGCTGTGGCGAGATCACGCACCCGAGACGGCGGCAAACGCGCTCTCAGCACTGGTCGCCCGACTCCGCCGCGTGCTCCCCGCCGACGTACTCGTCACGAGATCGGGCGGATACGAAGCGCACGTCAAACCGGACGCGATTGACGTCCACCGGTTCGAGCGCCTGCTCGTGACGGGAAGCCGAGCGCTCAGCGAAGGCGACCCGACAGAAGCAGCGGAGCAACTTCACTCGGCGCTTTCGCTCTGGCGCGGGGCTCCGCTTGCCGACTTCGCCTACGAGCCCTTCGCGGCGCCGGTAATCGTTCGGCTCGAGGAGCTTCGCGTAGGAGCCCTCGAGAACCGGATCGACGCCGACCTCGCTCTCGGCCGGCACACCGACGTCGTCGGCGAGCTCCAGACGCTGGTGTCCGAGCACCCGCTGCGCGAACGGTTCCGGGGTCAGCTCATGCTCGCCCTTTATCAGTCAGGACGCCAGGCCGAGGCGCTCGAGACATACCGCGACGGACGGCGGATCCTCCTCGACGAGCTCGGCATCGATCCGAGCCCTGCTCTTCAGGAGCTCGAGAAGTCGATCCTGCGCCAGGATTCCGGCGTCGGCGCACCCGAGCCTGCTCGCGCAGAGCTGGCGGCGCACGCTGGGACGGCGGTCGCGAGCCCAACTGTGGCCTCGGTATCCGCGGACCACGCAGCGATCGCCGACGAAGTCCGCCCCGTGACGATCCTCTTTGCGGACGTCGTCGGCTCGACAGCGCTCGGGGAGCGGCTCGCTCCGGAGGAGACGAAAGCACTTGTCGGCGAGTGCGTGACGATCATGAGTCGCGCTGTCGAGGAGTACGGCGGAACGGTGCAGGCGTACCAAGGTGACGGAATCTGTGCGTACTTCGGCGTGCCGGCGGCACACGAGAACGACCCGGAGCGGGCAGCGCTCGCCGGCCTGCGCATTCTCGAGTTGATGGGCGAGTACACGAGAGACATCGAGAAGGCGTGGGGAATCGCCGGCTTCAGCGTGAGAGTCGGGATCAATAGCGGACGCGCCGCCGTCGGGCTGGTCGGCGCTGCGGATCCCCAGGCTGTGGCTCTCGGTGATGCCACGAACGTCGCTGCGCGCGTGCAAGCGGCGGCAGAGCCCGGGACGGTGCTCGTCGGAGAGTCCTCAGCGCGCCGGCTGATTCACCGCTTCGTGCTCGAGCCGCTCGGTGACATCGATGTCAAGGGACGAGATGCGCCCGTCGCGGTCTCCCGCTTGATACGGCCATCGTCGCGCGAGACCGCGTCATCGACCCTGCCGTGCATCGGTCGAGAAAGGGAGATCGCAGAGCTGCGAGCAGTCGTCGACGATCTCGTCTCGGGTCGGGGGCGAGTCGTCGTCCTTGCGGGTGCGGCAGGGATCGGCAAGACGCGCCTCATCGCGGAGCTCCGGTCGCTCGCGGAGGAGCGCGCGACGTGGCTCGAAGGTCACTGCCTTTCCTACGGAGGCCTGCCTCCGTGGCCGTTCATGGAGATCCTCCTCGGCTGGCTGGCTGCCGAGGCCGGAGAACCCGAGATCGCCGTTAGGACGAAGGCTCGCGCGCGGCTCGGCGCACTTCTCGGCGAGGAGCTGGACGACGTGCTCGCGTCCCTCGCTCATTTGCTCCGACTTCGACCGGAGCCCGCAGCAGACGCGAGCGAGAGTGGTGGGGTCCCGAGGGCGTACGTCCGCTGGCTGGAGGCATTGGCGGCAGAACGGCCGGTGATCATCGTGCTCGAGGATGTCCAGTGGGCGGACGTTCCCACGCGTGAGCTCGCCGAAGCGGTGCTCGAGGTCACGGATCGCGCCGGGATCGCCCTCGTGCTCACCGACGAGCCGATCGCAGGCTCCGAGGGCGCGAATCTCCGAATGCGCGCGCTGAGCGACTACCCACATCGGGCGACGGAGCTGACGCTCGGACCACTAACCGACAGCGCCTCGGAGCAGCTCCTTGCGGAGATGCTCGGAGCTGACATCGACGCCTTATCTCGCGAGCGACTCATTCGGGAGGCCGAGGGGAACCCGCTCTATCTGGAGGAGCTCGCCCGCGCGCTCGAGGAGGGCTCGCTCGAATCCCGCGGGCGAACGTGGACGATCTCGCTGCGATCTCCCGAGCTCCTGCCACCCACTCTCGAGAATCTTCTGGTTGCCCGGATCGACCGACTTGCCGCGGGGCCGCGGCACCTCGCTCAAGCGGCAGCTGCCGTGGGCCGAACGTTTCGTGTCGGCGTGCTCGCGCACATCGTCGGCGCAGAGGTGACTCACGATCTCTCGTCGCTCTTCCGAACGCAGATCGTCCGCGAGCTTCGCCGCTACCCCGACTTCGAGTGCGAGTTTACGCACGGTCTGCTCCAGGAGGCAGCGCTCTCGACGCTGACGGCTACAGGTCGCCGCGATCTCTACGCCAGAGTGGCGAAGGCGTTCGAGGACGTGTATGCGGAATCGCTCGACGATCACGTCG
>JBOHAY010000118.1:0-3226 GCA_050697935.1 Gaiellaceae bacterium | reverse complement strand
TGCGGTAGCGCCCGAGCTCGGCCTTCACGTGGATGTCGTTGATGACCTCCGGCGTGAAGATGCGGCTCCGGCCGAGGACGTTCTTCTGAGACGGGGCGCTCTCGTCGACCATTAGTGCTCCTTGAAGTGCTGTTGCCGCGTTCCTGCCGCGCGAAAGGCGAGCCAGGCTAGGACGCAGGGAGTGTCCATATCGAATGAGATATGGACGCGACCGAGGACGACGCCTGGCGCCGCCTTGCAGCCGCGCAGGGACGCGGATGACAGTGCGTCAAGGAGCACTAAAGCACCAGCTTTCTCTCCGAGGGCTCGAGCATGTCGTAGTTGTAGAGGACCTTTCCGCACACGAACTTCTGGAACTCGGGTGGCGAGCCGAGCCCGTAGATGCGGAACTTGCGCTCGATCAGCTCCGTGTCGGCGTCGGTCCACTCGCCGGGGACGCAGTCGATCCCGAGCGACTTGACCTTGCCGGCGACGTAGATCGTCCCGTCGTACATCGAGTCGCCGAGACCCGGCCCGACGTCGCCGCCGATGATGATCCGACCGCGTTGCATCATGAACCCGGTCATCGAGCCGGCGGAGCCGAGCGTGATGATCGTGCCCCCCTTCTGGTCGACTCCGCTGCGGGCGCCGACGCGGCCTTTTACGACGAGGTCGCCTCCGCGTAGTGCTGCGCCCGTAAGCGAGCCTGCATTCCCGTCGACGACCACGACGCCGGACATCATGTTCTCGCACGCAGACCAGCCGACTCTGCCGGTGATGTGGATCTCGGGCCCGTCGATCAGGCCGCAGCCGAAGTAGCCCAGGCTGCCGTTGAACGTGATCGTGCAGCGGGTGAGGATCCCGACTCCGAGCGAGTGCTTCGAGCCCGGATTGTCGATCTCGACCTCCTTCACTCCCATCTCGTAGAGGAGCCAGCGCAGCTCGAGGTTGATCGTGCGCGTCGTCAGCTCTTGAGCGTCGAACCGCGCTCGCGTGCCATCGATCTCGGAGATCTTCGGGATGTCCGCAAACGGCTCGGCGAGGCCGCGTGCGTCGTAGGTGATCCGGCGTTCCCCTACCGCTGCCAATCTGATGCCCCCTTGCCAGGTCCGAGGTGTCGTGGTTGATGGATCGGGAACGACTGAGGGCCGAAGGGCGATTCACTCGCCCGTAGGCCAGGCACGCGCATGCAAAGACGCTCCGAAGAGGAACGGGGGCTCACGGGGGGAAACATCGTTTCCCCCCGCGCAACTAGCGCTGCCACACGAGGACCTCTCGCTCGTAGGGGTCGTAGGTGTCGATCTCCCGCTCGAGGATCGCGCGGATGGCGATCTCCTCGGACGCGATCGCGACGAGATCGTCCGATTCGTAGAGGACGAGCGGTTTCGCGGCCAGCTCGTCCTTCGCGACGCCGAGCTCGTCCTTCGTCACCGCGATGTACGTGAAGACGCCGTCGAGCTCGTCGAGCGACTTGTGCATGGCCTCCTCGAGCGTCGCGCCCTCGCTCATCTCCTGGGCGAGATACACCGCGATGATCTCCGAGTCGCACTCGGACATGAACCGGCGGCCCGCCCGCTCGAGCCGGCGGCGCCACATGAAGTAGTTCGTCAGCTGCCCGTTGTGGACGACCGCGACGTCGGAATACGGATAGGCCCAGTACGGGTGCGCGCCCGCAATGTCGACCTCCGACTCGGTCGCCATTCGTACGTGGCCGATGGCGTGTGTCCCCGTGAACGAAGAGAGGCCGTACTGGTCGTGCACGGTCTTGGCGTCACCGAGATCCTTGATGATCTCGAGCGCGCGACCGAGCGAGAGGACCTCAGCCTCGGGGATGTCTTCGACGAAGTCCGCCAGCAGCTTCAGGTCGCCGTCGTACTCGAAGGAAACGCGGAACGCGTACGGCGTTTCCTCCTCGACCTCGTGGATCCGCGCGCCGAGCGAGGCAAGCCGGGACTCGACTTCGACCCGGTGGCGGCGGAGCCGGTCCGTGAACTCGAAGTCGCGGGGTGTGTTTGCGTCCGCGAGCTTGTAGCGCATGACGAGATCGCCGTTCTCGGGGGTGCCGTAGAGCGCGTAGCCGGTCGAGTCCGGCCCACGGTGCTTCATCGACTGGAGCATCCGCGTCATCTCGTCCCCGATCGGGTGCTGCGACCCGTCCCGGTAGATGATCCCTGCTATTCCGCACACTCAAATCACCCCCCGCAAGGTCTGTGTCCGCAGAAGCGGACACAGACCGCGGGCACCGCCTGCGGCGGCAAGATCCCTAAAGTGGCCGCTTCGCGGCCGGTGCCTGTGAAGACACCACTGGTTACGGAAGGACATCCAGGTACTCGTCCCTGTCGAACTCGGTGACGGTCGCGCAGTAGCGCTCCCACTCGTCCCGCTTGTAGTGCATGAAGACACGGTACATCTCGCCCGGCAGCGCGCTTTGCACCACGTCGTCGGCCTCGAGCGCTTCGAGCGCCTCGCCGAGCGTCATGGGTACGCGCCTGACTTTCTTGCCGGCCTCGATCGCCTCGTAGATGTTCCCCTCCTCGGGCTCGCCCGGGTCGAGCTTGCGCTGGATTCCGTCGTCCATGACCTTGATCAATCCGGCGAGTGCCAGGTACGGATTGACTGCCGAGTCGACGGACCGGTACTCGAAGCGGTCTGGCGAAGAGATCCGAAGCGCTGTGGTGCGATTCTGGTAGCCCCAATCCGCGAAGACCGGCGCCCAGAACCCCGTATCCCAGAAACGGCGATACGAGTTGACCGTCGGAGCCGTGACGCAGGTGAGTCCGCGGAGGTGCTCGAGGATGCCCCCGATTGCATGGAGCCCGGTCTCGCTCGGCTTGTGAATATCGTCCGTATCGGGCAGGAAGGCGTTCTCCTCGCCCTTCCAGAGCGAGATGTTCGTATGGCATCCGTTTGCCGAGACACCCATGAACGGCTTGGGCATGAAGCATGGGAAGACACCGAGCTCGCGACCGACCTGCTTAGCGATCTGGCGGAAGGTCGAGAGGTTGTCGGCCGTCTGCTCTGCGCGGTCGAAGCCGAAGTTGAGCTCGATCTGACCGGGAGCGTCCTCGTGGTCGCCCTGGATCATGTCGAGCCCGAGCTTCTGGCCGTACTCGACCATCTTGTGGATGATCGGCTGGAGCTCCGAGAATTGATCGATGTGGTAGCAGTAGGGCTTGGTGACGCCTTCCACCGAAGGCGCGCCGTCCGGGCCAAGCTTGAGCCACATCATCTCCGGCTCCATCCCCGC
>JBOHAY010000117.1:0-2775 GCA_050697935.1 Gaiellaceae bacterium | reverse complement strand
GTCGAGTCCAGGACGAGGGCCACGTCGAGCCCCGAGGCGCGGAAAGACGTGCTCAAGCGCGTGGAGAAGGAGGGCGTCGAGTTCGCGCTCCTCTGGTTCAACGACCTCGAGGGTCACCTGAAGAGCTTCGCGATCACCCCCGACGAGCTCGAGGGCGCGCTCGACGACGGGATGGGCTTCGACGGCTCGTCGATCACCGGGTTCAACGCGATCGAGGAATCGGACATGGTCGCGATCCCGGACCCGGCGTCGTACCAGCTCATGCCGCGTCCGCTCGACGAGCACGGGCACCCGGTGGGAGCAAAGGTCGCGCGGATGATCTGCGACGTCGTCACCCCCGACGGGGCACCGTACGAGGGCGACCCGCGCTACGTGCTCAGGCGCGCGCTCGAGCGCATGAAGAGCATGGGCTTCGACGCCTTCAACGTCGGCCCGGAGCTCGAGTACTTCGTGTTCGAGGACGACAAGGGCACGGAGACGATCGACGAGGGCGGCTACTTCGCGATGACGGCACAGGACGCGGCCACCGAGATGCGGAACGACACGATCGCCGCGCTCGAGTCGGTCGGGATCCCGATCGAGTACCACCACCACGAGGTGGGCCCGTCGCAGCACGAGATCGACATGCGCTACGCGGATGCGCTCTCGATGGCCGACTACACGATCACGTACCGCCTGATCGTGAAGGAGGTCGCTGCGTGGCACGGGTACTACGCGACCTTCATGCCGAAGCCGCTCTTCGGCGAGAACGGCTCGGGGATGCACACGCACATGTCGCTCTTCAAGGGCGGCCGCAACCAGTTCTTCGACCGCCGCGACGAGCACCACCTCTCGTCGGTCGCGAAGAGCTTCATCGCGGGCCTCCTCGTGCACGCGCGCGAGATGTCCGCCGTGCTCGCGCAGTGGGTGAACTCGTACAAGCGGCTCGTGCCGGGCTACGAGGCTCCTGTGTACGTCGCCTGGTCGCAGCGCAACCGCTCGGCGCTTATCCGGATCCCGCTGTACAAGCCGGGCTCGGAGCAGTCGACTCGGGCCGAGATCCGCTGCCCCGACCCGGCCTGCAATCCGTACCTCGCCTTCGCGGCGCTCCTGCACGCCGGCCTCGAGGGCATCGAGCAGGGATACGAGCTCCCCGAGTCGATGGAGACGAACCTCTATCGTCTGACGACCGAGCAGCGGCGCGAGCGCGGGATCATCGCTCTTCCGGAGTCGCTCGGTGAGGCGATCGACGAGCTCTCGGGCTCGGATCTCATGCGACGGGCGCTCGGCGAGCACATCTTCCCGCGTTATGTCGAGCTGAAGCGCAAGGAGTGGGACGAGTACCGGGTCCAGGTCACCGAGTGGGAGAAATCCAAGTACCTGTCCGCGCTGTAGCACACATCGCACTTGAACTCGGCCGACGAAAGTTCCATGATGCGCGCTGCAGGGCACGCCGCAAGGCGAGCGGCGAGCCTTGTATCTGACGGCCGATCGCGGGCTCCCTGGTGTGGAGCCCGTGGTCGTTCAGGCGTGGGTGGAACCTACGGTTTCCCCCGCCGGCCCCCTTCCCTTGGCCGGGGCACGCAGAACCGCACCTGGCCTCCCGGCCGGCAAAGCCGGCCTCCAGCCCCGACTCGCTTGGCGACCGAGGACGTTAGCCGGGCTTGGCGGTCATGGCCCAGATCGCCACGACGTACGCGGCGAGGAGGAGGATCGAGAGCACCATCGTCGCTCTCAGCAGACCGGTGCCCCTCCCGCCTCCAAGCCGACGCACCCCAAGACCGCCCAGGACGAGCGCGACCAGGAGGACGAGCGCACCTGCGTCCGCGACGAGGAACCCAATGCCCGTCCACGCCTCCTCGATAGGTGCGTCGTCCAGCCCCTCGTTCGAATAGATCCACTGCGCGCCGATCCGCATGAGTACGTATCCAGGGAGCGCAACCGCGAGGAGCGACCAGTACCCGATTCGCAACATTCGCGTATCGCCCCGGGTGAGACCGAGCGCGGCCGCTGCAGTCAGCGTCCCCCCGACGAGGATCATGGCTCCGAGGACGTGGACGAACAGCGGGAAGTTCCAGCTGTCCGGGCGGGCGGCTGCGAGCACGCTGGTCATGCGCCCGGCTTCCAGATCATGTCGATGAGGACGAGGAGCGTGAACAGACTGGCGAGGGTGTGCGTGAGGAGGCCACGCTGTGTCCGATTGATCGCGAGCAGCTCCGCGCTCGGCCCCGTATGGCCCGCGGCCTCGAGCTCCTCGGCTTTCTTCATCCCGGCCATGTACTCCGTTCCAGTCCGTGCTCCCGCGGCGGTTGCCAGGACCCAGAGGACGAGTGCGGCGATGATCCACCCGTCCCAGATGTCGTACCCGCCGACTGAGAACGCGAGCCAGATCCCGAACACGATCGTGCCGCCCATCCCGAGTCCGGCGGCAGCGTTTCCGATCTTGCCGAGCGGCGCCATGCGAATCGTGCCCTCCGCGGTGTCGGTCGTACGAACCGCGACGATGAGAACCCAGAAGAGCACGAGCCCGGCGACGAGCGCGAACGCGCTCAACACGTGGAGCGCGAGGATCCAGTCGTCCAAGCTCACGCTCGCGTGATCCTATGACAATGCGCTCCATGGATGTCACCGCTCGCCACCTCCGGCTTCTCACGGAGACGATCGCAGCGGTCAACTCGTCGCTCGACCTCCAGGAGGTGCTCGAGCTCGTCGCGAGCAAAGTTGCGGACGCGCTGGGGACCGACGCGTGCTTCGTCTACCTGTACGACGAACGCGCGGACGAGCTCGTGCTCCGCG
>JBOHAY010000116.1:0-8861 GCA_050697935.1 Gaiellaceae bacterium | reverse complement strand
GGTCTTCTGGAACATCGTCCCGATCGTGCGGGTCACGTCCTCGTCGTCGAGGGCAAGCGTCACTTTGACGCGATGCTCCTCCTCCGCGATCCGCTCGAGCGCTTCGCGTCCGACGAAATCGTGGTCGAACTTCACGTAGTGGCCGTACCCGAGGTCCCACGGCGTCAAGTAGTAGTCCTCGATGTCGGTGGAGACGAAGCTGCCGCCGAGCGACGCCGAGCCCTCGTAGCCCGTCGCCGGCAGCCACTCGCGATACGCCTTGAGGCTCTCGCCCGAGTACACGGCGGGAACCGGCGAAGGAATCCACCCGGACTCGACGGTGTTGGACGAGTACGCGCGTCCACCCGCCTGCTTCATCCCGAACTCCTCGCCGGCGCTCAGCAGCGCCTCGTGCACAGCCTCCCTGTCGTCCCACGGCCCGAAGAGCTCCCAGCCCGGCTGGCCGACCATCCCGTGGCGAAGGGCGCCGACCGTCTTGCCCGCGAGAGCCACCGTCGTCGTGTGGAAGAACTTGAGCTCGGGCGGAGACTGGCCGAGCGCCTTCTCGATGATCTGCATGGCGTTCGGCCCCTGGAGCTGGAAACGATACGACCGCCGGCGTCCGTCGGTTCGCAGAGCCGTCCGCAGGTCGAGCTCGACCGCCACGTCGTAGCCGCCGGTCTCCGCGTGGTACGTCACCCAGTTCAGCGTGGGAGCTCTGCCGACGAGGTTGAATTCGTCTTCGGCGAGCGCGAACAGGATCACGTCGCCGATCACGTAGCCGTCAGGTGTGCACGGCACGAAGTGCTTCGCCCTGTCGACGCTGAAACCGTCGAAGCTGTTGACGGCGAGGTGCGAGAGCAGCGCCAACGCATCCGGGCCCCGGACCAGCAGGTCGTTCATGTGAAACGACTGGTCGAAGAGCACGCAGGTCGTCTGCCACGCTCGCTGCTCGTCGCGCCAATTGGAGAACTCGGGCGGCACGCCGGGAAAGACGTTCGCACCGGTCTGCGAGTTGCGGAGCAGCTCGACCGGGCTCTCGACCGTGCCCAACACGTCTTCCAGGCTCCGATTGCTCATGTCGATCTTCCTCTCTCCGGCGCTAGAGGACACCGCGACTCGCCTTGTCGATGCCTCCGCGAAGCGCTCCGCTCTGCAGCGCCTGGGCCACATTGAAGAGGTGGCTGCGCATGGCCTGCTCGGCGTCGTCCGCGTCTCCGGCGACGACGGCCGCCACGATCGCCGCGTGCTCTGCCGCGGAGGCAGCCGAACGTCCGGGGATCAGAATCGTGCGGTACTGGTAACGGACGGTCTGGGAGCTCAGGGCGCGGATGAGACGCCGGGCGGTGCCGTGCTCCGAGAGCTCGAGCAGCGCTGCGTGCAGGTCGGCATTCGCGTCCGATGCGCCGAGGAGGTCGCCGAGCTCGAGCAGCTCGCGCTGCCGTGCGAGACATGCGTGCAGACGCGCGGCGCCCCGATCGTCGATCCGTTCGGCGGCCTGGCGGACGGCAAGGCCCTCGAGGACGGCGCGGGCCTGCAGGATCTCGATCGCTTCGTCGTCCGAGATCTGCCGCACGCGCGCGCCGCGGTGCGGCTCGCGCACGACGAGACCTTCCTGCTCGAGACGGATCAGGGCGGTTCGAACGGCACCGCGCGACATCTCAAACGTGGTGCTGATCTCCGCTTCGACGAGCCGGGCGTTCGGAGCGAGGTCCCCGTGGACGATTGCTGCCCGAAGTGCGTCGTAGTTGGAGTTCGTCGTCGCCACGGTACCCACCCGCGCATACTGCCGAAACGTTGCGAAGATCGTCAACAATTCTGTCTCAGGCTGGGATAGCGTTCTCCGTCACCGGAAGCGCGATGAGTGACCTTCGCAGTCGACCAGAGAGAGTGAAGCCGTGAGTACGCGGTCGGTTGCGGTACTCGGTCTCGGCGAGGCCGGGAGCCGGCTCGCCGCCGACCTCGTCGCCGCGGAGGCCGACGTGCAGGGCTATGACCCCGTGATCGTGGCGACTCCCGAGGGTGTCATCCGCGCGGCGGATCCAGTCGCGGCGGTCGCCGGTTGTGCGCTGGTGCTCGTGCTCACGACTGCGTCCGCGGCGCTCGCGGCGGTCGAGTCCGTGCTGCCCGGGTTGCGACCGGGCATGGTCTACGCGGATCTGAACACCGCGTCGCCTGCACTCAAGCGCGAGCTGGCAGCTCTCGTGAACGGCGTGGGAGCACGCTTTGCAGACGTCGCGTTGCTCGGGCCCGTGCCAGCGCGCGGGCTCCGCACGCCCGCGCTTGCCTCTGGTGATGGCGCGCGCGCGTTCGCCGACGTGCTCATGCCATTCGGCATGCCGGTGGAGGTCGTGTCGGAGCAGGCGGGTGACGCGGCGACGTTGAAGCTCCTGCGATCGGTGTTCATGAAGGGGCTCGCCGCGTCTGCGATCGAGAGCCTCCGGGCCGCCGAGGTCGCCGGCCACCGCGAGTGGCTGCGAGACGAGCTCGCCGGCGTGATCGGCGTGCCGCTCCTCGAGCGCCTGCTCGAGGGCAGCGCGAAGCACGCGGCGCGGCGGGTCGACGAGGTGGACGCCGCGCGCGGGTTGCTGCTCGAGCTCGGGATCGAGCCGCGAATTGCCACCGCAAGCGCGGCGCTGCTCGCCGAGCTCGCCGAAGGGGGTGAGCGGTAATGTCGCGGCCGATGGTGACGCAATCGGCCGAGGAGACGAAACCGAGCGAGCGGGCGCAAGCGCTCGTCCGCGGCGCATACGACCTGCACGTCCACGTCGCTCCCGACGTGCCGCGACGGCGGATCGACGATGTCACCCTTGCCGGTCGGTTCGCGGAGCTCGGGCTCGCGGGTTTCGCCCTCAAGTCGCACTACACGTCGACGGCCGAGCGCGCGCAGATCGTCTCCGCGCTCGTCCCCGGAGTCGAGGTGGTGGGCGCTCTGAGCCTCAACTGCGCGGTGGGCGGGCTGAACGCGCTCGCGGTCGAGATCGCTGCCCGCGAGGGTGCCCGCATCGTCTGGATGCCGACGCTCGACTCCCCGGCCGAGACCGCCGGCAGGACCGCGCCGAAGCCCGGCGACAAGGTCCCTCAATGGGCCCGCCTTCAGCACGAGCTGCACGGGCTCGGGTTGAGCATCGAGCCGGTGCAGGTAACGGATCCGGAGGGCCGGCTCCTCCCCGAGACGCGCGATGTGCTCAAGGCGATCGCACGCCACGGCTTGATCCTCGCCACGGGGCATCTCGACCGCGCCGACACGTTCGCGGTGGTAGACGGGGCGCTCGAAGAAGGAGTCGCCCACATCGTCGTCACGCATCCGGAGTTCACGTGCCAGGACTTCTCGATCCAGGACCAGGTCGCGCTCGCCCAGCGCGGCTGCTTGCTCGAGCGCTGCTTGAGCACGCCCTGGAGCGGGAAGACGAGCTGGGAGCACGTCTTCGACGGGGTGCGCGCGGTCGGCCTCGAGCGCACGCTCTTCTCCAGCGACCTCGGAAATCCTGACTACCCCGAGGTCGAGGACGGCCTCGCGCTCTGGGCCGACCGCCTGCTCGACGCCGGCTTCGACGAGGGCGAGGCGCGCGAGATGATCGTGGGTCAGTCACGGCGGCTGGCGGGGGCGTCGTGATCCGAAAGCTGCTCGTGATCGGCGCACACTCCGGCGACTTCGTCTGGCGCGCGGGCGGCGTGATCGCGGTCACGACAGCGAATGGCGGGTCGGCCCGCGTACTCGCGCTCTCGTACGGCGAGCGGGGCGAGTCCGGCGAGCTCTGGAAGGAGCCGGGCCAGACGGTCGAGCGTGTGAGGGAGATCCGCCACGAGGAAGCGGAGCGGGCGGCTGCGGTGCTCGGGGCCGACTTCGAGTGCCTCGACCTTGGCGACTACCCGCTCGAGGTCGACCGGGTGGCTCTCGCATCCATCGCGGACCGCATCCGCGAGTTCGCGCCCGACGTGCTGATCACACACACGGATCGCGACCCGTTCAACCCTGACCACGCGGCCGCGTTCTTCGCGGTCGAGCGAGCACGCGCGCTCGCCGCCGGCGCGGGTGTTGCGAGCGCATTCGAGACGGTGCAGCCGCCGGAGCTGCTGCTGTTCGAGCCCCACCAGCCGGAGCTGTGCAACTTCGTCCCCACGACGTTCGTCGACATCACCCCGGTGATCGAGCAGAAGCAGGCTGCAATGGCCGAGATGAAAGCGCAGGCGTACCTCCACACCTACTACGCGCAACGCGCCGAGCAACGGGGCAATCACGCGCGCCGCTCCTCCGACAACTCGGCAATTCGCTACGCGGAGGCGTTCCAGCGCGTGACGCCACAGGTCGTGAGCGCGCTGTGACGGACGTCTTCACGGAGCTCGCGGAGCTCGGGACCGCAACGATTCACGAGGCCGCGGGTCGGTCGCAGGTCGTCGACGTTCCCCTGATCCAGGTGCTTCCTGGCTCGCGCGCCGCGGGCCCCGCGCGGACCGTCTGCTGCGCCCAGGGCGACAATCTCATGGTGCACGCCGCGGTGGCGGAGGCCCGCTCCGGCGAGGTGCTCGTGCTCACCATGCCCGAGCCGGCGCCGGTCGCGCTGATGGGCGACCTGCTCGCCACGCAGGCAATCGTCCGAGGCGTCGCAGCCGTGCTGGTGGACGCCGCCGTGCGCGATCTCGACGGGCTTCGCGAGCTCGGTCTCCCCATCTGGGCCCGCTACGTCCGCGTGCGGGGAGCCGAGAAGGAGGTTCCGGGCACGACCGGCCAGCCCGTGCACGTGGGCGGCGCGACCATCCGCCAAGGCGACGCGGTCGTCCTCGACTCGGACGGGGCGGTCGTCGTCGAGCGGGAACGCGTCGAGGAAGTGCTGGTCGCGGCGCGGATGCGCGTCGATCGCGAGCGTGAGAAGCGGGCGAAGTTGCAGGCGGGCGCCCTCTCCTACGACCTCGACGGCCTGCGTCAACTCGTCGAGTCGTGACCGAGGTTCTTCACGACCTCGCCCGGATCGGCCACGCTGAGCTGCTGACTCCGAAGCCGGCCGAGAGCCTTCGCTTCTTCGTCGACGTACTCGGGATGGAGGAGGAGGCACGCGACGGGCAATCCGTCTACCTGCGCGGCTGGGGCGACTATCTCCGCTACAGCCTGAAGCTCACCGAGTCACCGCGAGCGGGCGTCGGTCACGTCGCGTTACGTGCGTGGAGCCCTGAAGCGCTCGAGCGGCGAGTTGCGGCGATCGAGGCTGCGGGGCTGGGCACGGGATGGATCGACGGCGACGTCGGCCATGGCCCGGCTTACCGGTTCACCGACCCCGACGGTCACGTCTTCGAGCTCTACTACGAGGCCGAGCGCTATATCGCGCCGGAGCACCTCAGGCCGTCGTGGAGGAACCAGCCGCAGCGCTACGTCGGTCGCGGCGCCGCCGTCAAGCGGCTCGACCACGTCAACATGCTCGCGGCCGACGTCCGAGCGAGCCGTGTGTTCGCACAGGAGGTGCTCGGCTATCGCCTGTACGAGCGGATCGAGCTCGAGGACGGGACGGAGACGGGCGCCTGGCTCAGCCTCACGATCGCCGCGCACGAGCTGATCTACGTCGCCGATGCCTACGGCGCCAGGGGCAGGCTGCATCACCTCGCGTTCTGGGTCGACACGCGCGAGGAGTGCCTGCGAGCGGCCGACCTGTTCGTCGACTCGGGCGTCTACATCGAGGCCGCTCCCTCGAAGCACGGGGTGGCACAGGGCTTCTTCCTGTACGGGTACGAGCCGGGCGGCAACCGCATCGAGGTGACGACCGGCGGGTACTTCGTCTACGACCCGGACTTCGAGCCGATCACCTGGACCCGGGAGGAGCGTGCTCGCGGCCAGTTCTGGGGCGTCCAGACGATCGAGAGCTTCCACACATACGGCACTCCGGACGTCGAGAGCGATGTCTGACCCGGCCGCGCTGGTTCCTCTCCGCGACCGCTTAGCCCAGCCGGGACGGTTCGTCGTCGCGGCCGAGCTCGTCACCAGCCGCGGCCCGATCACGTCGGAGGGAGGCGGCAAGGTGCTCGCGCTGGCGAGGGAGCTCGCCGCCGATCCGCGGATCGACGTGCTCTCGATCACGGACAACCCGGGAGGCCACGCGATGCTCTCGCCCGACGCCCTCGGGACCGATCTCATCTCTCGCGGCCAGGAGGTGATCATCCATCTCGCCTGCAAGGACTGGAATCGAAACGCGCTCGAGAGCCGTGGGTGGCAGCTGAGCTCAGGGGGGTTCCACAACGTGCTCGCGCTGTCCGGCGACTATCCCGTCACGGGCCACAAGGGACTTGCCGCGCCCGTGTTCGACATCGACTCGGTCGGTCTGCTGGACCTGTTCTCGGAGATGAACGACGGACTGCCGGACGTACGACGGCCGGACGCCAGGCTGGAGCGGACGGACTTCTTCCTCGGCTGCGTCGTCACGAACCACAAGCGGCACGAGCGCGAGGTGATCCCCCAGTACCTCAAGCTCCGCAAGAAGGCTCTGGCCGGCGCACGCTTCGTCATCAACCAGATCGGCTGGGACGCGCGCAAGGACGACGAGCTCCTGCGCTGGATCCGGCGCGACGGTCTCCGTCTCCACGCGCTCGCGAACGTGTACCTCCTGTCGCGCACCGCTGCGCGCGCCTTTCGCCGCGGAGTGATCCCCGGCGTCGTCGTGAACGAGGAGCTACTTGCGCTGGCCGAGCGGCACGGCGCGAGCCCAGACAAGGGCCGAGCCTTCTTCGTCGACCTCGCCGCCAGGCACGTTGCGATCGCGCGCGGTCTCGGCTTCGACGGCATCTACCTCGGCGGGCACATGCCTGCTGCCACCTTCGGCGAGATCCTCGAACTGGCGGGCTCGTTCGGCAAGGACGACTGGCGGGAGTTCGCCCGCGGCATCCGCTACCCGCTCGACGACGAGTTCTACTTCTTCGAGCCGGATCCGGACACCGGGCTCTCGTCCGACGAGGTGAACGCGACGTACCTCGAGTCGAAGCGGCGCCGGCGAACCGACCTGCGGGTGCCGATCAAGTACCGCTTGAGCCGGCGCCTGCACGACAAGGTGTTCGCGACGGACGCGCCGCTCTTCACGGCCGGCCGGGCGTTGTACACGCGCGTCGAGAAGTCCCCCCGTCCGGTGCGACGGGCCGCTCACGCGCTCGAGCAGGCGGCCAAGGTGCCGCTCTTCGGCTGCAAGGACTGCGGAGACTGCTCGCTCCCCGAGATCGCCTACGTCTGTCCCGAGTCGCAGTGTGCGAAGAACCAGCGCAACGGCCCCTGCGGAGGCACCCGCGACGGCCTCTGCGAGGTTTACGACACGGAGTGCATCTGGTCGCAGGCGTACGAGCGCTTGAAGGCCTTCGGAGAGGACGAGTCGATGCTCGACGGCCCCGTCGTCGTCAAAGACAACGCCCTCGCCGGGACGAGTGCTTGGGCCAACACCTTCCTGGGCCGCGATCACCAGTCGCGGCGGGAGGCTGGAGGCTCCTGAATCGTTTGCCGGGCGGCGTCATACTCTCCGTGACGCCGGCGGCTTGTCGCCCGGTTCCGAGAGGAGGTTCGTCGAGATGGCTTACGGAAGCTTGGAGGAGAAGCTGGAGGCGATCGGTGCGGTCGCCATGGCGCGCGATTCACAGATAGGTCCATATGTCTATCCGAAGGTCGCCGCCGAGTTCACGAACTGGAGGGACGAGCAGGTCGCCTGGCGGGAGACCAGCGCGCTCTTCGACCAGTCCCATCACATGACGGATCTCTATGTCGAGGGGCCGGACGTCATCGAGCTGTTCTCTGCTCTGGGCGTGAACACGTTCCAGAACTTCGCCGTCGACAAGGCGAAGCAGTTCGTGGCCTGCAACCACGACGGCTACGTGATCGGGGACGGGATCCTCTTCTTCCTCGACGAGAACCGCGTCAGCCTCGTCGGGCGCCCGTCCGCGCACAACTGGGTGCAGTTCCACGCCGAGACCGGCGGGTACGACGTGCAGGTGGAGAGGGACGAGCGGACGGCGGCCAATCCCACGGGACGGCGGAAGATCTACCGGTTCCAGGTGCAGGGACCCACGGCGCACCAGGTCCTCGCGAAGGCAACCGGTGGGTCGTTGCCCGAGATCAAGTTCTTCAACATGGGCGAGCTCACGATCGCGGGACGGAAGGTCCGCGCGCTGCACCACGGCATGTCCGGGGTCCCCGGGCTGGAGCTCTTCGGTCCCTGGGAGGACGGAGACGACGTCAGGAACGCCATCGTCGAAGCCGGCCAGGAGTTCGGCCTCCGCCAGGTGGGTTCCCGTGTCTACGCCACCAATACCCTCGAGTCCGGCTGGATCCCGTGCCCGCTTCCGGCGGTCTTCACCGGCGATGAGATGAAGGCCTACCGCGAATGGTTGCCGGCCGACGGCTACGAAGGCACGGGCTCCCTCGGCGGCAGCTTCACCTCGGACGACATCACGGACTACTACCTGACGCCGCACGAGCTCGGGTACTGGCCCTTCGTCAAGTTCGACCATGACTTCGTCGGGCGAGAGGCTCTCGAAGAGATGGGTGACGAGCCGAACCGCAGGAAGGTGACGCTGGCCTGGAACGGCGAGGACGTCGCCCGTGCCGTGGGCACGCTATTCGAACGCGGAGATGCATCGAAGTACATCGACCTCCCGTTGTCGAACTACGCGACCTGGCCGTATGACAAGGTGCTGCACGACGGCGAGATGGTCGGGGTCTCGACCTTCTCCGGGTACAGCTACAACGAGCGCTCCATGCTCTCCCTGGCGATGCTCGACCCCGAGATCGAGCTCGGTGCGGAGGTGACGCTCGTGTGGGGCGAGGAGGGCGGAGGTTCCTCGAAGCCCGTGGTCGAGCGCCACAAGCAGTCCGAGATCCGGGCGATCGTCAGCCCGTGCCCGTACTCCGAGGTCGCCCG
>JBOHAY010000115.1:0-2297 GCA_050697935.1 Gaiellaceae bacterium | reverse complement strand
GGGCGAGGCTCGCCTCGCCCTCGACGCAGAAACGCCCCGGCCGTCATGGTGACGACCGGGGCGTTTCGGAGCGACGCTGGCTACGCCGCGGCCTTCTGAGGAGCCGGCTCCCCCGAGCGCTCGTGCTCGAGGTTGGGAAGCCACTCGAGCCACGTCGGGAGGTACCAGTTCCACTTGCCGAGCAGCGTCATCGTTGCGGGCAGGAGGACGGCCCGAACGATCGTCGCATCGATGAGGATCGCGGCGGCGAGGCCGATTCCCATCTCCTTCATGTCGAGGAGCGGCATCAGCGCGAAGACGCCGAAGACGAGCACCATCACGACTGCGGCACTGGTGACGACGCCGGCTGTCGACTTGATGCCTTTTGCGACCGCGTGCTCCGTGTCGAGACCGCGGTCGTAGTACTCGCGGATCCGGCTCAGGATGAACACGTGGTAGTCCATCGAAAGACCGAACAGGATTACGAACAGGAACATCGGCAGCCAGGCTGCGACACCACCGTTCGAGTTGAAGTCGAGCAGGTTCTCGCCCCAGCCCCACTGGAAGACCGCGACGACGACGCCGTAGGCCGCTGCGACCGAGAGGAGGTTCATCAGGATCGCCTTCAGCGGGATCACGACGCTGCGGAACGTCACCAGCAGGAGGAGGAACGCAAACGCGAGCACGAAGGCGAACACGATCGGCACAGCCGACTTCATCGCATCGTTCCAGTCCTTCGACGCGGCCGTGTCTCCCGTGACGCCGTATTCGATACCGGAGACGGTTCCGAGTGTCGCCGGGATTATCGTCTCACGAAGCGTCGCCAGCGCTACATTTGATCCGGCGTCCGTACCTTTGCCCACGAGCGGGATCAGAACCCTCGTGGCCTTGCCACCGGGAGCGACGTCGACCTGGATCGGCTCGAGCCCGGCACCGGAGGACAGCGCCTGCTCACGGAGCTCGGCGACGGCGGTCTGCAGCTTCGGATCAGACGCATCGCCCGCGATCGCCACGATGGCAGGCGTGGCGCCGCCGGGGAACGCGTCGTTGACTCGGTGATACGACTGCAGCTCCTTCAGCGATGACGGCAAGGCATCGAGTCCGGAGATCGAGGTGTTCAGGCTCAGTGCGGGTGCTGCCAGTGCGAGCAGTACGGCCGTGGCGGCGGCTGCCGAGAGCACGGGCCGACGGAGGACGCGGTCGAGAACCGCGCTCCAGACACGCCCCTCGCCGTCGTTTCGCCGAAGTCTCCCGATGAGAGGCACGCGCACCTTGTCGACGCGGTCGCCGAGCCAGGAGAGGATCGCCGGCAGCACGGTGAGGGAGCCGATCATCGCGACCGCGACGACCATCATCGTCCCGATTGCGAACGACATGAACGACTTGTCGCCTGAGAAGAACATCCCGCCCATCGCGACCATCACCGTGATACCCGAGATGAGGACGGCACGACCCGAGGTCGCAGCGGCCGCCTCGAGTGCGGCCGACTCACTTCGCCCGGCGCGTCGCTCGTCACGCTCGCGGCGGATGTAGAAGAGCGAATAGTCGACGCCGACTGCCAGCCCGATGAGCAGCACGACCGCCGCGACGTTCTCGTCCATCGGAACGAGCTGGCTCGGCAGCCCGAGCAGGCCAATGGTTGCGAACACCGACGTGAGGCCCAGCAGGAGCGGGATCGACGCCCCGACGAGCGAGCCGAACACAAGCAGGAGGATGATCAGCGTCAAGGGGATCGAGAGGAGCCCGGCCCGCGCGAGCTGCGAACCGAACATCGCGTCGAGCGCCTTGCCGGTGGAGGCCGAGCCGGCCTGGCCGACGTAGTAGTCCGGGTGCTGTTCCTGCAGCTCGGTGGTGGCTGTGGTGATCGAATCGATGTACTTCACGGCCTCGTCGTACGTGCCCTTGGGCCTGAACTGAATCAGCACCGCATGGCGATCCTTCGAGATCTGGCCCTCGTTGCCCGCAGCGAGCGGTGAGCGGAGCTTCTCAACCTGCCGGAAGCCCTCGAGGGTGACAACCGCCTCGCGGACGACGGCGCGGAACGAGGCGTCGTCGACAGTCTTTGAGTCCGACTGGACGAGCACGAACTCGCCCTGCTCGTCGGGCACGAAGCCGCCGTCACGGATGATGTGATCGCCCTTGCGGGCCTCTCCGACGTTCCAGTCGGCCTCGCCGATCGTCTGCATCGGGAATGCCATCCCGATTGCGAACGCTGCGACGACGAATGCGAGCCAGCCCCAGATCGCCGTCTTGCGATGGGCTGCGCTCCAGCGACCCATGCGGGCCGCGATGTTGGTGCTGTGCTTGAGGGGGGACAT
>JBOHAY010000114.1:0-10830 GCA_050697935.1 Gaiellaceae bacterium | reverse complement strand
CTTCGCAGCCGCGCGTTCGTATATCCATCAGCCATCTCGCCTTACCAGCCCGCGGCGGCCCACACCTGAGTCGCCAACTTCTCCGCCTCGGCGCCGGCTGCCGCGCGCCAATCGGCGTCCGTGTCGCGGTACGCGTAGATGACCGACCGCGAGGCCGTCACGAGCGCGCTCGCCGGCCCCGCCGTGAATGCTCGCGCGACATCGGCCGGCGTCGCACCTTGCGCACCCACGCCGGGGAGCAGGAGCGGCGACTGCGGAAGCAGTCGCCGCGCGTCGGAGACCGCCCGCGGATGTGTCGCACCGACGACGGCGCCGACGCTCGACAGCTCGTGCTCGCCGACGAAAGGCTCGCCCCACTCGCGCACGAGCTCGGCAAGGCGATGCCAGAGCGGACGCCCGTCCGAGAGCACGAGATCCTGGACGTCGGCCGCGCCGGCGTTGGACGTTCGCACGAGGAAGAAGACGCCCGCGCCGTGACGGCGGCAAGCGGCGAGAAACGGCTCGACGGAGTCGTGGCCGAGATAGGGGCTCGCCGTCATTGCGTCAGCGAGCGGTAGGTCGCCGTCGCGCGGCTCGAGGAACGCCGCCGAATACGCTCGCGAGGTCGAGCCAATGTCGCCACGCTTCGCGTCGAGCAGCACGAGCAATCCTGTCGACCGTGCGTACTCGCAGACCTCCTCGAGCGCTCGGAATCCGTCCGAGCCGAGCGCCTCGAAGAACGCCGCTTGCGGCTTCACCGCAACGACGTATGGCCCGACGGCGTCGACGATTCCCTTGCAGAAGCGCGCGACCGCCGAGGCCGCGGCTGCGCGGCCGAGCACCGCCTCGCCGCGCAGCTCCATCGGCAAGAGGTCGAGTCGTGGGTCGAGCCCGACGGCGAGCTGGCTCCGCTTGCGCCCGACCGCCTCGACGAGCCGGTCGGCAAAGTTGAGGGCAGCGCTCACGCACGGCATCGTAGGGGCGATGCTTGCATCGCTCATCTTCGGGTCGCATCAGGGCGAGGCAAGCCTCGCCCCTACGCGGCGAGGATCTGAGCCGCGTCCAACGTGACGATCCGCAGCTCCGGGCCGGGGCGGCGCAAGAACCCCGAGACGATCAGCAACTCGTCCGCGTCCTCGGGCGCAAGCGACGTCTCGGCGAGCGCAGCCTTGGCCAGGCCGGCCTCGACCTCGAGCTTTCCGCCGAAGCCGTACGCGAGCGTGCGCGCTGTCACCTTCCCGCCCGCGACGAAGAACGCGCGCTTGAAACCGGGTTCCCGTGCGGGAGCGAGCACGCAGAGCCTCGAGCGGCGGAGCCGATCGAGCTCGTTGACGCGGGCGGCGACGTCCTCGAGCGCGGCAAGCCGGTCCCGTAGGCGGGCGGCGTCCTCGAAGCGCAGATCGCGCGCGAGCCGACGAAGCTTCGTGCGTAACGACGGCATCGCCGCGGCGAGATCGTCCCCTTCGAATGCATCGAGCGCTCGCGCTGCGAGCTGCGCTTTGCGCTTGCTCGCGATCGGACCGAGCGGACCCGGTTCGGACACGACGCTCCACTTCCCCGGGCGTCGCGCGAGGTAGACGTACCGGTCCGGCCGCCCCACGCGCGCGTTCGCGGGAGGACGCAGCTCGCGAATCAGCCGAAGCTCCTCGAGCGCGGCCTCGAGCTCCGACCCGAGCTGCCGCCATTCCACGCGTTCGAGTGCACCAAGTGCGGCCTCGACGGCCGGGCGCTGACGGTCGCCCGAGAAGTACGAGCGGAGCCGCGTGCGCAGGTCGCGCGCCTTTCCGACGTAGAGAACGGTGTCGTTGCGGTCGCGAAACAGGTAGACGCCGGGAGTCGTCGGCGCGCCCGCGACGAGCGAGCGCTTCGAGTGGAGCCGTCGTGCGCGCGGCGCCGCGAGCTCGACGATGTCGCCGATCGTCCTCGCGCCGCGCTCCTGCGCGAGGCCGAGGAGCGCGATCAGGATCTCGGCCGTTGCGAGGGCGTCCGGCAGCGCTCGGTGGCACGGTTGCCACGTCGTTCCGAAGAAGTGCGCGAGCTCGAGGAGCGAGAAGCGCTCGCTTCGGCGGTGGAGAAGTCGCCGGGCCAGCCACACGGTGTCGACGACCGCCGCTGCCACGCGCTGCCCGGTGAGCCGCTCGACGGCGCGGTCCAGGAACCCGACGTCGAAACGGGCGTTGTGCGCCACGAGGGGCGCATCACCTGCGAACGCGAGGAAGCGACGAACCGCGTGCTCCGGACGTGGCGCACGACGGAGCTCGCCGGCAGTGATTCCCGTCAGGGCCGCAATCGTCGCCGGAAGGACGACGCCTGGGTTGACGAGCGTCTCGAACGTCTCGCCGATCGCCAGAGCGCGAACGCGGACCGCGCCGATCTCGCACATGCGGTCGCGACTTGCGGAGAGGCCGGTCGTCTCGAGATCGAAGACGACGAGCTCAGCGTTCTCGATCGTCGTCTCCCCGGATGGGTCGCCCGCGAGCCCGACGCGAGTTCCGAGCCAGGTCAGTCGCGCGTCACCTTCGACAACGTCGGCGAGCAGGCTGCGCGCAAGCGTCGCGGGCGCGCGCTCGAGAGCGAACAGGACGCGAGCCGCGTCCTCCGCGGTGACGGCTCCCCGCTGCGCCTGCACGAGCTCGACGAGCCGGTCGGCGGAATCGAACGAGAGCTGCATAGGGATCGACGGTATACGAACACACGTTCGCTTTCAAGATTCCGTGTCAGACAGCGCCCGATGTGTATCGATCGCTTCACGACTCGCTCGCCCTGCGGCAACGGGAACTCGTTGGCTGCGAGTGAATTCTCCACAGCTTCTGTCGCAAGCTCGGCGCGTGGTGTCTGACACGTTCCGCAGACCCGTTCCGCAGTGCAGCGACGTCCCGCACGCAATACATCGTGATAGCTGGGACGAAAGAAGGGGCCGCACGTGGCGGCCCCTTCTCAAACTCTGTTTCGAAGCCCGCTAGCCGCCTTTGACCGCAGCCTTGAGCGAGCTCCCGGCGGAGAACTTGGGAACTGTCGTCGCCGGGATCATGACCTTTGCTCCCGTGCGAGGATTGACGCCCATGCGCGCGGCGCGCGCCGAGGTCGAAAACTTGCCAAAACCCGTAAAGGTGACGGCGTCGCCGCTCTTGAGCGCAGACGTGATCGTGTCGAGCACGGCGTCTACCGCAGAGCCGGCATCACGCTTGGACATGCCTGCCCGATCGGCCACGGCGTCCACGAAATCCTGCTTGGTCACTGCTCTCCTCCTGACGTCGAATTCGCATTCATGGAACCGAAGGAGCCTAACACCCCATCGGATTTGGCTCAACCATCGCGTTTTGCGGCGGTTTTGTGCATTTCCAGAAGCTCGCTCGCACGAAAGAGCGCCCGGAGACGCACACCGAGGCGCGCGAGAGCGTCCGAGCCACCCTCTTCCCGGTCGACGACACAGACGGCATTCCGGACCGCGAGCCCCTCGTCTCGGAGAGCCGACACCGCCTCGGCGAGGGCGCCACCGGACGTGACGACGTCCTCGAGGAGACACACCAGCTCACCCTCCTCGAAGGGGCCCTCAATCCGTTTGGCCGTGCCGTATTCCTTGGTCTCACCGCGGACGATGATGAAGGGCAGGTCGGACGCCATCGCTGCCGAAGCTGCCAACGCGACCCCTCCCAGTGCCGGCCCTGCCAATCGGACAGCCTCGGGCTCGTGCTCGCGCGCAACCTCAGCAAGCCGTTCGCCGAGCGCGCGGAGGATCGCAGGCTCCGTCTCGAACCGGTACTTGTCGAGATACCACGTCGAGCGACGACCCGAGCGCAGCACGAAGTCGCCTTCGAGGAGCGCTCGGTCAACGAGGAGCGCGCCGAGCTCGTCGTGCGTCACGACCGAAGAGCGGCGTGCGTGATCGAGGCGAGCCGCTCGAATCCGGCCGACCCAGGCTCGAGGACGATCGACGAACCGTCCGCATACGAGACACCTGCTCGTTCCCGGGGCCCCGAAGGCCCCGCCAGCCGCCTCCAGGCCCAGATCGCCAACCCGACGAGGACGACGAACCGAATGAGCTTCTTCATGCGCCGCCCTCGTTCGCCTTCGGAGTCGTCTGGCGCTTCCTCTTCTTCGGCTCGGGCTCCGCGATGCCCTGGAGGCACGTTCGCAGGTCGTAGACGACGAGGCCCGACGTCGGATCCGGCCCGGTCGTGGCAGCGATCGTCCGGCCGTTTTCACGAAGGACGAAGACCGCTCCTTCCTCGAGCTCGACCTCGACGCGCGTCACCTCTTGCGGTTGGTCGTTGAGCGCGAACGCTGCGCCGACGAGATCGAGTGCCGTGCTCGCGAGCGCTGCGCCTCGGGCGGGGTCGTCGTGCGTCCAAGCGAGCACGGACCCATCCGCGCCGAGCACGACGGCGGACTCGATCTGCGATGAGAGCTCGGTCAGCTCGGCGAGGGCCTGTGCCGCGTCCATCGGCGCTCGACGCTAGCAGGCAGCAGCGCTGATTGGCGCAAGACCAGGATCCGCTCGCGCGACCTATGGTCGCGCCGGGATCCCCAAGGGTGGTCGCGACGCTGCTCGCAAGTCAGGCCGAGGTGAGTGATTTCGCAAGCGCGCGAGCCGCCCGAGCGCGATGCGAGTGCACCGTTTTCCACGCGTCTCCGAGCTCGGCAACCGTCGACGTCTGCCCGACCGGAACGAAGATCGGGTCGTACCCGAACCCTTGGTTACCGCGAGGTTCGAGCGCGACCCCGCCCTCCAACGCCCCACTCGCAGTCAGGTCGCCCCCATCCGGGGTCAGGACGACGATGGCGCACACGTAACGGGCGCGACGGTCGTCCACGCCGTCGAGCTCGGAGAGTAGTCGCGCAACTCCGTCCGAGGCCCAGCGCGCCGACTCGACGCCGGGTCGACCGGCGAGCGCTACGACCTCGATGCCCGAGTCCTCGCCTGCGACCCAGTCCGTGACAGAGGCATGCGCTCGGCCGTGGGTCGCCTTGATCCGCGCGTTGGCGGCGAACGTCTCGCCGTCTTCGACGGGCTCGTCGGGCGTCGAGAGCAGAGCGATCTCCCAGTCGGGTAGCGCTGCGCGCAGCTCTCGAAGCTTGTTCTCGTTCCGCGAGGCGAGCAGCAGTTTCACGCGTCGAGCGACGGCCTCACACCTCGAGCGCGAGCTTTGTGGCTCTGAGCCACAAAGTTCTCATTCGCTCGCCGCGAGAGGTCGCGGGAGAGACGCCGCGTCGTTCTGCGCGACCGTGAGGGCGTCGATGCCGCCTGCAGCGAGGTCGAGGAGCTCGTCGAGGAGCTCGCGAGAGAATGGATCCCGCTCGGCGGTCGCCTGCACTTCGACGAGTCGCCCGTCGCCGGTCATCACGACGTTCATGTCCGTCTCCGCGCCCGAGTCCTCGGCGTAGTCGAGATCGAGCACGGCCTCGCCGGCGACGATGCCGACCGAAACCGCTGCGATCGAGCCCGTGAGCGCTTTGGACAGCCCGAAGCGGTCGAGCGCGCGGCTCGCCGCGATCCACGCACCGGTGATCGAGGCACAGCGGGTTCCACCGTCTGCCTGGAGCACGTCGCAGTCGAGCCAGAGCGTCCTCTCGCCGAGTGCCTCGAAGTCGCACACCGAACGCAACGCGCGTCCGATGAGGCGCTGGATCTCTACCGTGCGCCCGTCGGGGCGTCCACGAGAGACAGCCCGCTGCGTGCGCTCCCCGGTCGACGCCGGCAGCATTGCGTACTCGGCCGTCATCCAGCCTCGACCGCTCCTGGCGAGCCACCGCGGCACGTTCTCCTCCACGGTTGCCGTGCACAAGACGATCGTCTTTCCCTGCCCGTAGAGGACGCAGCCGTGCGGTTGCTCGAGGTAGTCCGTCTCGATCTCGAGCGGCCGGAGCTCGTCCGACCGCCTGCCGTCGTCCCTCATGCCGCAGCCGCTTCGAGCGCGGACACTTCGACGTGCTCGGCGGTGTCGATCGGGAGCTGGAGGAACCGTCGCCCCATGCCACGGAAGAGCTCGGGGTCGCCGGTTGTCAGGAAGCGATACGAGCCTTCGCGCGCGTCTGCGTTCTCGATCCGTTTCCGGACTAGCGTCTCGCCTACCTCGCGCGCGGTCTCTTCCGCGGAGAAGACGAGCGTGACGCCTCGTCCGAATACGCGCTGGAAGATCGGTCGAATCAATGGGTAGTGAGTGCAGCCGAGGATGACCGTGTCCGCACCGGCCTCTTTGAGCGGTGCCGCGTACTCGCGAACCACAGCGATCGTCTCGTCGCCGAACGGGTCGTCACCCTCGATCAGCGGGACGAGCCGCGGACAGGCGACGGGCACGACCTCGGCTCCGGCGTCCAGCGAACGGACGAGCTCCGTGTACCGGCCACTTGCGACCGTCGCCTCGGTGGCGAGGAGCCCGATCCGGCGGTTCCGCGTAGCCAGCACCGCCGCGTGAGCTTCCGGAGCGAGCACGCCGATCACCGGCACCGAAAGCTGACGCTGGAGATCGGGAAGCGCGGCGGCGGTCGCCGAGTTGCACGCGGCGACGATCAGCTTCACGCCCTGATGCTCGAGGTACCCCGCGATCTCTCCGGCGAAGCGGCGCAGCTCGTCGAGCGGGCGTGGGCCGTACGGCAACCGCGCGCCGTCGCCGAGGTACACGAAGTCCTCGTGGGGCAGGGTGACGAGGCACTCATGCAGGACGGTCAGCCCGCCCATGCCCGAGTCGAAGACGCCGATGGGTCGGGAATCCATGACGCCGGAGTGTAGGCAGACGCGAGGTCAGACCCCCCGCAGGAACGGTGTCTGACACCGCATCGCATCCTCGGCACCGCAAACCCGCATCGATACTGAACGACATGTTGCGTTCTTAACAATCGGTGTCAGACACCGGGACAGGACGCTACGCTTCCGCCTCGTGGTGAAGGCCTGGTTAGCGGGACTCGCGGCCGCGCTCGTCCTCGTCGTCGGAAACGCGCCGGCGGCGACGCTTGCGAAGCAGGACATCGTGATCCCGATGGATGACGGAGTCTCGATCGCCGCGACGCTCTACGTCCCGGACGGCGTGGCGCCTGCCGGCGGCTGGCCGGCACTCGTCTTCCTGCATGGACTTTCGGGCAATCGCGCGCAGATGAATGCACTGGTCCAGGGATACGGATTCCTCGACCAGGGGTACGCGATCCTCACCTTCGACGCGCGCGGCCACGGCGAGTCGGGCGGGCTCGTCGGCATCGACGGGCCGCGCGAGGTCGCGGACACGCGAGCGGTCCACAGCTGGCTTGCATCCCGCGCGGAGGTTTCCGACACGAGAATCGGCGCCTGGGGTATCTCCTACGGCGGCGGAGCGATCTTCAACTCCCTCGTTGCCGGCGTTCCCTGGGCCGCCGTGGTCACCGTCGAGACCTGGACCGACCTCTACTCGGCTCTCATGCCGCAAGGGCTCGTGAAGTCCGGGCTCGTCGCCGGGCTCGCCGGCTCGATTCCACCGGAGAAGCGCGATCCGTCGCTCGTCGCCGTACAGGCAGCAGCGTTCGCCGGCAACACCGCGGCGGTGCGTCCGTGGGCCCAGGCTCGATCGAGCATCTCGAAGCTCGACACGGTGGCGACACCTGTCTTCATGGCGCAGGGCCGACGCGACTTCCTCTTTGGGATCGAGCAGGCTTCCCTCGCACTGCAGCGTCTCCGCGGGCCCAAGCTGCTCTACCTCGGCCTCCACGGCCACGCGCCGTCGACGTTCCCGGCATCCGACACCGCATCGCTGATGACGCAGGTTCGAGCCTGGTTCGACTGCTACCTGCGAAGTGGAGCATGTGCTCGCGTACCGGGCGTTGCCGTCGCGCCCGAGGGCACTACCACGCCCGCGCCGTGGACTCCGTCCCTACCAAAGACGACAACCTCGACGTTCGCGCTTCCCGGTGTCACGACCTTTGCGCGCAGCGGCAAGGCAGTCCGGACGACGGCGCGGCTCCGCAAGGCAATCGAGATCTTCGGCTCGCCGACCGTGACAGCTTCGGTCGCCGCGAGCGGCGGCTGGTCGCGCCTCGTCGCCGTGCTCACCGCGCGCACGCCGCAAGGGAAGGAGATCGTGGTCAGCGCCGGAGGCGTCCCCACCGGAAACGGAGCGAGGAAGGTCACCATCCGCCTGATCAACCAGGCGACGTTCGTCCCGAGGGGCTCCAGGCTGAGTCTCACGCTCGCGTCATCCTCAACCGCTCAGTCGACGTCGAATCTGCTCTATCTCGACCTGCCGATGGCCGAGAGTGCGCGCGTGCGAGTCGGAGCAGCGGTCCTGAAGCTCCCAGGGCTGCGATCGCCGGTCACGAAGTGATCGTGCGCGTCGCGTTCGCCGCGATCGTCGCTCTCGTCGTGGTCGCGGGCGTCGGCGCTTCTCCGGTGGCCGACCCAGGGGTCACGGCGACCAGCGTCCTCCTCGGCGGCACCGTGCCGCTCACAGGCGAGGCGGCTGCGTTCGGCACGGTAGGGCCGGGCGCGAAGGCGTACTTCGACTACGTGAACGCGAAGGGTGGAGTCAACGGCCGCAAGATCGAGTACCGCTACTACGACGACGCGTACAACCCCGGGCAGACCGTCCAGCTCACGCGGCGCCTGGTGGAGCAAGACAAGGTCTTCGCCGTCTTCAACAGCATCGGGACGGCCAACAACCTCGCGATCCGCGACTACCTGAACGCGCAGGAGGTGCCTCAGCTCTGGGCCGGCGACGGGTCGCAGTCAATCGGGAGGAGCTTCGCTCGCTACCCGTGGACGATGGGCTTCCTCATGAGCTACCGCGGCGAGGGAGACGTGTATGGGAAGACGATCGTCAAGGCGCGGCCGCGCGCGCGGATCGCGGTCCTGTACGAGAACACCGAGCTCGGCCTCGACATGCTCACGGGGCTCACACGCGCGATCGCAGGAAAGGGACCCAAGGTCGTCGCGAGGCAGTCGTACGAGTTCACCGGCGCTGACGTCTCCTCGCAGGTGGCGCTCCTGAAGTCCTCTGGCGCGGACACGCTGATGCTCTTCGCGACGCCGAAGTTCTTCCTCAACGCGATCCGGGCGACACACAATCTCGGCTGGAAGCCCCAGGTCTACATCGCGTCGGTCTCGATCGAGCCCACGATCATGGAGATCGCACGCTTCAACGCGCCCGAGCTGACGAAGGGCGCGCTGTCCATCGCGTTCGTGAAAAACCCGAACGACCCCGTCTGGGCCAAGGATCCGATCGTTGCGCTGTACCGCTCGATCATGAAGAAGTACAACCCGTCGGGACGACCAACCGATGTCTACAACTGGTACGGCATGACCGTTGCCTGGACGATGGTGGAGACGCTGCGCAAGGCGGGTAAGAATCTCACCCGGACCGGTCTGCTGAAGGCGGCCCAAAGCCTCGACACGGCGGCCAACCCGTTCATGCTTCCGGGGATACGGCTCCAGACGTCGCGCACCGACTATCGGCCGATGGAGCACGTGTACCTGTACCGCTACGACAACAAGCAATGGGTCAAGGCGAGCGGTCTCCTGCGCGCGAAGGGATGACCTCGCACGGCACCTGTGAGAGACTCGGCACTCAAAGAGGAGGGCAGATGAAAAGACGAATCTGGACCGTTGCCGCTGGAGTCGCTTCGGTAGCGGCACTCATCGCAGTACCCGCCGCGCTCGCGGCGTACACCTCGCCGAAGCTGCAGATCGCCCAGGCGGGCACGATCTCCACGATCAAGGTGACGCTCAGCCCGGACGACGATCCGACCGCGAGCGTTCGGATCTACGCCCCGTCGGGGACGCAGCTCACCACGACGCAGGCGCCGGGCACGGTTCTCGGGCCTGTGAAGGCGATCGTCAAGGCGCTCGATCTCGCGGGAGCGGATCTCCCGCTCGAAGGCCAGCTCGTCGTCACGGCGCCGGGTCAGATTCCGGCCGCGACGGTGGCTCAGTGCACAGGTGGAGCGACGCCGCTCGCAATCTGGGCGATGGTGCTCACCGCTGCGGGCCAGACGCTCACGGTGCCGACGTACCTCGTTCCCACAGCTGGGGCTCAGGCGGCGCTCGGCCCGGCATACATCCAGATCTGCCTGCCGCCGCCGGACCTGCCTCCGGGAACGCCCGGGCGCGCGACCTTCGGCGCCAAGGTGTACAGCGCCGAGCTGGCGATCAACGGTGTCTTCAGCACCGTCGCCGTCGGCGCGTGGGTCAGCTTCTGGACTCCGTACACGCCGCTCGTCGGTCAGGTCAACGTCGCAGGCACGGTCGCAGCGCCGGCTGCGGTCGCACCTGGCGCGGTGAGCGTCGCCGCGAAGAGGTCGGGCAAGGGCGCGACCGTGAGCGGCCGCGTCACGCAGGCCGGCCAGCCGCGTGGCGGAGCGACCGTGTCGATCTTCGGCGGCGCGAAGGCCACCGGGCTCAAGCGGCTCGGGAGGGCAAAGGTGTCCGCCGCCGGAACGTTCGCGTTCAAGGCGAAGACGGGGACGTTCTTCCGCGCGAACGCCGTCGCGGCCGCGGGCTCGGCAGCGCCACTCTGCACGCAGCTCACGCCGCTGCTCGCGCCCGTTCCGTGCGTGAACCCGACGGTGAACGGGTTCACGGCGCAGAGCAAGGTCGTTCGCAAGAAGCGGTAGGGCTTACCGTTCGTAGGGGGTCGGCTCGGCCGACCCCCTACGCTCTCCCGATGCCCGCCACGGTCCGCCTCGGCACGTGCTCGTTCGCGGACGAGGGGCTGATCAAGACCTGGTATCCGCGCGGTGTCTCGACGCCGAAAGCGCGGCTCGGCTACTACGCCGAGCGCTTCGACACGGTCGAGGTCGACTCGCCGTTCTACCGGCTGCCGACACCGGAGACGGCGGCGCGCTGGGCGGAGCGCACGCCGGCCGGCTTCGTCTTCCACGCGAAGGCGAGCA
>JBOHAY010000113.1:0-6558 GCA_050697935.1 Gaiellaceae bacterium | reverse complement strand
CCTTCGCGGCGAGGACGACGAGCGCTCCCTCCGTCGGGTCGCCGCGGACGGCCCAGCCGTCCCCACTCGACAGGAGACGGCTGTCGGTGCAGAGAAGCCCGGCGCGGAGCGACTCGGCGATCCGACTGGGTTGTACGACCCGTCCATTCGAGCGAAAGCGGCCGAAGGGCTCGTACCCCGTGCCCTCGACGTCGAGCTCCAGCTCCGGAGTCCAAACCCGGACCACGGTTAGCTCGTTTTCGGTCAGCGTGCCCGTCTTGTCGGTACAGATGACGGTCGTCTCGCCAAGGGTCTCGACCGAGGAGAGACGGCGCACGAGCGCGTTGCGCCGCGCCATCCGCTGTGTCGCGAGGGCGAGCGCGAGCGTGACCGTCGGCAGGAGGCCCTCGGGTACGTTCGCCACCATGACGCCCACGGCGAAGACGAAGCGTTCCTCGAGCCCCATTCCGAGCGCGCCGGCGGCGAAGAAGAAGGTCACCCCGATCCCCGTCGAAATGACTGCGACGAGCCGCGTGACGTGCTTGAGCTCGAGCTCGAGCGGGCTCGGCTTCGTCCGCGCTTGCTGCGTCAGCTCGGCGATGCGGCCAAACTCGGTCTGCATGCCCGTCGCGGTCACCAGCGCCTCCGCGCGGCCCGAGACGACGTAGGTCCCGGCGAGCACCCGCCCCTCCGGCGAGACCGGCCACGACTCGCCCGTGAGCGTCGAGTTGTCGACGCGAAGCTCCGTCACGTCCAATAAGTCGGCGTCTCCGGTGACCCGCTCGCCGGCGTCGAGTACGAGTACGTCGCCGGGCACCAGCTCCTCAGCGGGCAGCTCCACGACCTCGCCGTCCCGGCGCACGCGTGCGGTTTGCGGGAGCATGCGCCGGAGGGCGTCGGCTGCGCGCTCTGCGCGGTACTCCTGCGCGAAGGCGAACGCCGCGTTCACGAGCACGACGACGACGATCGCGATCGAGAGCTGCGGCATCCCCGCGAGCCATGCGAGCACCGCTCCGGCCCATAGGAGCAATGCGAAGAGATGCACGAGCTGGGCGAACAGTCGTCGCACATGGGAGGGCGGTTTGGCTTCGGCGAGCACGTTCGGGCCGTACTCGGCCAGCCGACTCCGCGCCTCGGCGGAGCTCAGGCCGACTGACGCATCTATCTGATCGCCAGCCGGCTCTTCGACTGCAGCCATCGGCATTCACGGTGCTCGCCAGCGGATTGCCCTGCATCCGAGCGTGGACTGATCGTCATGCGGTTTCCCCACACAGCCCACGGGTTCTCCCGCGGGCGCTGGGTGCGGACGGTCTGTCCCAGCGGGAGATCGCGCGACGGCTGGGCAACCGGCGGACGGTGGCGAGGCTGGTCGCGAGCGAGGAGCGGCCGCGCTATCGCGGCGCACGCCGGCGGGCTCGCAGCTTGATTCGATCCTTATCACCGTGCGCGCCGCGAGCCTGCACTGGACTCCGTACTCCGTCCCATCACAACCCGTGCTTTCCCTGATGCAGCGAGCGGCGCTCCGCCGAGAACCTGGCCTCAGGAGGTGGTTGTCATGCAGGTCTCAATGGGAGGGCCGACTGTCGCCCTCGAGGGCGAGTTGGCGCCGCATCTGAGCCGCTGGCTCTGGCTCGTCAAGTGGCTGCTCGCCATTCCGCACTTCATCGTGCTCGTATTCCTCTGGGTCGCGTTCTTCGTGTTGACGGTGGTCGCTTTCTTCGCGGTGCTGTTCACGGGGCGCTACCCGCGGGGGATCTTCGACTTCAACGTGGGCGTGCTGCGCTGGTCGTGGCGGGTCGCCTTCTACACCTTCGGCGCCCTCGGCAGCGACGAGTACCCGCCGTTCACGCTCAACGAGGTGCCCGAGTACCCGGCAAGGCTCGAGATCGACTATCCGCAGGACCTCCGCCGCGGCCTCCCCCTCATCGGGTGGTGGCTGCTCGGTATCCCGCAGTTCTGCATCGCCGGGATCTTCGCCGGGGTCGGATGGTCGCTCGGGCTCGTCGGCCTTCTCGTCCTCGTCGCTGGGGTCCTCATGCTGTTCAAGGATCGCTACCCCAAGGAGATCTTCGACCTCGTGCTCGGACTCGACCGCTGGGTGCTGCGCGTCGTCGCCTACGCGGCGTTCATGACCCGTGAGTACCCGCCGTTCCGGTTGGATGCCGGCCCGCACGAGCCGCACTTCGACCTGAAGGAGGCGAAGAACGCGTGAAGTTGACCGCGGAGGAGAATGAAGTGAAGCTGCCGGCGCGAGGGATCCTCGCGCCGGCGCGGCGAGTGCTCGTGCATGCCAGCACCCTGGCGCGGCTTCAGCGAGAGCTCGCACGCTCCGAGCTCGAGCGCAAGGGCGCGACCGCAGCCGCCGGTGCGGCTCTCGCAGTCGCCGCCGGAGTCATCCTCCTCTACGCCTTGGGCGTTGGCCTGGCGACGACCGCTGTGGCGCTCGCACTGGTCATGGACTGGTGGCTCGCGCTCCTCATCCTGTTCGTGGTCCTGCTCGTCGTCGTCGTTCTCCTCGCACTCGTCTCGCGGAGCCTCCTCCGCAGAGTCACGCCGCTAAAGCCGGAGAAGGCGTTGGAGGAGGCACGTCTCACGCAACAGGCACTGCGGGGCATCGGTGGCGAGTGAGCGCCGCAGCGAGGAGGAGATCCGCCGCGAGATCGCTAGCGAGCGGGATGAACTCGTGCGCGCGCTCGCAGACCTGCGCAAGAGCGTCGAGAGCAAGCGCAGGGTCGCGGCCGTCGCTGCCGGGACGATCGCAGCGGGACTCACTGCCTCTGCGGCGATCAAGGCCATGCGGCGAATGAAGGGCGAATAGGCACAGGAGGTGGTTCTCATGAAAGTTTCGACAGGAGGGCCGTCGATCGCCCTCGAGAGTGAGCTGGCGCCCGAAGACGATCTCGGGCAGGAGCGCCGCTCCGCCCGGGCGGCAGGCGCGTGGTACCTCGGCCTCGCGATCACGGGCATCGGGTTACTGCTGATCCGCCCGGCGGTCTACGATCCGGACGACGCCGCCAAGACGCTCGAACAACTCACGACTGACGACGGGCTCGCTCGCCTTGGTCTCGGAGTAGAGCTTGCGATCGTCGTCACGCAGGCGCTCGCCGCTGTGTGGTTCTACAAGCTGTTCCGACCGATCAATCCGGTGGCCGCGTGGGCGCTAGGAGTGTTCGGAATGGTCAACGCCGTGGCGATCCTCGCCAGCAGCGCCGCCGTTGCGACTGCGCTCGGGGTCGCCGCCGACACAGGACTCGCGCCGGGCGACGATGCCGCAGCGACGACGCAGCTGCTCTTCCGGCTGAGCGAGAGCTTCTGGGGCGTCGGCGCCCTCTTCTTCGGGCTCTGGCTGATCCCGATGGGGTGGGTCGCTGCGACGTCCGGCCGTTTCCCGCGGGCGCTGGGCAGGATCCTCGTCGCCGGCGGCGTCGGCTACGTCACGAGTGCCTTCGTCGAATACGCCGTCGATGCGCCGACGTGGCTCGTTGACGCGCTCGGGATCCCGGCGACGGTCGGCGAGCTCTGGATGATCGGATACCTGCTCGTGGTCGGCATCCGGCCCGCAGCTGAAGGGCCATCGCGCGCCGATGCCCAGTCTCGCGGAGCCTCTCTCGCCGAGGCACGTCGTTGATGCCGGAGAGAAGCGCACCGATGAGTGTCTGCATCGTCGGGGCCTCAGGGAAGCTCGGGCGCTACATGGTGCAGCACGCGCTCGATCGTGGCTACGAGGTCGTCGGCGTGTGCCGGGAGAAGAGCGTGGGGAAGCTGGACGCGTTCACGGGTCGCATCACGATCATTCCGGGAGCGACCAACGACCGAGACGTCATCCAGCGCGCGGTCGCCGGCTGCGACGGAGTGCTCGTCGTGCTCGTCCCCTGGGGTGTCCACCACTACGCGTCGGGAACGGCCCAGGCGGTGCTCGACTACGCGCCTCCTGAGGCACGCCTCGTGTTCTCGTGCGGCTGGCACATCACCCTCGACGGCCAGGACGTGTACACGTGGAAGCTGAGAGCGATGGCGAAGGTCTTCGGCCCGCTCGCGCGTCTCGCCCGCTTTGTCGACATCGACGACCAGGTGGAGGCGTGCCGGCGGGTGTTCACGAGCAACACGCGCTGGACGGTCGTGCGCGGGAGCGACCTCGAGGAGGGCGAGAGCCAGGGCCTGCCCGTGTGGAGCCGGCACGTGGGCGACCCCATCCTCGAGAGCAACATCACGCGCCGAGTGGACTTTGCCCTGTTCATGGTGGAGGCCCTCGCAAACGACGAGCTCGTCCACGAGGCGCCGGCGATCGTCGGCTGCCAGACGCCCTCGGCGCTCGCTCATGCCACCAAGTAAGCGCCCTGGCGCGATCGTCCGCACCGAGGACCGCGCTGTCGGTAGTTGACCGCACTGCGATCGGCGGTCCCACGGATGCGGGTTTGGCATGCGCGAAGACAGCATGCAAGCGACCGAAGGAGGTTCGTGATGTCTACCACCAAAGAGAAGGCACGGGGAACGAAGGAAGCGACTAGGGCCAAGCGCCCGACGACCTTGTTCCTCGACTCGGCAACGGTTGGCGAGGCGATGCACCGCGGCGTCGTCAGCTGCCCGTTCGAGACACCGCTGTCGACCGTGGCCCGGATGATGGCCGCACACAAGGTGCACTGCATCGTCGGGCTCGGAGACGTGACCGAGGACGACACGCGCCTCTGGGGCGTCGTCTCGGATCGAGACATCCTCGCCACGGCGGCAACTAGCGAAGTCGCCTCGCAGACGGCCGGGAGCAGCGCTGCGACCCAAGTGTTCACCGTACGACCGGACGAGAGCCTGCGACACGCCGCTGAGCTCATGAGCGAAAAGGGTCTAACGCACCTCCTCGTCCTCGACCCCGGCGCGGACCGGCCGGTCGGCGTCCTCTCAACACTCGACATTGCCGCCGTCGTCGGCGGCGTCGCCCATGGTGAGGAGGCGCAGCGCACTGCGACACACGTTGCCGGCGTCATGACGACGCCGGTGATCAGCGTTCCGCCCGAGATGCCGCTGAAAGAGGTCGCATCGCTCCTCGTCGAGCACAAGATCTCCGGGGTTCCCGTTGTGCGAGACGGGAAGGTGGTCGGCGTCGTCTCGGAGGCCGACATCGTCGCCGGCGCACTTTGGTCGGCACCCACCGAGCGAACCGGCCTTCTTTCGTGGCTGCTCGAAGGCGGCGGCGAAGCGCTCGCGGGCCCGTTGCCCGCCAAGACCGCCGGCGCAGCGATGAGCACGCCGGCGATCACCGTCGAGTCCTGGCAGTCCGTCGCTACCGCCGCAGCGATGATGACCGAGCGGGGCGTGAAGCGGTTGCCCGTGCTCAAGGCCGGCAAGCTTGTGGGAATCGTCTCTCGCAGCGACCTCGTACGAGCGTTTGCTCGCACCGACGCGGAGCTCGAGCGTGACATTCGCGAGAACGTGATCGCACGCGGACTGTGGCTCTTGCCGACCGACGTCACCGTCGAGGTACACAAAGGCGACGTGAAGCTCGTCGGGACGGTCGACAGGCAGCTCGACGTCGACAGCCTCGTGCATCAGGTGGGGCGCGTTCCCGGTGTCCTCTCGGTCACACCGTCGCTGACCGTCCGGGAGATGGGCAGTGGCAAGCACCGGCGGTTCCGCAGGTCGGTCAGCCCATGACAGCGTCGTTCGGCTCTTACGAAAACCTGAGTTCGGCTCTTACGACAATTTGAGGGAGGGATCGGCCTAGGCCGCACCGAACGTCGGCTCGATGACCGATACAGCGTTCACACCGAGCGGTCTCGACGCGCTCCCTCCGGCAGAGGTTGCGCGTAAGGCCGAGGCGGTCGGTGTCACCAAGGCAGGACTGGACGCCGCGAACGTGTTCGTCCTCTCGATCCTCGCGGGCGCTTTCATCGCCCTCGGCGCCATCTTCGCGACGACAGTCGCCGCAGGAGGCGGCACGCTTCCGTTCGGCGTCGTCCGCCTGCTTGCGGGATTGGTCTTCACACTCGGCCTGATCCTCGTCGTCGTCGCCGGCGCGGAGCTCTTCACGGGCAACAACTTGATCGTGATGGCCTGGGCCAGCCGCCGCGTCTCGTCCCGGAGGCTGCTCGGCAACTGGACGATCGTCTGGATCGGGAACTTCGTCGGGGCGTTCGCGACCGCAGTGCTGCTCTACGTGTCAGAGCAGTACACGTTCGGCGGCGGCGCCGTCGGCGAGACGGCACTTTCGATCGCCGCAGCCAAGACCAACCTCGGCTTCGCCCAGGCGATCGCGCTCGGCATGCTCTGCAATGCGCTCGTCTGTCTGGCCGTGTGGCTCACGTACGGCGCCCACACCACCACCGACAAGGTCCTCGCGATCATCCCGCCGATCGCCGCCTTCGTCGCAGCGGGCTTCGAGCACTCGGTCGCGAACATGTACTTCATCTCCATCGGGCTCCTGATCAAGACGGACGACGCGTTCGTTGCGAGCATTGACCCTGCGCCCGACCTCTCCGGGTTGACGTGGGGAAGCTTCTTCGCGGACAACCTGCTTCCCGTGACGATCGGGAACATCGTCGGCGGCGCGGTCATGGTCGGGGCGGTGTACTGGTTCGTGTACCTGCG